>JANXMQ010000006.1 GCA_025354565.1 Akkermansiaceae bacterium
GGCACCGTGGGTGTTGTCAATGTGGCCGCCGCTACCGGAACGGATCCGAACCAAGTCGAAGTAGTGACTGTGACGATTCCCAAGGGCGTCAACACCCTGCTCTTCGGTCGCCTGAAGGTCACCGCACCGTAAGCCTCCGTATCACTTTTGCCTCCGTGGATTAGGCAAAAATAGGACGTCTCTGGGGCGGGTGAAAGCGCCGGGATAAACCGGCTTGAAACAGAGAATGAAAAAGTCTTACAGAGAAAACCTAGCCAGTAGCTCTGGCCACGAACCCTACGCTGGGAGCAGTAATGTTCCGGGTGTAGCATGGGGGAGCGGACGGAGAAAAGGGACCCAGCCAAGGGAAACACCGACCCCACCAACCCATCCCAGAAGGGTTCTTTGATACGATTGACCATGAATGGTTAATCAAGTTCCTAGCAGCCTGTCGGACTTAGAGCTAAAAACTCGACCAGTCTCAATAAGGTGGGTTTTTAAGGGGGGCTATTCTCAATTCAACGCCAACTCAGGTTGATCAAAATTCGTACAGCCGATTCTCAGCGCGTTAACTCGCTAAGTCCGACAGGCTGCTAGAACATCGCATCGGGGATCATCGAGTTCTTCGGTTGATTCGCAAATGGTTGAGAGCCGGAATCATCGAAGGAAACGATTGGTCGGAGACAAAAATGGGGACACCGCAATGAGCTGGAATCTCACCACTTCTTTCAAATATCTATCTCCACTATGTCTTTGATCTATGAATCGACTCAAGCTACGAAAACGGATTAACCAACCACTGGGAGAAGCTGCCCGGTGGCTCAAACGAGTGGTGCAAGGTTGGCTGAATTATCATGCCGTGCCGAGCAACAGCCACCGGATTGGGCGCTTTGTGGATGAGGTGACTCGCCACTGGCTATGGACGATTCGGAGGCGTAGCCAGCGAGGAAAGAGTAGTTGGACTTGGGCGCGTATGCATAAGTTAGTTCGGCAACACCTGCCGAAAGCCCGTATGATCCATCCTTATCCAGAGCAACGCTTTCGCGCTCGACTCAAGGCAAGAGCCGTATGAGGTAATTCTTCACGTACGGATCTGCGCGGGGGGCCGCCGGTAACGGCGGTTCCTACCGCAATGCGGGTGTTTCTAACAATGAGTCGCAGTGCGTGTTCGACCATCCCGCGCTGGCACTCGTCATAACGGACGAGGGCGGGAAACATTGGCAAGCCACCGGCATCCGCAGAAGTCCAGCCAGCGGGCCGCAAGGCATTGGAGGCGAGGCTCAATTTCGCGCCGTTGGCCGCTTGCCAATTCCCGTTCACCCGTTTTGCCTGCCAGGTTTCCCAAAAAAATCCCGAACCGGGTTTCACCACGATGGAATGTCGGTCGCCACCCGTGCCGTGGATGTCGTGCTGCCATTGCCAGTCTGTTAGGTTTCCCGTTTCCACCGGCCAGCCCTCCACCGGCTGATTCGGCGGCAGCGGATAGAGGCCGACCGGGAAGGTGCCGCCGTCGAGGTCGGATTCTTTCGGATACTCGAAAAACCGGATCGGCAGCGCCGGTTGATTTTCCGGCACGAGCACGTAGTTCATCTCACTGAAGAGCCGCAGATTTTGCCGACCGGAGGAAACTGCTAGATCAGACTTCACCCGCGCGATCATCGCCGCGCTGTTGGCTAACAGCGTACACCGTGAGATGTCCTCGTTCCACGCACTGTCGCGCGGCATGATCTGCAATGCGGCAAGCACCGCATCCGCCTGCGGGGTGTTGAACAACAGCGGTGCGGTGACAACTGGCAGCGGCCCCAGGATGCGGCCCTCATGATTGATCCGTTGCGCCATGGCCGCCACGGGAAGGAATAACAACAGGATCGAAATACGCATCGCCCAGGCTTGCACACCAGCAGCGGTATGGCAAGCAGGCAGCGCGGCAGGATTTTTCATGATGGTGAAACCAAGGCCCAAAGCTCTCATTTTTCAGTCACCGCTTTTTTCGCGAGGGCCGCTTTCATTTGATCAATGAACTCACGGTCAGCTCGACTTAACTGATCGAGTGCGATTTCGACAGGTTTCTGTTTCACCAGCAGCCGGATCTTTCCGTCACGGATCAAGGTCGGGTTTTTCGGCGGTTCCGGTAGAATTGGCTCCGCCGTGCCTTTTGGCGCTACCGCCACGAGATCCTCGAAAGCAATGAGTCCCGCTTCAAGGGGCTTGCCTTCCGTGTTTGACCACATCCGATAGGGGTAGAGGATGATGTGTGTGGTGTAACGGACCTTTGGAGCCGAGGCGTCCCTTGGCTCTATCACGGCCCCCGGATTCACAGCGCCACCGATCGGACGTGTTGCGATTTTTTTGGGAGTGACCATTGGATTGCCAGGAATGTCGGGCTGAGATAAAACGGGCAACACTCCGGACAAGCCAAGAAACGCTATCATTAAAGAAAATTTCATTAGCTATAAATGCCCCAGCCCCCGGAATTCGCAATCCTAAAACTTGAGTCGGCATCCGCTGAGCGAGGAGGTATTTCTCTGGGGAAAAACCGGCGCTGACACGCTGAATGAGACCGAACGATCTGGCGAGGTGCTTGAGGCGGGCAGCGAGCTAGGACCAGAGTTCAGCAGCCGGCTGCTAGAAATTTGTATTTTGGTTGGGTCCTGAAACAGCGGCTGAGTCGGGCCGGATGGAGGGGAAAAGAAGTTGATTCAAGTTGCGAGGAATTTGCGCGGAGTAAGATTCCAGATGCATGAAGACATTCAATCTTTCCCAAGCGGCTGCCGAACCGTCAGTTCACGTCGGCCATCTTGCAGTCATTTGCTGAGCAGCCAAGATCTCAGGAGACCTTTTGGCAGGGCCTTATTCGCTGCCACGGCTGTGCCGTCCATGTACCAATAGTTTGCAACGCCGGTAACGGTGTTCTGCCAGAGCAAATCGGGTTTGCCGTCCACATTGAAATCATCGACCGTCACGATTCTCCAGTCGGTCGTGACCACCCCCAGGCTGATTGAGTTGATGGTGGTTGTCCCATCCATGAGCCGGATGACGCGTTCCCCGGTGGTCGTGTTTTGCAGGACGAGATCGGGCTTGCCATCCCCATTGAAATCCCCCGCGCCAGCGATTTGCCAGTCGGTCGCAATGGCATCGATGGTTGCCGTGCCGATCCTGGTTGTCCCGTTCAGGAACCAGACGTTTCGTTGGCCGGTGGCTCTGTTTTCCAAGACCAGGTCCAGCTTGCCGTCTGCGTTGAAATCCCCGACCGCCGCGATTTGCCAGTCGGGTGAGATCGTCCCCAATCCCACCGCTCCGATCGTGGTTGCCCCATTCATCAACCGGATCATTCTCCTCCCGGTGAGCGGGTCTTGCCAGACGATGTCAGGCTTACCGTCGCCATTGAAGTCACCCGTGCCCGCGATGTCGGAGCCAGCCAGACCTTTGCCGAAACTCGTCCCGCCAATGCGATCCGTCCCATTCATGAATCTGATGAATCGTGTTCCGGTTGCAGGATCTTGCACCAAAATATCCGGGCTGCCGTCACCATTGAAATCACTATGGTTGCCGCCGGCTCGGATTGCCGGATGCTCATCGAGCACGGTTTGCAAGGCGATGCGTGCGGCGATGGCGTCGGGATCCGTGGTGTCCACGGGCACGGTTAACTCCTCGAAGGGAGCATTGATCATATCGAAGAGTGCGCCCCCGTTGGTCAGCTTGTAGCGGGCACCACGGGCGTAGGACCTTCCGGTGAGTTCCACATAGACCCAGTCGCGTGGCGTCCCGACTTGTCCCAGTATCTGAGGTGCGAAACTGTGGCTGTCGAGTGTCACGCCAGCGGGCAGGGGCGCGCCGCCGAGTTCCGCGAAAGTGGAGAAGAAGTCAGAAAAATCAATGAGGTCATTATTAACGGTCGCCTCTGGTGTGGTTCCGGGCCAGTTGACGACAAGCGGCACACGGCTGCCGCCTTCGAGCATGGAGCCTTTTACGCCGACGACGGCCTGCCCATTCACAGTCGAGGGGAAGGATGCGGCTGTCCCATTGTCACCCGTGAAAACAAGGATGGTGTTTTGCCGAAGGCCCAAGTTGTCTAGTTCGGCGATCAGCTTGCCCACCAGCTTGTCCATGTATTGGATGTTGTCCGCGTAAAGTGTTGCCGCATCCGCGCCGGGCAGACTATCGGGCGTAGGAAGGATGGGAGAGTGGATATGCACCATCGGGTAGTTGAGGAAGAAAGGCTGGTCCTGGTGGCGCCGGATGAAATCCACCGCGAAATCATGCATGGCATCGGGCAGATAAACGCCATCCGGCAAATCCGTGGGGATGCCGTTCACATCGTAGGTCGTAATTTGGCTGCGCCAATAAGCTCCGCTTTTCGGAAAGCAGAGTTGCTCGTCGAAACCCCACGCAAGCGGATTGAGACCGGGTTGGGCTCCGTTCCAAGGCTCCCATTTCCCGATGCTGGCTGATGCGTAGCCCGCTGTTTTCAGCACCGTGGGGATCATGACTTCACGGTCCGGATTGATGGCCCATGCGCATGAGTTGCTATTCAGTCCGGTGCGGAAGGGATAGCGTCCCGTAAGCGACTCGCACCGGGAAGGGCTGCAAAGCGGCAGGGAATAACAGTATTGAAAGCTAGTGCCCGTGGCCGCGAGGGAGTCAATGTTTGGCGTGTTATAGGTTCCGCCGTAAGCGTGGACGTTGCCGATGCCCACATCGTCACTCAGGATGAAAATGACGTTCGGCCTGTCGGTGCTGGGACGGACTGCCAGCGCCGACAGAGGGAAGCAGCACAGGGCTGAAATGAGCAGAAGGCGGAAGCCGGCTATGGCCTCCAGGGGGGCGTTACGATCGGGTGCATCGCGGTGGGTTTCCGCAGGTGTTTTTGACATTACACCGACTATACAGCAGCTCACGCGCCACCGACAATCTAACTTTCAAATAGTTGGGAATTTGCGTGATTGCGGAAAGCGAATGTCTTCCGCCTCACGCGCGGCGACGAGCCGGGTGGCTTCCTTGACTGTTACATGACGTGCCCAAGTTGATAGAAGACTGTTGGAGAACTCTGCGGCAGGTCTGCGAGTCATGCTTGGGTAAAGTCACCCTCTATCATGATCCCGTCATCCAATCATCCGCTATTTCGGATAGAAACAGGAAGTCACTACCAGCGTCTTGTAGAGAGGGAGAATCAACAACTCGGACGGCACGTAGCCTGATTTCACGTCGTGCCATTCCTTATCGTAGTAGAGCTTGGAATTGCGGGGAAATTCGACGTGGAATTTGCCGCTGGTGTCGATTCCGTCGATGAGCGCCCAGCGGACGGGATTGCCGAAGTCGCCGGTATCGGATAGGACGAGGATGACCGGACGGCTTTGCAGGAGGTCCTGACGGATGAGCTCGGAGACTTGCTTGAGGTTGTCCAGTGCCAGCGTGCTGAGGACGGGTTTGCTGCGGACGCCGGTGAGCTTGACGATGTTGCGAAGGAAGTCTTTTCCGGGATGAAGATCGTGGAGTCCCAGCGCAAGGCTCTGGTCGTGGATTTGCTGGAAAAATTCGTCGATTTCTTCAAGCCGCATCGGGAAGTCACCGGCACCGGGGTTCCAACTCAGTTGGTTGAAATCGACGGCGGGCGTTTTAGCTCCGACTCTTCCGTTCGCGACAAACCTAACAGGGCGGTAATAGGCGATGAACTCGGCCAGCACACAGGTCGGGCTGTAACCGATGAACGTCTCGCTGGTCTCCGTGGTCTCGTTGCTGAACTCGGTGAATAAATATTTATTGTCCGAGAAAGAGTCAGTGAACAAAGGCCCGATGCTGGAAGGCGGGGTTTTTAAATCCGGCGTCTTAACTGTTAGCTCTTCATCACTGTAGCGGACTCCGATGCCATTGGTGGCGAAGGCGCGGATGTGATAGGTGGTTCCCGGTGTTAGATTGATGGCATGGCCTTGGTAACATTCGCGGTGGGCGAGGGTGTAAGTGGCATCGCGGACGGTGGGAAGAGCGGACGTGGACCAACAGAAGCCATAGGTGGTGATGAGCGGCTCGCCACGGAATTTGATGGTGCAGTCCATCGCGAAACTGGTGGCTTGGACATTGTGGATCGCATCGAGCCGGATCTGCGGTAACATCGAGTTGGTGTAGGCGCTGCCGGTGACCGGGTGGTGCTCGATTTTCAGGTCAAAGGTGAGGGTGTCGCCATGTTCCTCGATGTTTTCAAACGAGACGCCGCCGTCGAGCAGGTTGGGCAGGCGGGAGGACGGCTCGGTGCTCATGCTAAACTTCGTGCGCTGGTGGGATTTCCCGAACAGGCAATCGTTCGTGTCGCCCTCGCCGAGGAAGAACGGATCATGTGGCCGGTAAACATAGAAGTAGTCGGGTGATCCGAGATAGTTGGTTAGACCTAGATTGACGACGGAAATGAGCATCCCCTCATGACCCGGCCCGACGCCGACCGATCCGCTCTCGCCATGGATGTATTCCACTTGATAGGCGTAGTGCGGATGATTGCTAGGAATCAAGTAACCGACGGCTTCATTGCCTTCAGGCGTGATGTGCCGGGGGTGGAGCGTGTAAGTGCCGGAGGTCTTGAGCGTCGGATGATTGTGCTCTTTGATGTAGGCGTGGTGATAGAAGCGGCTGAAGGCATTGGCAGTCGGCCCGTAGGATAGGAGGCATGAAGTGCCGCCAATGCCATCATTGAAACGACCGACCCGATAGACGTCCGGCGCACCGAGGCAGTGGCCGAGTTCATGGGCGAGCACACCGCCGGCGAAATCGTCGATCTGGATCTTGGAGTTCGGCCACATCGGTTCGCCCCACTTGCAGACGGGTGCATAGTAAGTCCATGGGTCGAAGGTGTCGGTCTGCGGTGCACGCTTCTTGGCCTTGCGCGTCCTGACCATGCGGGTGCGGTTCGGATCCGCGCTGCGGTTTTGATAGAACTGGAGCAGCTCCGCGGTGAGTTCCTTGGTCGGTGCCGTTTGGCGGGCGGTGATGTAGTTGTAGCAAGTGAATCTCGGCTTGGTGCCACGGTAGCCTTTCTCGGCAAAACGCAGGGCATTCTGGTTCATCTTTTTCACCCGTTCTTCGCCCTCTGCGCGGTCTTTCCAGCCGATCGGGTTTTCCCAGAATTCGTATTCGCAGTAGTAGCCGTAAAAATGCGGGTCCTGATAGCAAGTGTTCGCGTCGGGCATCACCTCGATTTTCGGCCAGGCGATGCCGTTGCTATAGGCTTTGAAATACTCCGTTAGATTAATTTCGGAGGAATGGTTCTTGGACTTGCCGCCCGCGCCGGAATCCGCTTCCTGATTGGTGCCATTCACGCGCTCCACCGACTTGATGGCTTGGGCGATGTCCATGGGAATCGCGCTGTCCTTGAAGGTGATGACAATGAGTCCGACCGCGAACTCCCCGGTGACGACCGGCTGCTTGGCCGGATTGTATTGAGGTACCGGCGCGGCCTTGGGAACCTCCGCCTTTTTCACCGCGCCGTGGACCGGAGGCGCAAGGTAGCACAGCGCGATCAACAGGGGCAGGATTCCTTTTGTCATCATGGGATGGCCTTCTTATCTGGAACGCGCAAATTGATGGAAAGGAGGAAAAGAGGGAAAGGCCGAAAATGTTTCAGGAAGATCACGGTTAGACGAGTCACCAACCCAGCAGGATTCAAAGCCCGATGGGATGATCCAGAAAGGAAATAGGGAGGTCGAATTTCGCTGCCAGCGCGGTGGCGAGTGCTTTTTACGCCAAACGTTTCGGTCGCGGAGTGGCCGCCATAAAGCACATTCAAGCCCAGAGTGCCTGGGCCAGCGGATATCGTCCAGCCGTCGCCGGAAGCTTCTCATTTCGTCTGCGGCTCGCGAACAAGCAATGGCTTGAACATCGGATTCAATGCGAAATTTCCAGCGGATGTGGCCCACGCCTTCCACGCCTTCCGGATATCCTCCACGCGGTCGGTGACCAGGTTTGGCACCGACGGAGCCTTGCCGGGTATCGTTGTGTAAACTCCCCAGCTGTTTGACCCAGAAGCTTTGTTCTTATAGGTCCACATGGTCCAGTTTAGCTGCTGCCTGTCATATTCCTCAAACGCGTATTTCCAAGCATCCTTGTCGCCGAAGTGGTTGAATTCCCCGATGAAAACCGGCACATTCCATGCCGCACCCATCTGTGCGAACGACTGCAGATCCTTATCGATCGCCCGCCTGAGATCTTCGGTGTTCTTCCCGCCCCAGTTATACCAATGGAACGAATAGACCACGTTCTGATAGCCGCACTTGGCAGGATCGCGCAGACTGCGCCAATCCCACATGCCTTCCAAGGCGATCGCATGATCGGGATCGACGGCGCGGATCGCTTTGTAGAGCTTGTCGTAAAGTTCGCACACATCGTCTGGCTTGGGCGCGGGTTGGTCCTTCGGCGCTGAATTGGTAGGTTCGTTGAGCAGATCATACATGGCGATGGCCGGGTTGCCCTTGAAGTGTGCGGCGATCTTCGTCCAGATCCGCACGGTCTCGGCCATCTGGTTCTTGTTGCTCCAGTAGCCGGCCGCGCCGCCATGCTGATCGGCCGCCGGTGGCAGGAAAGCATGGTAATCGATAATGGTATAAAGGCCGCGATCCCAAGCATTTTTGACCAGCCAGTCCATGTGAGTGAACGCATCCGACCGCCAGGTCCCGTCGTCCTTGAGCATAGTGTCGTAGGCCAGCGTCAGGCGGACTACGTTCATGCCGAGTTCCCGGATGTTGTCGAGATCCCGAGCGCTGATCCATGCCTCCTGATAGCTGTTGAGCAGGTCCTCGGCGACAGCGACACCGAAGCGCCTCGTGAGTAGTTTCCTGACCTCAAAGTCATATCCATTGTGGCCGGGGTTGGCATCGCGTAGCGTTTCCGATGAGTCCATCGGGCACATCCAGTTTTGCCACTCGAGCCAACCTCCGAGGTTCACCCCGCGCAGTTGGACGGAGGTGCCATTCCGATCACGCAGAACGGTTCCTTCGGTTTTGAGAAATCTGCCAATATCGTGCCAGACCCTGTTTGGTTCCGCCGCACCAACAGCGAATGTACACGCAGTAATGAGAGTCGTAATGAGTGTGGATTGAATCATGTGTTGGAATCGGCATCAGTCCCTACGCGCGAACGGGCGATGAAGCTACACGGAAGATCAGGGAAGCGGCGGGTTTCAAAGGCCGGTGGGATGATCCAGAAAGGCCCAAGGCAGGTCGAATTTCGCCGCCAGCGCGGTGGCGAGGGCTTTTACGCCAAAAGTTTCGGTCGCGTAGTGCCCACCATAAAAGACATTTAAGCCTAGCTCCTCGGCGAGCGGATAGCTCCAGTGCGGGCCCTCGCCGGTGATGAAGGTATCCACGCCGTAAGTCGCCACTTTCGCCACTTCGCTGCCTGCTCCGCCGGTGATGAGGCCCACGCTGGCGATGATTTCCGGCCCGCCGGGACAAACATGGACCGGCCCGCCGAGTGCCGCTTGCAAGTAGTCCGTGAGTTCGCTGCGGGTGCCAGACCATGCGCCGCGAAGTCCGAGCAAGAGGCCTTTTTGATCGAAAAACGGCACCGGATCCTGCAAGTGGATCGCCCGTGCGAGTTGGATGTTGTTGCCCCAGTCGGGATGGACGTCGAGAGGCAGGTGGGATGAATAAATCGCCAGCCCGGCATCCATGGCGATTTTCAATTTCCGGTAAAATGGCCCGGTCACCGGTTGGACACCCTGCCAAAACATCCCGTGATGGACGATCAACAGGCCCGGCCCACCCGCCGCCGCCTCGATGACGGGCAGCGAGGCATCCACCGCTGCGACGATGCGTCCGATTTCCCCTGCATTGGCCAATTGCAGGCCGTTCCATGCTCCCGGATAGTCTGCAATCGCGGCCGTATTCAGCTCCCGATCCAAATACGCAACCATCTCGTCCAGTGAAACCATGTCCCAGGCTAGTCATGCCGACTCCAAATGACAACATCCGGCGTCAGGCTGATTTCACTGCCGGTGGAAAATTCCATCAAGTCCCTGCCCATCGCCGCTTCCCACCGGACAACTTGCCCGCCCCACGGGATTTCCAAACACGCCGCATGGAGCGCGTGCCGGGGTAAAATCAGCCGCTCCTGCAAGGCTGGCGTCCAGCCATCGGCCATCCATTCCAGATACTCCGAGCCGTCGCCCGAGTAGAGCTTGTCGCCCACGATGGGAAAGCCACAGCACGCCAGATGGACGCGGATTTGGTGCATCCGCCCGGTTACCGGGAAACAGCGGATCAGGGTAAATTTCCCCGCCCCCCGCTCGAAGCGCCGTTCCACTTGAAACCGAGTCCGACAATCCCGCCCCAGCGGACTGACCACCTGCCGCACCCAGATGGCCGATGGCCCCAGTTCACCCGCCCGAGTGATCGGCGCGGCGCATTCCCATGCATCCAGTTCCGGCCAACCGGTGACGATGGCGAGGTATTCCTTGTGCGCCTCACGCCGTTCAAAAATCCCGCCCAGCTCGCGGGCCGCCGCCGTGTGCTTGGCGACCAGCACCACCCCGCTGGTTTCCCGGTCCAGACGGGTCACGATTCCAAGGCAGGCACCGTTCTGAATCTCAAACGCCAGCAGTTGCTCCAGCCCGCCGAGCAAGGTCGGCTCCGGCTTCCGATTCGCCGGATGCACGATCAAGGGCGCGGGCTTGTCCACCACGATCCAGTCGGCGGACTCGTCGATCACGCGAAAATTGACGACCACTTGGAGACTCATGACCGGACAGCCTAATTTAAACCAACAGAAAAGCCAGAGACCCGGAATCGAGCCTCTGGCAATACGGAAAACAACTCAATCCCAGCGGACTAGGACTTGTAGCGGAGGCGCTTTTTATGGCGGTTCTGCTTCATGCGCTTCTTGCGCTTGTGCTTGTTGATCTTCGTTTTACGGCGTTTCTTAATGGAGCCCATGGCGTTTGCGGTCGGGGGTTGGTTGTGGTGAAAAAGAGCTTAGGGGACGATTTTATTGAGCGGGTATTCGATAATCCCCTCTGCCCCCAGACGTTTCAGTTCGGGGATAATGTCGCGGACAACGATTTCGTCAATCACTGTCTCAACCGCGACCCAACCTTCCTCGGAAAGCGGGGAAATCGTCGGGCGACGGAGTGAGGGGAGTTTTGCCAGCAACTCAGGCAGGCGGGCACTCGGGAAATTCATTTTCAGCCCCACCTTGCCACGGGCGCAGAGGGCGGCCTTGAGCAAGAGGGCGATGCGGTCCATTTTTTCCTTTTTCCAAGGATCAATCGCAGCACTCGGACTGGCGTAGAAGTGCGGAAATGAAGTCAGCAGCGTGTCCACGATGCGGAGATGATTCTCTTTGATTGAGGAACCGGTCTCGGTGACATCGACGATGGCGTCCACCAAATCCGGCACTTTCACCTCGGTCGCGCCCCAAGAAAATTCGACCTCCGCTTGAATGCCACGCTCTGCTAGATAGCGTTTGGTAATGCCCACGCCCTCGGTGGCGATGCGTTTGCCCTCAAGATCTTCCGGCTTGCGGATCGGCGAGTCCTCCGGCACGACCAAGACCCAGCGCGTCGGGCGGGTGGTGGCGCGGGAATAGGGCAGCTCCGCGAGATCGACCAAGTCCACCCCGTTTTCATAGGCCCAATCGTAACCCGTGATTCCGCAGTCGATGAAGCCTTGGCCCAGATAGCGGCCGATTTCCTGAGCGCGGATCAGATACAAATCCAGATCCGGATCATTCGAGGTCGGCCTCAGCCCGCGCGACGAGACGTAAATCTCATAGCCCGCCTTGGCCAGGAGCTCGATGGTGGGCTCCTGCAAGCTGCCTTTGGGAATGGCGACTTTCAGAGTTCTGGATGTGGCGGACATGAAGGGGCGGCGGTTGTAGTCGCGAAATTCGCGGAATCAAGCCAAGTTTCGGATATTTCTGCAAGAGGCTTGAGGTGGCGGTGTGAGCACCGTGCTGGAGAGCGCCCGCGCCGAAGAATTTGTCGTTCCGCAACCGCGGACATTAATTGCGTTTCCTTACGCGATCACGGGTAGCGAAGAAGTTAAGGTTTCCGTAAGGTCCGTCTCGTTCACCGATCTAAGATTTAATTATCGCGAGACTATTTAGCTTCGCCACCGACTCAACCATCCACCTCAACGACCGATGTTACTCATTCCATTCGAAGCTCCCTCCTTCCAGCAGTTCACTGAACTGCTGCCCGCTTACGATTTTGATTGTCTGATCGCCCAAGACGAAATGGGTGCTGTTTACAAGGCCCGTCAGCGGTCGCTTGATCGCGACGTGGCCATCAAGATCCTGCCGCCGGAGTTTGGCGATGACCCATTTTTCCGCGAGTCGTTTGAATCCGAGGCGAAAGCCATGGCCCGGCTCTCTCACAATAGTTTGATCAAAGTTTTCGACTGTGGCAATGCAGGTGGCCTGCTCTACATCGTCATGGAGTATGTCCACGGGAGCTCACTTTATAAATCCGCCGCAGGGAAGAAAATCGATGCCGACCAAGCTGTCGACATCGTCCTGAGTGTCTGCCGAGGACTCGCGCATGCCCATGCAAATGGCATCATCCACCGCGACATCAGACCTTCCAACATCCTCCTGAATCAGAAATGCGAACCGAAGATCGGCGATTTCGGCTTGGCTCGCAGCGCAGGCCACCCGTCGGGTGAACTCGTGATGGAAAGACTCGGTTATGCAGCACCCGAGGTCATGAGTCATCCAGATGAAGGTGATCGGCGTTCGGATATTTTCGCCGTCGGCGTTATTTTAAAAGAGTTGCTCACGGGGATTGCCGCCAATGATGCAGCCTTTGCGTATGCCGCGATCAAAGATGCGCGGCTGTCAGGCATTTGTGCCGAAGCGACGGCTGCCGACCCTATCATGCGATACTCCGATGTTAGTGAGCTTAGCCAAGCGCTCGAAATTTGGCAGCAGTCGCGGCAGTCAACTCAACTTCAAAGCATTCCACAACGCCCGTCGGCCCATCCCAACCGCCAAGTCACCTTGCCCCGTCGAGGAGTTCCTGCGCCGCTTCAACCCACTCCCGCTCCGTCGAATGTGGTTGCCTCCAGCTTGAGGTTCTTAAAAAATTGCGCGGTTTTCTCCATCTTGCTTGCGGTGAGCTTCCAGACGTGGAGCCTCTATAAGCAAAACGAAAAGTCCATCACCGGGAAAACGCAAGTCGTCCGAGAAAGCGATGCCCCGCCGAGCCACAATGCCGAGCGAGGCAGGAAAATTTTTAATCCAGACACCGTGGCATCCGCCATCCGCTATTGATGATCTGTTAGGTAGTGGCTGGAAATTTCCGAGCGCTCATGTCATTATTTTTCGACACCATGTGATTCTTCCGGTTAGCAGACTTGGAACTGTCTGAGCAACCGCGTGTCATGCCCAATCCCAAAAACATAGTGGCTACTCAAGGAGTGGCGATCTCCGAATCGCCGTACTCAAAACGATCTGGAAAACCAGTTCCACCCATCTAGTTCACGCGTAGTATGGACGAAACAAAATTGGTGGTACCGTGTCGCGAAACAACGTGAAAGCTCACTCACTTTCGGTGACACTCAAAACAACCATTATTGGTATGATGGCTTCCAGCAAGTTTCCGCCATGACTGCGGCCATCTCACTCCTTCGTCCAGGTCTCCTTACACCGGCATTAATCTATGCACCCGTTAGCAGGAAGAGGACTTCACTTTCGACTAAACCTGTCAGTCACATATATTGTCTCGAGTCAAATGTTGTCTGGCATATTTTACGCCAATCGCAGCCTGATGGAATATTTTTATGGCTCTTCAGCAAAATCTGTGGGTGAACTTTGGCTCGGGTAGATCTCCAAGTGTGTGATAGAGAGAGGTTTGTAGCAGATGGAAACTGCGGTAACCGTAGGCTTTTCTCATACACAGGTTGATCCGCAGGTTGAGGCCTTCGACGATGCCACTGTTATAGAGTTTCCCGGCCTTGAAGTAGTTCATC
>JANXMQ010000030.1 GCA_025354565.1 Akkermansiaceae bacterium
CAGATCTCAATCCCGACGAGTTCGTATGGCAACATGCAAAAACAAATGGAGTGTCAAAAAAGCCGCTGAAACAGAATGAGTCTTTAAAGGAGCGGGTTAAGGCGGACTTGGCAGCTATCAAATCAAATCCAAAACTGGTCATATCATTTTTTCACGCCCCAAGTGTAGTCTATGCTAAAAACTAGTCAGTAAATTATTCTTTTGAGAGCTTCGATCCATTTCTAATCATTAAAGTGACCGTCCTTTTCGACGGGCTGGGAAAATATTTTACCGCAGAGTCGCAGAGGTTGCGAAGGGACGCAGAGAAGATTAGCACCAACAGGAATCGTATTGTTTAAATTTCACTTTGCGTCCCTTTGCGACCTCTTCGGCGCGGCGGTTCAAAGAATGTCATGCTATACTGCCGCGCATCAGGGTTTGTGGAATAAGGAGAAGGGACCTTATTGTCCCGTTCTTTCGTGTTGACGGCAAAGAGGCGACAATAAGGTCGCCACTCCTTATAGCGCAAAATCACAAATCATGACGCGTGGCAGTATATTTATGGAAAATGGTATCAGTGGGCCTTTTGCTGTCCGGCCAGTCCCGAGAAAACGGGCGGAATGAGTTCCTTGTTCCAAGCATCCAGTGCGGCGACGAGGTGGGTAACGACTTCGGGCTTGGTGGTGGCGAGGTCGAGAGCTTCCCCGATATCGACGGCGAGGTCGTAGAGTTCGGCGGGTTTGTCTTTCAGCCGGACGAGCTTCCAGTTTCCTTCGCGGATGGCGTGGGCGAGGCCACCGCCGGTGCGCCAGAAAAGCTGTGGGTGGGGGGCATTGGTGTTTTCGCCTTTAAGGTAGGGAATCAGGTTCACGCCATCGTGCGGGACGTCGGTGGGCATGGGGACACCAGCCAGAGCGAGGCTGGTGGCATAAACGTCGAGCGAGGATACGGGGGCGGCGAAGTCCTTGCCAGCGGGCAGGGTGCCGGGCCACGAGACGACGAAGGGCACGCGGACGCCGCCTTCATAGACTTGGCCTTTGCCGCCACGCAGGGGGGCATTTGAGCAGGCGCTGGGCAAGGGGCCGCCGTTGTCGGTGAAGAAAAACACGAGGGTGCGCTGGCGTTGGCCAGTGGCGTCGAGTTTCTCAATCGTCTGGCCGATGGCTTGATCCATGAGACTGATTTGGGCCGCGTATTTGCGGCGCTGCGGATCTTGGATTCCCGAAAATTTCGCGAGTTCTTCGGGCGTGGGCTGTTGAGGGCTGTGCGGTGCGTTGAAGGCGAGATAGAGAAACCATGGAGCATCGGTGTGTCGCCCGATGAAGGCGGCGGCCTCGGTGCCGAAGCGGGCAGTTAGATGCTCGGGGACATCGGATGGCTGACCATCACGCACGAGGGAAATGTTGTATTCCTCGTTCTTGGGTTGCCAATTGATAAATTGATGGCCGCCGCCGATGAAGCCGAAGCATTCGGCAAATCCGCGTTTCCAAGGGGCGTGGGCAGGCGTGGCTCCGAGGTGCCATTTCCCGATCCAACCCGTCTGCCAACCCGCCTCAGTTAGACTTTGCGGCAGAAGTTTTTCAGTAAGCGGCAAGCCCTCGGTGGCGTCGTTGGGTTTGTAAACCGGATTGTTCTCGTGACCGAAGCGTTGCTGATAGCGACCGGTCATCAGTGCGGCGCGGGTGGGCGAGCAGAACGGATGGGTAACGTAGCCGCTGGTGCAGCGCAGTCCGGACTTGGCCAAGGCATCGAGGTGCGGCGTGGGAATGTCCTTGCTACCATTGAAGCCGACATCAGCATATCCTTGGTCATCGCTTAGGATGACGAGAATGTTCGGCTTGGTGTCCGCCGAGAGGGCGGGAAGAACCAGCGCGGCGATCAGAGGGATGATGGATTTCATGAAGGTGAAATGATGGATGGTCCTTCAGTGGACGGGTGCGGCTGCACTGGTGATCTTGAAATTGCGGAACTCCACCGCCTCCCCGCCGACTGTTAGGCCGGCCATGCGCTCCTGCTTGAACGACTCATGCTTGCCCTCGCCCTTGAGGTCATCGACTTGCCCGCGCATGGAGTCGCCGGTCATTTCGAGGTGGACCTTATGCCAGGTGCCTTTGGTGAAATCGGCCGGAAGCCTGGCGAAAACGACAGCCTTATCCGGTCCTTCGTGATCGCTGTCGTCTTTCTGAAAAGTAACCAGCTTCGGGGTGATCACAATGCGCGCCATGTGGCCTTTGGGTCCGTTGATCGATAGGGTGGTTATCTTTCCACCGTCGAACTTGAATTCATACTCGATGACGAAATTCGTCAGCTTGTCTGGCAGACGGGCGACGGCGGGATGGCTGTCGGCCGCAAGCTCGGAGGCGCGCCAGACGCCATTCGAAAGCTCCCATTTTCCCTTCATGATCTTCCAAGGCTCGGCCGGGGCGGTATCGAACTTGTTTTGGTAGAGGACCTTTTCGGGAACGGCGGCAGGCGGTGTTTCCTCAGCATCAGAGATTGCGGAGACGGTCAGCAAGCAGGTGGAAAGCAGGATGAGTTGTTGCATGTGGATAGGTGTTAGTGTTTCTTCAGGGAGTGGGATGGGAGCCGGTGACTTGGGAGAGCATTTTGAAAAATCCGCGCTTGCGATCTGAGTTGATCGACCAGTCCACCGGCGGTGACTGATAGCCTTCCTGCATGCCTTCACCCTTGCGCCGATAGTCGAACCAGCCCCATGAGACGTGCTCGCTGAGTGAGACTTGGAAATTGTTCACGGGCTTCTCGAAATCCTCATGATCATCCTCGTTGATGAGAATCGGCATCGGCTTGAAGGTCGGCACCGCACGGGTCTTTTGGATCAACTGGAGGATCTGCTCCGGTTGCTGGGCGCCATTGCCATGAATGAGTGCGAAGTCGGATGCGGCGATGACATTCGCCGATGGCACGACCCGGCCACCGAACGATGTTCCGACAAGGAGCGTGTGGCCATCAGTGGCCTTCATTTCGCGCACTCGGCTGATGAGTTCCGCGACTCGATCGGGCCGCAGGATCGGCGGTTTGTAGCCCGGATTGGATTCGTTGTTGAGTTCGACCAGCACGTTGCGCCAGCCGCCATCGAGCAGCCAACGGGTGACCTGATCGGTGGCACGTGTGACTGCGCCGTCGTCCATGAAGCGTGGGGATTGGCCAAAATAAAAATAGCCGAGGATGACGACCATTCCTTGTGAATCTGCGGCGTCGATCACGCGCTTCATTCGCGCGGCGAACCCGGGTCGCAGGCTACCGTCAGAAGTGAACGCGCCTGTTTCCCAGGGCTGCTTGTTAGAATATCCTTCCGGTGAACCGCCTTGAAAATTCACCGTGACGGCGAGCAAGCCATGCGCCTTCCACTGCGGCAGCGCGGCGATGAATTCACTAACATTTCGCTCTGCATCCCACTTGCCGGTGTCAGTGTAGGCCCAGCGTTGGACCGTATCCGGATTGAGGTCATCGAAGGTTGCCTGCACCACCCGCGTGTTCAGCAGCAGGCCCTCGATGCGATGACCCTGCCACGAACGCCCGGCATAGGTGGGCTTGCCGTTGAGATGAAAATCCTCGCCGACGATGGTGACGACGGTTTTTCCCGAAGCAATGACTGACGAGGCTAGCAGAACGGAGGAGACGATTCGAAGCAGCACTCGCTGAGTGAACGGGCGACGACAGACTGGAGATTCGAATGACAAATATTTGATATTGTTAGTTATTGGGTTCCTTGCGACGGGCTTTTTTCCCGCCTGGTTCCGCGCCGTCGCTGTCGCCGGCACCTTCGCCCCAGAGTGGCTTGACGAGGGTGGCGTTCCAAGAGTCCCACTTGGCTTGCAGTTCCTTCACCTTTTCCGGCTGAGCGGCAGCGAGATCCTTGGTTTCGCCGAGGTCGTCGTGAAGGTTGTAGAGTTTTGCGTCACTGACGGGCTGGCGTTTGCCGGTGTTGGTGTCGGCATTGGTGTCGTAGCGGACGAGCTTGAAATCACCCGAGCGGATGGCCATTTGCTGACCGAAGCGCCAGTAGAGCGCGTCGTGGGGCGGGGCGGATTTTTCACCTGATAGATAGGGCATCAGGTTCACGCCATCGAGTTTCCACTCGGGCTTTACGTCGATCCCAGCGGCGGCGAGTGCGGTGGCAGTTAGATCGAGTTGGATGGCGGGTTGTTCATAGACGCCGGGTTTCACCTGACCGGGCCACGAGACAACGAAGGGCACGCGGACACCGCCTTCGAGGGTGGTGCGCTTGCTGCCGCGCAGGGGGAGATTCGAGGAGCCGTTGACGGTGACGCCTTTCATGGTGGGGCCACCATTGTCGCTGATGAAAACGACGAGCGTGTTTTTGTCCAAGCCCTCATCGACGAGCTTTTTACGGACGGTGCCGATGGCCTCATCCATGGCGAGCATCATCGCGTCGTAGGTGCGGCGCTGTTTGTCCGCGATGTTAGGAAATTTCGCAAGCCGATCATCGGTGGCGTCCATCGGGGTGTGGACGGCATTGAACGCAAGATAGAGAAACCACGGTTTGCCCTTATGCCGGTCGATGAAGCTGACCGCTTCGCGCCCGAAGGCATCGGTGGTGTAGTCGAGTTCCTTGACTGGCTCCGTGCCACGGAGGATGCCGCCGACGTTGAAGTAGCTGTGTGCGCCACCGAGGAAACCGAAAAATTCCTCGAAGCCGCGCTTCTGTGGCTGCATGTCTCCCTGCGAGCCGAGATGCCACTTGCCGATGATACCGGTCGCGTAGCCTGCGGCCTTCATGCGATCGGCGATGGTGGTTTCGGAAACCGGTAGGCCATTCGTTTCGCCACTGGGGTTGAACTCATGGCCAAAGCGCTGCTGATAGCGTCCCGTTAGAAGACCGGCGCGCGTGGGTGAACAGTAAGGCCCGCTGACGTAGCCGCTGGTGAAACGCATCCCGGAGGCCGCGAGCGAATCGAGATTCGGCGTTGGTATGTCCTTGCACTTCTGGAAACCGACATCGCCGTAGCCCATGTCGTCACCGACGATGAACAGGATGTTCGGCTTCGCGGGAGCGGCGTGGAGCAAGTGGGCGGATGCAAATAGCAGCGGGAGGGCGTAGATAGCAATTTTCATAGGTAAAGCGGATGTATAAAGCGAGCCAGTCCCTTACTCTCGAAACGGTGGCAACCTGTCGTTTTAAAATCCATGGCCCGAGGGGGGAGGGGCGGCGGCAGAAAATTGCTATAGATAAGGGCAATTGATGAAGGCGGATAAAAAGGATTACTACCGCGTCAGAATATGGCGCAGGCGAAATCCGGCAGATTACCGGTCACTGACTCGTTTGTAAAAAGTTCCGTTATATTGGAATCCGGCAACGGTGGGCTTGCCGTCTCCAGATGCAGTCTGCATATCAATGCGAAAACTCTGGCCGCTATCCTGATTAAAGTAAGGACTTTCCTTGGCACATTGTAACCTTGCGTGGACGAGGTCAGCGGTGAGATCCCAACTGACGCCGGCCTGATTGGTCCATTGATAGGTTGGTGATTGTGTGTTGCCCGCGAGCTTGAGTTCGCCGACATGCCAGCCGTTTTCATTCGGTTCATGTTGGTAATGGCCGACTAACATGGCGGGCGTGACGATTTTGGTGAGGTCCGGAACCGCTACTTCTTGACGGGTCACGATCGGCACATAGCCCACTTCCAGTCCAATAGGCGGCGTCACGATCAATGCCGAGTCCAGCGCCACCAGCTTGCCGTGAGTCGGCGGTGCCATGTAGTCGCGATCTATCGTCCAGCTTGCATGAAGCTTCGCGACCAAGGCTTGCAACTTCGCCTTCTTCTCCTCGCTCCAGTGGTATTGCTGAAACGACGGCTGATCCACGAAGCGATACCATGAGTAAGTCACGACCGAGCCATCAGCGAGCTTGACGGAAAATGGGCCGCTCTTCGCACCGGGCTGAGTCCAGGCACCCGTCGTGGGGGAAGTATAAGGAACTCCCGGCTTGCTTAGCTCAAACTCTTGCGCGTGCAACTTGGTTTCAACTGGCACATCTTTCTCTGCCACCGCGACGATTTCATTGCCGACCTGTTTGTAATACTGCGGGAATTCGCCATTCGGGCTGATCGGGTTCTGACTCCACTTCAAGCCCCACACATTGCTCTCGAAGATCGTGGTATCGAAGACCTTCTCGATGCCGGTCATTTTCTTCCCGGTCTGAGTATAGCTCGTTGTTTCAGTGGTGAGTTTCGGCTTCCAAGTGCCGCCTTGGTCGAAGCGCCCTGAGCAGATGGGGCCATCATTTTTCCATGAATTGAATGCGTCATAGAGCGCCTTCTTCGAGTAGTAAGTGACGTCCTGCACCAGATAGGTCCGTCCCTCTCCATACACGGGAAACTGCAATTTCGGGATTTTCGAATAGACGCTCCCCTTCGCATCTTTGGCTTTGAAGCAAGGCACGGTATTGATCTCCATCGCTCCGCCACCGATGTCGCCGGGCCGGGCATCCAGTCCGCGGCCGTGGAGGAACGGCTCATTGAATAGCTTGCCGATTTTACTCCAAGTTTCCGGGATGTAATACGCAATCGGCCCTTTGAAATTCGCCGCGCTCAGAAAGCAGGTCCAGCTCTGCTCTCCGGTGGGCGGGTCCTCCGTCGTGGCATCGGTAAAGGGCAAGGCCATCCACGAGTAACCGAGAAACTGACCGTTAGGAGTTCCCTGAAATGGCAGCGCATCCGGTGGAATCAGAAGCCGGTTACTTAGCTGCGCGATGCTCAGACGATTCTCCGGCAGTGCCTCATTGCTGTAGAAAAACGACCACCCCGGCGAACCCACCTCGTAGTCATAGCATTGCGGCGTGCCGTTCATGCTGAACTTAGGCGGACCGTAGCGGAAATGATTCCCCGCCCAGTAACCCAAGCCACCCTCCACCGTCTGAAAAACGCTATCCCAAGTAGGGCCTCGATCCTTCATCGTTCGGGCATAGGTGCCTAACGGTGCCAGCGGCTTGTGTTTATTGTCTGAATTATCAGGCAGAATCCATGTGCTCGGCAGACCCACTTGGAAACCAGCGATCGGCTTCTCCACCAAAGACCAGACAGCCGAATAAAAGCCCATGCCAAAATGATAGTCCGATCCCGCCGGCATTGGCTCGCGCTCGTAGCCGATGTATCCGTGCAAGCCCTCTGAGTGAGAAGTGACCTTGCCCGCTCCGGATGAAGCCGCGCCTTCGGTCCTGTCTTTTCCAAAACTGGCAATAGACGTGAGTGCCAAGCAGATGATGGAGAGCAGGTATTTCATTCGGGCGTTATATTTAGCAGGAACGTCGAGGACTCCTACGGTTGGCTGCGGAACCGCCAGCGATCTGGATTCGGTCCGCAAAAGCCACGTTGCAAGAGATGCGCGAAAAACGAGTGCGCGTGATCGCGTGGAGTGAAAACTGCCTGATGTTGGAGTGGATTGCATGATGGATTTGCGGCTCCCTTGGAGAGACGACGCTGAAGGTTAGATGTCGGGTCGAAAATTTCGTGAATTCGCAGCGTCTATTCTGGAATGCTCACCTCGTGGCTTTGGGGTGAGTTGAGGGGGTTTCCACTCTTCGGTTTCACCTGACAGCGGGCCGCCCAGTGATCCCAAGTGGCGGCGAGGGCTTTCACGCGTGCGGATTCATCCGCGGCGAGGTTTCTCATTTCGGTGGGATCGAAGCGAATGTTGTAGAGTTCCCATGGCTTGTCGTGAATGGCGACGAGTTTCCAATCGCCATCTCTAACGGAACGATTGCCCTCATGCTCGATGCAGATGCAGCGCTGCGGCAGGAGCTCGCCATTGAATGCGGGCAAGAGGCTGATGCCTTCTTCGGCAAGGATCGCCGTGCCGTCATGTTCCTGCGGGTATTCCGCACCGGTAAGGGCGCAGAGCGTGGGCATGAAGTCGGTGATGGTGCCGGGGCCGGGGGCGAGGCCTTTCGTTTTCAGTCCGGCGGGCCAGTGAACGATGAAGGGTGTGCGGATGCCGCCTTCGTGGTTGTAGTGCTTGTAGAGGCGGAAGGGGGTGTTGCAGGCGTTCGCCCAGCCGCTGCCGTAGCTGATGTAGCTGCCGGGTAGGCCGACGTGTTTCAAGTCCTCGCCGCGATGAAGGATGTTCTGCGGGCCGCTGTTTTTGTCGAAGCCCCACGGGTCCCACTCGGCGCAGGCACCGTTGTCGCTGAGGAAAAAGACGACGGTGTTGTCGAACTGTCCGGTGCTTTTCAAATGCTCCATCACCCGACCGATGGCGGCGTCCATGTGATCGACCATCGCGGCGAAGACGGCCATGCGTCGCGCGAGGTCATGGCGACGATCTTCCGGCAGTGAATCCCACTCGGGGTTGTCCTTGTCGGCCCAACCGGTCTGCTGGTTGAATTTGTTAGAGGGGATGTTCGCACGCGGCGTGAGTTCCAGATCTTTCGGCAACAGACCGAGCTCCTTCATTCGCACAAGACGGTCCTGACGGATGCGGTCCCACCCTTTTTCGAAATACATGGCCTCGTATTTCGCAATGTCGGCCTCGGGCGCATGCAGCGGGAAATGTGGCGCATTGAACGCGAGATAGAGGAACCACGGCTGGCCACTCTGCTTGCCATCGGTGATGAAATCCTCCGCGTAATCAGCGAAGGCATCGGTGGAGTAAAACGTGCCGGGCACTCCGTCTTTCTCCGAGGTATATTCGCGGCGTTCACGACCTTCCGGCCATCGCGAGTAGAACGGCTGCTCCTGCCAGCAGGAATTGAAGCCACCGAGCATGCCGTAGAATTCATCGAAGCCGCGCTGGGTCGGCGGGTCCTTCTCGTTGAGGTGCCACTTTCCGACCATGTAACTGCGATAGCCGGCGGACTTGAGCACCTCGGGGATCGTCACGACGTTCTTCGGAAGCCTGCCGTCGAGATTGGGAAAGCCAGCCTGATGGGGATTTACGCCGGTGAGGATGGCGGCCCTCGTCGGCGAGCAACGGGCGGAGTTATAGAACTGGGTGAGGCGCAGGCCGTCCTTCGCGAGGGCGTCGAGGTGCGGGGTCTTGATTTCTCCGCCATAGCAGCCGAGGTCCGACCACCCGAGGTCGTCCGCGAGGATCAGCAGGATGTTCGGTTTCGCGGAATCTGCGAAGAGCAAACGGGCGAAAACTAACAGTAGCGAGCAGGCGATGGTGGCGATTTTCATGCGTCAAGCGGATTTGCAAAGCGAGCCATTTCATCCATGCAGCCGCTGGAACTCGACCTGATGGACGACTTTGCCCATGACATCGCGCAGCTCGAATTTCAAGTGCGAGGTTGCGCCCTCCGGATGGAGAGTCACTGATAGAAAGCCGCCAAGTTGACGGTGGAATTGGTGGTAAGCCTTGTTCTCACCGGGCGAGCCTCCTGCGTGTTCGTCACTGGCCGGGCCGCAGCAGAATTCCCGCACCTTGGTGATGGGGTGAATGGAGTCGTATTGCCAATGGCGGTCGCCGCAGAGGATGAAGAAGTTTTCAGGAACCTGCTCCTGCATCCACTGCCGCAGCTCATTGCCTTCGTGTTGAAATCCGGAGTTGGAGTGATTGTCGCTTTTCCCGCTGGCTCGATCGGGCCCGATGATCGGGGTGGGGCTGACGAGGATCTTCCATGTCGCGCGACTTTCCATCACGGTTTGCTTGAACCATGCCTTTTGCGCCGCGCCCCAGATCGTTTTATCCGGGCCATCCGGGCTATTGTTAGGCGAGCGGTAGTCGCGCCCTTCGGTGAACCAGAGCTGAAGGTCGCGCCCCCAGCGGACCGTCCGATAGGTGACGCCTTGACCAATGGGTGCCTGCTGTTTGAAAATTTCCTCACCCTCGGCAAACGTGAATGCTCCTAACTTCTGCCCGGCCCAAGAGTCGTTCTTGAGGGTATCGTGGTCATCCTTCTGCCAATAGGTTGCCACACTGCGGTTGAACTCTACGAGACGCGGCAGGCTGAACATGCGCTCCCAGTGGAAGCGGGCGATAGAGGAGTTTTCGGCGCGCGGGGCATCGTTGTCGTAGTAAACCAGATCGCCGGAGAGCACGGCGAAGCGGGGTTTGAGCGCCAACATCGAGGGGTAAATGTGAGGTAGTCGGCGCAGAGGATGTCAAAGCCGTCCTTGAAATGAACCATAAACCAAATAACACCCCCGCCAAGGGCAAATGCTGGCGTTGTGGTTATCCGCTGACGCTTTCGTTCAAGGCGCTTGCGCTAGCCAGTCAGGTGAAAGTCACGCGGGCACCCACATAGAACGACTAGGTGCGGGAGAATGTTACTTGACCAGCAACACGCCTTTCATGCCTGCGGCAGTATGGCCAGGAAAGGAGCATACGAAGGGATAGCTTCCCGATGCTGAAGGAGCGCTGAATGTGACACTCTTGCTTTCCTTGGGGCCAAGGATCGGAATGGAGGCGAGCACTTGCTTGGCTTGGGATTTGGGCTGATAGTTCTCAGCCTTGGCGGTCGCGGCGCTGTTGGCGTAGGCCATTGGATCGACACCGGCTTTAAGCAGGATCCAGTTGTGACCCATGGATTCCTTCGGGATGTTGCCATCATTCCTAAGTGTGACGGTAATTTTTTCACCCGGCTTGGCCTCGATTTTGGTCACGCTGAACTTCATGGTATCGAAGGCGCTGATCGCCACCGCTTTTGCATCCCCGGCGGTCAAACCGGTAATCGTGGTGAGCAGGAGCAGCGAGGTGATGATGATATTTTTAGTTTTCATAATTCAATGGATTGAGACGTAACGATGAGAAGATATTTTAGGAACCTATGTGAAGCTAATTCAAGTAGCGGAAAATTCCAACAGGCTAATTCAAGAAGACAAAACATCAGAAGGCGATCCACGACTGGAGATATAGCGTATTGTTGTCGCTGGCTCCCGCGCTCGTGCCGTTGAAGCGGTTATACATAACGTATTGAAGCGAGAGTTTCACGTTGCTCTTTGGCCAGAAGGATGGGCCGCCCGACTTATTGAGTGGCAGGTAGTTCAACTGCACGACCAGACCGTCGCTCAGCGGCGAGCCTTTCGCGCTCCCCGAGTAAAGCAATGCATCATTGCTACCATCGCTGATGAAGTAGCCGATCGCGCCGCCGTAGGTCTTGTCGTAAAGATAATCCACCGTAGCCCGCATGGTCATCAGGTGGTCGGACGAGTTGCTGGTGAGGCCGAGCTTTTTGCTGGCGTCCCATTGTTGCGGTTCATAAAACACCGACATCAGGGCCGTGATATCATTATTGCCGATGGAGGTCTGAAACTGTGAGTCCAAGCCCCAGTCAACGAGATGATCCTTACCCATGCTGCTGTCGCGACCGGGATAGGTGTTGGCCGCCATTCCAAAAGTGCCAACTTCCCAGGAATTATTGCCAAAGGTATTAGAGTATGCCAGACGCCAGTACGGCGCGATGTCCGCCAGTTGCGTTTCGCCACTGGGATCCACCCCCATGTTTTTTTGAAAACTGCTACTGAGGGTGCCATATCCGCCCAGATCGACATAAAAGTGATTGGCGATCATTGCGTAAACACCAAGCCCCAGCACTGTTTGCCCAACACCTCCATCAATCAGCGTGGCCCCATCCGGTGTCGGTGCGAGCGCCGAACTGCTGAAGGGAAAGCCCCATGCGGGTGCGGTATTCCAAGGGTCCTGCATCGTGGGATTGTTATTGACATAGGCACCGTAGGTCAGTGATTGGCCGCCCAAGGTCGCGGTGTCTGCATAGCGGATTTCGGCGTTATCCCAAGACCATGCTTTGTCCACACCACTGTAGGTGGTTTGGATGAAAGTCCCAAACTTATTCAGGAAAGGCGCGGCCGTCGGGCCGAACAGAGTTTCTGCATATGGCCCGAACAATCTTCCGCTATAAAAGACGCTCACCTGATCAACTGCAAAATTGTCATTGCGCTTGAAGCCGGATGCCGGAGAGGCGGCCTGATCTTTGTCGGTATGGGTAAAGGATGGCTGCAACATGACCGACAGCGGAGGAAGCACGGTCTGATTGGCACCGAGGGTGTAGCCGCTGAGTTTGAACTGACGACCGAAGTCCGTTAGGATCGGAAACTCGGTATGACAGACGATGCATGACATGCCAGTCTCCCGGGCAAAACTCGGCACCGCATGAGCCGTGGTAGCGAGCGCGATGACGCTGATTAAAGCTGCCCCAAGGAGATGAAAAGAACGGGTGTTTTGCTGGTTCACATTGGGCGATGCAAGGGTATTTTTAATCATAACATTGATGGTTTTGTGAAAGTAACGGGTTACATCTGGAAAGTAACTTTGAGCGAGAAGGTGGAAAATAAATCGGCCACTTAATTTCATCCAATAAATGAATGTGGGGACTGATGATTTTTCGCGCAAGTAAAAATTATCTCGATTAGTAACCGTTCGGTAATAATTCATCCAAGCGCCTGCCGGATGCTCTTTCTGGATGCCGACTTCCCACGCTTGCATCGGCAGGTGCTATCGGCTATCCCACATCCAGCCATGACACACGTACCGCTCTCCGCCTATCAAGAAACTCTCGGCATGATCTATTTCGCCAGAATGTTGAGTAAAATCCGGCTTCATGCGGTAGGCGATCTACGGGAGGATTTCCACGAAAATCTCGGCACCGGACTCGATGGCCGCTGCGTCGATTTCCTGCGGGTCAGCTATGCCGATTTGTGCGCCCAGCTGCTGTCAGGTGGCGACGACGAAGAGCTTCTCCGCTGGTGTTATACAAACGGCCGGGAACTCAGCACGGGCGACCTTTTTATCTGGAACCAGTATTTGCGAAAAGTCGGCTGGAACGATGGGGTTTCGGAAATTCTGGTGCGCCGGAAGCAAGAAAGCGGGCTCGCAGGGCACACTGAAATCCAAACGATGGTGGATTACTTCGATTACGACGAGGGCCGGAAAAGCTGAGATCCGCCGAAACATGGCGCGAGCTCTGAGAAATTATGGAAAAATCCGCGTTTCCCGTGAAGCGCCTGTTGCCATCATTCAGGAATGCTGATACCCATTTTTCAATGGGCCGGGCAATGCCGCAACTTGAATTCCGCTGGACCTCGTGGTTCCGCGTCCTACCGACCCCGCAGGCCCCGAAGACGAAGCCCGTGCGCGATGACAGCGGCCTGACCGCATGGTGCGCGGAAGCAGCGAAAACCCTCGCGCTTACCGAGCTGGCGAGGAAGGTCCGGGTGTCTTGGAACCCTCGGATGCAAACGACCGCAGGCCGTGCTTGGTGGCCGGATCGGTCGATCGAGCTGAATCCGAAGCTGCGGGAATGCGAGCCGGAGGAACTCTGGCGGACGCTGAAACACGAGCTCGCCCACCTCGTCGCCTTCGAGCGCAGCGGTCGCCGCCGCATTGAGCCGCATGGCCCGGAGTGGCAGACGGCGTGCCGCGATCTGGGGATTCCCGGCGAGCTGCCGTTTCACACGCTGCCCTTCAAACGCCGCCGCATGAAACGCAACCATGCCTATGTCTGCTCTAACTGTTTTGCCGTGATCCACCGCGTCAGGCCGATCAAGCGGGCGGTCGCCTGTTATGACTGCTGCCGGAAATTCAACGCGGGTGCCTATCACGACCGCTTCCGCCTGATTAAAAACAAGGTGTGAATTTTCTCAATCCCGATCCGCGACGAACAGGGTGTGCGTGAAACGCTTGGCTTGTGGGTAGGCCTTCGCGCTGATGCATTCGACGTGTTTGAAACTACCCTCCAACGTGCGGGCGAAGGCTTTGTCCGGATGCGCGGACCAGAAAATGACGCGGCCACCAGGCTCCAGCGCGGCTTTGACCCGCTTGATGCCCGCGCCTGTGTAGAGCCGCTCGTTGCCTTTCTGGACGAAGGGGTCCGGGCCGTTGTCCACATCTAACAATATCGCGTGGTAGCGCCCGCTATGGGGTCCCAGCAGATCATGGACATCGCCGACGTGGATGCGGACCCGTGGCTCGTCCAGCAATTTTCCGTTCACTTCGGACAGAAATTCGCGGTTCCAAGCGACCACTTCGGGCAGGAGTTCCGCGACCTCGACGACGGCGTCCTTGCCTGTTAGAGCGAGCACGCGTTTGAGCGTGAAACCGAAGCCCAGCCCGCCGATGAGGATGCGTGGCCTTGCGGGCAGCCGGGCGCAGGCGAGTTCCGCCATTTGCTCCTCAGACGCGGACGCAGTGGTGCTCATCAATTGCAGCCCGGCGACCTTGAGGAAATGGTGGCCATCGTGCTCGTGGAGCGTGAGCCGCGCACCGTCCGGGGTGGTGCAAGTGGCAAGCGTGCGGGTGATTTTCATAACGGGGAAAACGAACGGGGCAGGCGGATCATCACCAGCAGTTTTCCCCGGAGCAACCCATTCGCGCAGGATGATCGGACTTTTTGAAATGGTTGGGTTCCCCAAAATGTTCGTGAGTCATTGGTTTTCAATAAAATGGACAAATCATGATGAGGCTTGCGTGGGGGGCTGTCGCGGGCCAAGATTTTCCCCCAAATTATGAACGAACGACGCGTCGTCATCACCGGCATCGGCTGTATCACCCCACTTGGCAACGACCTGACCACCACTTGGGACGGACTCAAAGCAGGCCGGAGTGGCATCAGAACCATTACGAATATCGATCCCACGCCCTTTGATTGCAGGATTGCGGGGGAGGTTTTGAACTTCGAACCCGATGGCTATTTCGGCGTGCCCAAAGATGCCCGGCGCTCGGATCGCTATGTCCAGCTCGCCGTCGCGGCTTCGAAAATGGCGATGGGTGACTCGGGCGTCGATGTTTCAAAAATCGATCCCCGACGCTTCGGCGTGATGGTCGGCAGCGGCATCGGCGGACTTTCCACGCTGGAACGCGAGCACGGGACCTACATGACCAAAGGCCCCAAGCGGGTTTCTCCGTTCACGATTCCGATGATGATTTCTAACATCGCTAGCGGCATCATCTCCATGGAGTTCGGCCTGCTCGGGCCTAACATGGTAATCGTCACCGCCTGCGCGACCTCGAACCACAACATCGGCGAGGCATGGCGCATCATCAAATTCGGCGATGCAGATGCCTTCCTCTGCGGCGGTGCGGAAGCGGCGGTCCTGCCGATGGGCCTCTCCGGTTTCGCTAACATGAAAGCGCTCAGCACCCGCAATGACGAGCCCGCCCGCGCCTCCCGGCCATTTGACCGGGACCGCGATGGCTTCGTCATGGGCGAGGGGGCCGGCGTGGTCGTCATCGAGGAATTGGAACATGCGAAAAAGCGCGGGGCGAAAATTTACGCGGAGCTGATCGGCTATGGTGTTAGTGCGGACGCCTATCATCTCAGCGCCCCGTCGCCCGACGGCAGCGGACCGGCCTATGCCATCGGCATGGCGCTGCGCCACGGGCGGAAAAATCCCGAAGACGTCGGCTACCTCAACGCCCACGCCACCTCCACCGGCCTCGGCGACATCGCGGAAACCAAGGCCATCAAGCTGGCCTTCGGTGACTACGCGAAGAACGGCCTGATGGTCAGTTCCACCAAGTCGATGACCGGCCACATGCTCGGCGCGGCTGGCGGCGTGGAGCTCATCGCCAGCGTCATGGCCATCCGGGACAGCGTGATTCCACCAACCATCAACGTGGACAATCAGGACCCGGAATGTGATCTGGATGTGGTGCCAAACGTCGCCCGCGAGATCCCCGTCAAGGTCGCCCTCAGCAACAGCTTCGGCTTCGGCGGCCACAACGCATCCGTGCTTGTTAGTAAATTCGAGTGATGGAAAATCCCGTGCATCGGCAGACGGGCGTTGTCGCATTCGGCGAGACCGACGCCAGCGGTTGGATGCATTTTCCGAACATTTTCAAATACGTCGAAACCGCCGAGCACGCGTTCCTGCGATCCCGTGGGATTTTGGTTTTTGACCGCGCGGCAGGTGGCTGGCCTCGGGTGAATGTTGCCTGCGATTTCAAACGACCCTTCCATTGCGGCGATGTTTATGAAGTGCTGCTAGAAATCTCGCGGCTCGGTGCATCGTCGGTCACGTGGAATTTCAAAGTCCTTAATGCCGTCGGTGAAATCGCCGCTTCCGGCAGCATGACAAACGTGCGCGTCGATCACGAAGGCCGACCGAAACGGATCAGCGATGACGAGCGGGCCAAACTGGCGGAATAAATTCCGCGCTCCAATTTCATGGAATCCACTCCCGAAATCACCGGCCGCATCATTCTCGTCCCGACGCCGATTGGCAATCTAACGGACATCACCCTGCGTGCTCTGGAAATCCTCCGCAGTGCCGACCGCATCGCTTGTGAGGACACGCGACACTCGGGCCAACTGTTAGCCCGCCACGGTATTTCCGGAAAGCCGTTAGTTTCCCTGCATGAACACAACGAAGCCCGCCGCGCGCCCGAACTGATAGCCGCCGCCAGGGCCGGGGAAACCGTCGCCGTCATCAGCGACGCCGGGATGCCCGGCATCTCGGACCCCGGCTATCGTCTGGTGCAGGCCTGCATCGAGTCCGGAACCCCATTCGAAGTCCTGCCCGGTCCCTCCGCGGTCATCACTGCGCTCATCGGCTCCGGGTTTCCCTGCCATGCCTTCCGTTTCGGCGGCTTCCTCTCGGTGAAATCCGGCAAGCGCCGCAGCGCCCTAACAGCCGCGCTGGCGTCACAGGAAACCGGGATTTTCTTCGAGTCGCCCCACCGGATTATTTCCACGCTGGAAATTCTAACCGGGATCGATCCCACCGCGCGCACCTGCGTCGCCCGTGAGTTGACGAAAAAATTCGAGACCTATCACCGTGGCACAGCCGCCGAAGTGCTGGTCTATTTCCAAGCCCACCCGCCCAAAGGCGAGATCGTCCTCCTCGTGCACGGGGCAGACTAACGGACTGCGAATCCAGAGTCCGCGATAGCGGGCCTTAAACCTAGAAAAGAAAATTGAACCACAGATAGCGCAGATAAACACAGATAATGAAAGATTTAAGGAATTTGAGGTAATCACCCCGAGGGTGAGTGTCGCGTCTTTCGTAACTCGCTTCTTATCCGTGCCCTCTGTGTAATCCGTGGTTCCTATCTTCCTGTTAAGGTTAAATAAAGCGGCGAAGCCCTGACCGGCTGGCCCATAGGCAAATTCATTTCGCCTGTCCATGCGGGGTCAATGCAGAGCGGCCAGTCTCATCCCATTGACACTTCATGGACATGCGAAATGAATTTCGCGGTCCTTCTTCTACAGCGACCTCACCTTCAGTCCGGCTGCTTTCGCGAGTGCGGCCTGTCTTTTGTCAAAGGTGAAAAATTCGGGTAAACCCAGCACGACGGCAGCGGCCACGTGCAAAATGTCCATGGATCGAGTGCCCAGATTCTCGCTGTAAGAAGTGCTGAGGCGCTCGGCTTCGGTCATGGTTTCAGTCAGTCCGGGAGATGTATGCTCCAGGATATTGCCTGCTAGATCCGCCAGTAACAGGTTGAGTGATGCAGTCCTTTGGGCGGTTGTGATTTCTTTGCGAAAAACCCGCAGTCGGAGAGCGTTCCTCAGTTCTAACTGATGAAGCCAGGTAAATGCCAGAGGTTCGGATTGCCGATGCATTATGGTTTCCGCTTTTTCAGTCAGCGTGTCCGCCGAATAAAGGGAGCACAAAAAACCCGTGTCCGCGTAAACTTTCATCGGTCGCCGCGTTGTTCCGAGACGAGTTCCGTGCCGGTGACGGAAAGAATCTGATCTCCGTAAATCGACTTCAATCTACCCCGGAAGTCAGGTCGCTTGGCGGTTTTCTTCGCCTTGATCGGGGAAATGACAGCCACCGGCACATTGCGGCGACGGACTTCCACGCTTTCGCCGGACGCGACCAGTGCCAGCACTGTCGTCATGTCATGCTTCAACTCACGGATGGTCGTCGTCTTCACTTGTGGCACAATGAGGTGACACAATGCGCATGTCAAGAGGACTCTAATGGACTGCGGAATTCATTCCGCCAGTCCATGCGAGGTCAATGCAGAGCGGTCCACCTCATCCCATTGGCACTTCATGGACATGCGAAATAAATTTGCCTATGGGCCAGCCGGTCAGGGCTGCGCCGTTTTATTTAAAGCCCGCTATCGCGGACACTGGATTCACGGTCCGTCCGATAATCGCTCAGCGTTTTTCCAATCCGGGTGGGAGCCAGTTCTTCGGCATCGGCGCGATTTTTGGTCCGCTGTTAGCTGGGGCGGCTGCGGGTGCGGCGGACGGGGTGATGTCCTTCGCCAGCGCGGCGATACGCTCCGCCAACACGGCCTCGCCGGGGAAGCCGATGAAGCCATCCACCTTGCGGCCATCTTTGAAAATCCGGACATCCGGGATGCTGCCCACCTGATTGTCCGCAGCGAGCGATTTGGCCTTGTCCACGTTCACCTTGCCAAGCACGACCGCGCCGGGATGCGCCGCGACAGCCTTCTCCAAAGCCGGTCCCATCATTTTACAAGGTCCGCACCAGTCGGCATGGAAATCGACGATGACGAGCTTGCCGGTTTGGGCGGTGAAGGCGGCGTAGTTCGCGGCATCGAGATCACTGACCGGAGCGAAGACAGGCGCGGGACTGCCGGTGGCAATGGCGGCGGTCGCAGCTTGCTTGTCTCCGACGCTGGTCTTGAGTTTAGCTGTTAGGGTTTGGACACGGTCACAACCGACCAGTAGGACGGCAGCCAGCAAGGCGAAAGCACGGAAGTTTTGAAACATGACTGATACTGCCAAAAACCAAAGATATTGACAATCAGGATAAATTTAGGGACTGAATCGAGAAGCGGCGTGTGCCAAGATTTTTAAATTTTGCGTATCCAGAAAAAGCGCAGAGCCGCCAATCCAGCCTCGTATTTAGGCGTTCCCGCATTAAGAATCCTGCAACTTCAGCCCGCCATCCTCCCTTGAAATCATTATACCTATCACCGCTCCTGTTCTTCATTCTGCCGCTTCAGGCCGCGCCACCCAAGGATGCGACACCGTTGACAATGTTGAACGGTGCCGCCAAGTGGCGAGGGGATGAGGCCATCATGACCGCAGACAAGCGTGACTGGGTCGTGGCGGGCGACCTAACAAATTCCCGACTGCATCTCGAATTTCAGCGACCGGATCCAGCGGCGCACGCGAGCATCGCGTTCGGTACCGGACTGAGCGTGCCGCTTGATGGCCCGGCGGGAGAGTGGCAGACACTGGAACTCGCGAACGAGCAACTTGCCACTAAACCGGGATTGGTCCGGGCGTGGCAGGGAGGCAAGGAAATCCTGCATAAGGAGATGCCGTCACAAGCCGTGAAATCGCCAATGACGCGATTTGTTTCCACCGTGGAACAGGCGCGAAGGGAACTGCGGCTCGATGCGGATTTCACCCTCCTCTCCCGCTTTCGCACAGCGGCAGGCGGGACACTGGCCGCGATGTGCGCATCCCAAGAGAAGTGGGCTCCGGGCGCGAAAGCACTCTTCATCCGCGATGGTCAAATCGTCTTCGACATCGGCTGGCTGGGCGAGCTCTCCGATGGGCCAAAGGTGAATGACGGCCAGTGGCATAGCGCCGCAGTCGTTTCGCACGGCGGCACGGCGACCCTCTTCCTCGATGGCAAGGCGCTGTCCTCAAAAGCGAATTTCACGCGACCCGATGCACCTTCGCACGTCTTCAAAATCGGCACGGCAGCACCGGATTTCGGCGGCGATTTTTCCGGCGACATTTCCTCTCTACGTGTCTATCGGCGCGCGCTCGATGCGGCGGAAATCACACTGCTTTCCGGCGCGGAGGCAGGTAAGGCCAACACCCCGGACTTCGAATGGAAACCGGAAACTAACACCCCACCGGAATCGCCCGCCATGCGCATCAATGCCAGCCCCGGCATGCGCTTTCGCAACGCGTGGACCCAGCCGCTAGACAGTACAAATCACGCGGCGCTCATCGGTGCTTGGGACGACGCAAGTCTTGCACGCGGCAAGGAAATTTACACCCAGCTCTGCGTCATCTGCCACGGCACGGTCGAGACCCCCGGCTCCCTGCCAACCGCGCTGCGATTCGCGGAAGGCGTGTTCAAAAACGGCAGCGATCCGCTTTCGATGTTCGGGACCATCACCAAAGGCTACGGCCAAATGGTTGCACAGCCGCAATACACCGCCCGCCAGAAATACGATGTGATCCATTACATCCGGGAAACTTTCATGAAGAAAAATACCTCGCAATACACCGTGGTGGATCCTGCTTATCTTGCGGGGTTGCCGCTTGGTATGGCGACGGTGGAGGAAGAAAAGGTGAAAAAAAATCAGCCGAAATACCTGCAAATGGATTTCGGCCCCACCCTGCTTTGGACCATGCAAGTCGCCCCCGGAAACATTGCTTACAAAGGCATCGCCGTCCGACTCGACGAGGGTCCCGGCGGCGTCTCGAAAGGCAAGTCCTGGATGCTTTACGATCACGATACCCTGCGCGTCGCCGCTGGCTGGTCCGGCGATAAGTTCGTGGATTGGAAAGGCATCGCCTTCGACGCCTCGCATAATTCCCACACCAGCATCGTCGGTGACACGGCCTTTGCCAATCCTGTCGGTCCCGGCTGGGCGAATCCCGAGACTGGCTCATGGGAAGACCCGCGCCTCCTCGGTCGTGATGGCAAACCCTACGGTCCATTGCCTCGTGAGTGGGCGCACTATCGCGGACTCTATCAAAACGGCTCGCGCGCGGTCGTGAGTTATACGGTCGGCGAAACCGAAGTGCTGGATTCCCCCGGCGTGCTCTATTCCCGCAACACCCCAGTTTTTGTCAGAACCTTAAATCTCAGCCCCATCGCGAAGCCACTCACCCTCCGCGTCGCGCCCGACGAGCCGGGCCTCGGCGTTGTACTGCGGGGCGAGGGTGCCAGCCTGCACCGCGAAGGCGGCTTCGTCCTGCTTCAAATCCCCGCCCAAGCAGCCCCCCGCCAACTCCGCCTCTATCTCGCTCATCTTGATGATGTGGCCATGCTCGCCTTGCAAAATTCCGATCAAACACCGCTCGACCTCGCCCCTCTCACGCACGGCGGACCTCCCCATTGGCCTGGCGACATCGTCACCCACGTCGTGCCCGGCGAAACCAAGGGTGCCTTCGTCGTCGATACCCTCAGCCTGCCCGATCAAAATCCATGGAGCTCATGGATGCGCGTCACGGGCTTCGATTTCTACCCCGGCGGAAAGAGCGCTGCCGTCTCCACTTGGAATGGCGATGTCTGGCGCGTCGATGGCGTGGACGGCGGTGGCGATCTCCACTGGCACCGCATCGCCAGCGGCCTCTTCCAACCGCTCGGCGTGAAGTTCCGCAATGGCGAAATCTTCGTTTGCTGCCGGGACCAGATCGTCCGCCTGCGTGATCTCAATGGCGACGTCGAAACCGACTTCATCGAAAATTTCAACAACGACCACCAAGTGACCGAGCACTTCCACGAGTTCGCCATGGGCCTCCAAACCGACGATGCCGGCAATTTCTACTACGCCAAATCCGCCCGCCACGCCCTGCCCGCCCTCGTCCCCCATCACGGCACGCTCCTCCGCGTGAGTGCCGACGGCTCGCACACCGACATCCTCGCGACCGGCTTCCGTGCGGCGAATGGCGTTTGCCTCAACCCCGACGGCACCTTCTTCGTCACCGACCAAGAAGGCCACTGGACACCCAAGAACCGCATCAATCACGTCGTCCCAGACGGTGGATTCTACGGCAACATCTTCGGCTACACCAACGTGACCGACACCTCGGACTCCGCCATGCGCCAACCGATGGTCTGGATCACCAATGCCAAGGACCGCTCCCCTTCCGAACTCGTCTGGGTGCCGAAAACCGCGTGGGGCCCCCTCGGCGGTTCACTCCTCAATCTCAGCTACGGCTACGGACGCATCTACGTCGTCCCCTTTGAAACCGTCGGCGGCCAGATGCAAGGCGGCGTCTGCGAACTACCCATCGCCGATTTTCCCACCGGCGTCATGCGCGGCCGCTTCCATCCCGATGGCGCGCTCTACGCCTGCGGCATGGTCGGTTGGGCATCCAATTGTCGCCAAGATGGCGGCTTCTACCGCCTGCGCTACACCGGCAAACCCGCTCACCTCCCCCTCGGCATCACCGCCAGAGCTGGCGCGGTCTCCCTCGCTTTCAGTGATCCTCTGGACGCCGCCACCACCGCCGCCGACTTCACCGTGAAAGCCTGGAACCTCAATCGCACCGCGGACTACGGCTCCAAACACATCGGCGAACATCCTCTCACCGTGAAATCCGCCACTCTCAGCGCGGACCGGCTCACCGTCACCCTCGCCCTGCCCGATCTCGCGCCGACGCAGTGCATGGAAATCGCCTGGAAACTGCGCGATGCCGCTGGTGTCGAATTTTCGGGAAACATCCACAACACGATCCATACGCTGGATGGATCACCGACTGCTGCGCAATGATCCTTTGTTAGCAAAATGAACTGCTAGAAATTCCCTCAAGACCATTGCCGAGCTAAATGACTTACTTGAACAAGATCGGGATGATCAGAATGGCGAGGATGTTCACCACCTTGATCATTGGATTCACGGCAGGACCGGCCGTATCCTTGTAGGGATCGCCCACGGTGTCGCCGGTGATTGAAGCCATGTGGGAGTCGCTGCCTTTGCCACCGTGATGGCCGTTTTCGATGTGCTTTTTCGCATTGTCCCACGCTCCACCCGCGGAGGTCATGACGAGGCCGACGAAGAGTCCAGTGACGATTGTCCCGACCAGCATCCCGCCGAGCGCTTCTTTTCCAAGCCCCGGGATGGCGGCGACGGCGACGACGAAGATGAGCGGCAAGAGCGCGGGGAGAATCATCTGTTGCAGCGCGGCCTTGGTGACGATATCCACGCACTGGTGGTAGTCGGGCTTGTCCTTTCCTGTGAGAATGCCCGGCTTCAGTTTGAGCTGGCGGCGCACTTCGTTTACGACCGCACCCGCAGTCGTGCTAACAGCATCCATCGCATAGGCGGTGAACAGAAATGGCAACATGCCGCCGATGAAGAGGCCGATCATGATTTTTGGATCGGTTAGTTCGAAGTGGAAGATTTGGCCGGGCAAATGGGCCTTCAATTCCTCGACATACGAACCGAAGAGGACCATGGCGGCGAGCCCGGCGGAGGCGATGGCGTAGCCCTTGGTGACGGCTTTCATGGTATTTCCCACGGCGTCAAGCTCGTCGGTCACCTGGCGCACGTCATCCGTCAGTCCGCTCATCACGGCGATGCCACCCGCGTTGTCGGTGATGGGGCCGAAGGCATCCAGCGAGATGATGATGCCGGAAAGGCTGAGCATGGAAACGACGGCGACCGCGATGCCGTAAAGACCGGCCCATTCGTGACAGCCCCAGATGGCCGCGCAGATGAAAAGCACCGGCAGGGCGGTAGCATGGTGGCCCACGGAAATGCCGGCGATGACGTTGGTACCGTGACCGGTCTCGGAGGCGTGGGCGATGCGGCGCACAGGACCGTAGCTCGTGGAGGTGTAATAATTCGTGATCCAAACGGTCGCGAAGGTTAACACGATGCCCGCTAGGACACAGCCGTAAAGGGCGGTGAAGTCGGCAGTTTTTCCGCCGAAATCAACGGGCGTCGGGAACATCGCATGGGTCACGGGTAACATTAGCACCGCAGTCACCAGACCACTAATCGCCACCCCACCGAGGAGCGCCATGGTAGCACTCTGTTTCACAAGATTTACATACAGCACACCGAGCACCGCGCCGATGATCGAAACACCGCAGATAACGAAGGGGAAGACGAGCGAGGCCATCCCGCCGTGCGTCAGATGGCCGACGAGCACGCCGCCAATGAGGGAAACCGCGTAGGTTTCAAAGACGTCCGCAGCCATACCGGCACAGTCGCCGACGTTATCACCCACATTATCCGCGACGGTGGCCGGATTGCGCGGGTCATCTTCCTGGAGTCGCTGTTCGACCTTGCCGACAAGATCGGCTCCGACGTCGGCGGCCTTCGTGTAGATGCCACCGCCCAAGCGGGCGAACACGCTGACGAGTGATGCGCCGAGCGCGAGGCCGATCAATGAGTCGATCGCCATCTTTTCACTGCCGGTCATTTTCAACACCCCGAGGTAAAAGCAGCCGACCGAGAGCAGCCCGAGTCCCACCACCAGCAGGCCGGTCACTGCGCCGCCATTGAAAGCGATCTTCAATGCCGGATGCGTTCCGAGTGCCGCCGCCTGGGCAGTCCTCACATTCGCCCGTACCGCGACCAACATGCCGATAAAACCCGCGATCAACGAGCAAACCGCGCCCACCACGAAGCCGCCGGCGGTCGTCCAGTCACGCAGAAATCCGACTACCACGAACAACACTGCCGCAATACTCCCGACCGCGATCAATTGGCGGCTGAGATATGCCTTCGCACCAGCTTGGATCGCGGCTGCAATTTCCCGCATCGCAGGATTTCCAGCATCCGCCGAGAGGACCGAGCGGATCAATAACAGGGCGGTGACGAGACCGACGGCGCCGAGGCCGAGCGACACAGGAATCCCTTGATGGATAAGCAGTTCTTGCATGTGAATGGGTTAGTGAGATTTTGTTACTGGCTAAATTGGAGAAACGCCAAGTTCTGACAAGAGCAAACCGCGCGGCGCCGCAATACGGGAATCGACAGCCGCCCGGCTTGCGCTAGATTTCCTGTCGGATGACTTTGCGGGAATTGGGATGGAATGCCGACTTGGAAACTGCCTTCGCGGCCTATCGCGGCAGGGGCTGGGTGCCCGCACGGCTGATCCGTGAGACGGTGATCAACTACGGTGCCTTCCTCCACGATGGCGAGGAAATCGACGTCATCCTCTGCGGCCGCGTCTGGCATGAGGCCACCTGTGATGCGGATTTGCCCGCAGTCGGCGACTGGGTGGCGGTCGAACTGGGCAATGAAAACCAGCCCCACGTGATCCGCGCCAGGCTCCCGAGGCGGACTTGTTTTTCCCGGAAAATGCCGGGAAACAGCAGCCAGGCGCAGGTCATCGGTGCCAATATCGATCTCGTCGCCGTCGTCACTGATGCAGGGCCGGATCTCAACATCCGCCGGATGGAGCGTTATTTCATGCTCATCGGTCGGAGCGGGGCGAAGGCGGTGGTGTTAGTGAACAAGTCCGACCTCTTTCCGATCGAACAAAGTCAGGCCGCCGCTGCGGAAATCGCGGCGCTGTGGACCGGTGCCAGTGTCCACGTCACCAGCGCAGTCAGCGGCCAAGGCCTCAAGGTGCTCAAAAAGTATATTAAAAAAGGAATTACGATGTGCATCGTAGGTTCCAGTGGAGTGGGGAAATCCACCCTCGTCAATCAGCTCTACGGTGAGGACTGGCAGTGGACCAGCGAGGTGAACGACGTGACCGGAAAAGGCCGCCACACCACGACTTCCCGTGAGTTGGTGCCACTGCGCAACGGCGGCATGCTCATCGACAATCCCGGGATGCGCGAGATCCAGATGTGGACGGACGAGGCGATGCTGCGTGATAGCTTCGCCGATGTGGAAGCCCTAACCGCCGAGTGCAAGTTCTCCGATTGCAGCCACCGCAGGGACGCGAAATGTGCGATCCGCGCCGCCGTGGCGGCCGGACAGTTAGATTCGGCGCGGTATGAAAATTTCCTCAACCTCGAAACCGAAATCGCCGCGCTCAAAAAACGCTCGGAGAAACGCCAGATGGCCGTCGAGCGCTGGGCCAAACGCAACAGCGTGAAGGCCCGTAATCTCAACGACCGCATTCAACTCGAAAAAGACGCCCGGGGCGATGTCTGAATCCCGAACAAGCTGCATCTAACTCCCGTGTGTTACCTAAGTCCCATGTCGATCCGCCTGACTCGATTTATTCTAGCGGTTTTTCTCTCCGTCACGCTGTCCCATCCGGTGCAGGCCCAGATTTCCAAGCTGAAAAAAATCGCGGAAACTCAGGGAGCATCGAATTCAGTCCCCGCCGAACAGCCTGACAAATACCGCGCTCGGCTTGAACAATGGCTACAGGAGGCACGTCTTGGAGTGAGCCGTCTTGATGCTCCCGGCGCTGCCGCCGCTCTGCCTGAGGGCATCACCCCGGACGAACTGGATGCCCGCCGCCGTGACCTCGAGCAAATCGTTCTCATTGTAAGCCGTTCGATTAAAAATCTAACGACCGTTGCCGACGCCCGCAAGGAGTTGGAACTGGCCCGGACCGAGGAAACCGCTTGGACCGGCTTCAAGGACAGTCCGCCCTACTCGTTGCTGATGATCGACGAATTGCTCAACGAGCGTGATGCGATCCGAGCCAAACTAACTTCTCATCAGTCATCACTAGCCAATTATGAACGGCTGTTAGCAACCACTCTGGATGAGGCAAAAGCCGCCGAGGAAGCTGCCAGCGGGATGATCCTCGCGGTGAAAAATGCGGACAGCGGCATGGCCGATGCTCCGAAATGGCGGCTTGAGGCGGCTAGCGAAAAGGCCAAACTGTTAGCCGCCCGCGCCGGGCTGATGCAGAACAGTTGCGATGCCCTCCGAGATCGCATCACCGCTGCCAGCACCGAAATTTCCCTGCTGGATCGAAAAATCAAGACCGCCAGCGCGAACACTCGCTTCAGTGACGATGATTTTGCCCAGATCGAAAAAATCTCGGCCGAGCGCAAAGCGGCCTTTCACACGGAAGTTGAGACAGTTTCCAAAAGACTAAAGACGGCGGTGGCCTCGCGCTCACAGGCTCAGGCCGCATTGGAGGCGCTGCTCGCTGGCGCAACCGATGGCAAGGAACCCGAGGGCCTGGAGTTTGCGAAGTTCCGCGTCGAGGTGGCTGATGGGCGTGTGGATTCGATGCAGTCCCTCATCGAATGCATTGAAAGCTTAATTCAGTTAGAGAACTTCACACTAACAGCCTATCAGGATCGCCGCGCGATTCTCGGGGCACCCTCGCTTGAAAACCGGAAAAAGTCACTTGAGTCTCTCATTACCACCCTCGAGCGGCTACGGGTATGGGAAAATGTCGTTGCCAATGACATCACCACCTACGGCGCGGATCTCAGCAAACTTGAATCCCGCGCCGCCTCTATCAGTTCGGACGATCCGCGGTTCAGCCTGGTGAACGATCAACGCGCCGCCAGAAGCGAGAAGCTGGCGATGTTTGAGCGTCTCTCACAGACCATGGTTTCCCAGCGGAAACTCATCGAGCGCTGGGTCGCCGATTATTCTCCCAAACCCGAACAAGCGGGATTTTACGAGCGAGTTACCACCGTCTCCGCCACCGCATGGAACACGGTCAAAAAGCTCTGGAACTTCGAAGTCATGTCCTTCGAAGATAAAGTGGAAGTCGGCGGGCAGATCATCACCGGCAGCATTCCGATCACACTCGGCTTGCTGCTGCGCGCATTGCTGTTTTTTGTCATCGGCTATCGGATCGCGTCATTCATCGCCAAGCGCATCCAGACCAGTCTCGTCGCCCGCGGTCACCTCGCGGAAGCTCAGGCTAGGACTCTGAGAAACTGGGCGATGATCGTGGTCGGCTTGTTTCTCGCACTCGGAACACTGTCGTTTTTGAAAATCCCGCTGACCGTTTTTGCGTTCTTCGGCGGAGCCTTGGCCATCGGACTCGGCTTCGGCATGCAGACACTGATCAAGAATTTCATCAGTGGCATCATTGTGCTTGCAGAACGCAAGGTCCGCGTCGGCGACATTCTGGACGTGGATGGCATCGTCGGCACCGTCACGGAAGTGAACACCCGCTCCTCGATCATCCGGGGCGCTGACGACGTGGAGACGATGATTCCCAACTCGGCATTTCTCGAAAACCGGGTGACCAACTGGACGCTTAGCAGTTCGAAAATCCGCCGCTTTCTGCGGGTGGGCGTCGCTTATGGAACGCCACCGGAAAAAGTCATGGATATACTAACAGAATCCGCCGGACGCCACGGACTGATTTGCAAGACGCCCGCTCCTTTTGCAATTTTTGAAGACTTCGGCGACAATGGACTCATCTTCACTCTTTACTTCTGGGTGGACCTTCAAAGCGGAACCGTTGCCATGATCGTAACCAGCGATCTCCGCTTGATGATCGAAAAGCGTTTCAAGGAAGCGGAAATCAGCGTGCCCTATCCGCAGCGCGACATGCGTCTAACAACCGACCAGCCGATTCAGGTACGGATGACCCAAGATCCTGATGAGCAAGCGACAGTAAATCGCGGATGAATGCAGGAATTATTTAACAGCCAACCGCGCATGACGAGTCATGAAATGCCCTCAGGAAAGTGGCTGGAGCGTCTCGCTCCAGACCGTTGCCCGGGCGTCTCGCCCGGCGGCAGCATCAAAACCTCATCATGACTTCCACCACAGACATCGACTTGATGAGCCTAGCGCTTGACGAGGCCCGCAAGGGGATCGGCAAAACCGCACCGAATCCACCCGTGGGTGCGGTGATCGTCAAGGATGGTATTTTGTTAGGAAGTGGCTGGCATCATGCGGCGGGACAGCCACACGCCGAACGAGAAGCACTGGCGGATGCGTTCGCAAAGCACGGCAAGGATGTCGTGAATGGAGCGACAGTTTACATCACACTGGAACCCTGCTCGACCCATGGCCGCACGCCGCCTTGCACGCAGGGGCTGATCGATGCGGGCATCGCTCGCGTCGTTTACGCCTGTGTGGATCGGAATCCGAGCCACGCCGGTCGCGCAGATGCCTTATTGAAGACGGCGGGGATCGAAGTTCTATCAGGTGTTTGTGCTGGGGAGTCGGAAAAATTACTGCGGCCATTTTTCAAAGTCCGTGAAACCGGAATGCCGTGGGTGATTTGGAAATCCGCGATGAGTCTCGATGGCCGCATCACCCGTCCTCCGGCCGAGGGCCAATGGCTGACCGGTGAACTTGCCCGTGCCGATGTGCAGAAACTTCGCTCCACCGTCGATGCCATTCTAACGAGTGGTGAAACCGTCCGCCGTGACCATCCCGCGCTGACCATCCGCGTGCCGGAATTGTTAGCCGGACGCCAGCAACCGTGGCGTGTCATTGTCTCCGATTTCCCGGAATCGTTGCCGGACGATGAGCCCCGTGACCGCACCCTGATCCGCCCCCGCGCCGATCTTGAACGAACCCTGCGTGGACTGGCGGAAGAGCAGGGTGTTCTATCTGTAATGGTCGAGGCCGGCGGTGTTTTTTCCGCCGCTCTGTTCGAAGCGGGCTTGGTTGACGAAGTCGTCGTTTACTACGCACCGATGCTTTGTGGCGGACCTTCGCCGGGCTTGGCAGGCGGCGGCTTGAAAGAGTCACTGCATCTGGACGAGATCGACTTCCAACGATTCGGAAATGATATCCGGCTACGTGGAATCATCAGAACCTAACGACCCCAAGCTCAGCGACAGCCGGAGCGGTTCGCTGCAGCGCATGGTGGCGTTCGGCTCATTCGTAGTGAGTCCACATACGGACAACCTTGATCGTGTGCTCGGCGTCATAAACCTGATACACCAAGCGGTGTTGGATGTTGATACGGCGGGAGTAGGCTCCGGCCAAATCTCCGATGAGCTTTTCGTATGGCGGGGGATTCTGAAATGGGTTCTTCGCGATGATGTCGAGAAGACGTTGCGCCTGTGGTTTGAGGTCTGAGGACGCCAGTTTCTTGGCGTCCTTCTGCGCTTGCTTCGTGTAAACGATGGACCAACTCACCAGCCGGGTTTGGTGGAGGATTTGTCGAGCGGCTCTGCCATGCCCTTGCGGATGGAATCGCGCGTACCGGGAATCGAGATGAGATGGAGTGTCTCCTGGATACTGCGCCAATCGTCCTCGGACACGAGAACGGCGTTGGAACGTTTGCCGGTAATCTGGATGGGTTCGTGAGACTCGGCGACCTCATCGAGGAGTTGATAGAGCTTCGAGCGGGCTTGGGTGACAGGAAGTGAAGTCATGCCCGAAGCGTGCGGGAAAGCGTGCGTGTTGTCAAGTGGCGCGGAGAACGCCTAACGACCCCAAGCTCAGCGACTGCGGAGTGCGGCGCGGTAGCTGCGTGGTGGAGCGTAGCGAAGGCATACGGACTACGAAAGAAGGTGGCTCGGACGAGACGGGTCCGAGCTAGAAACAGCAGCCAGCGTGACGCCGGAGCAGTTCGCTGCAGCTCAGGAGGCCACGGTTCATTCGAGGGGCGCGATCGGTAAGAGAGGCTGTTGCTGCCTCGCGCGATTCCAGTCATCGCGCAATTCTTGCAGGTGTATCTCTCGCCAGCGGTTGACCAAGTCATACGCAATTCTGGGCAAGTGGCCTTCATGGATCGCGCCGGTCTCAATCTCGATGAGTGCCTCGTGCCCGCCGTAGATCGCGTGAAAATGAGTGGGCGGGTGATCGCGATAATAGAAGCGAACGATGATGCCATAAAAGCGGCTGACCTCAGGCATGGGCGGGCGCTGCTGAGTGGGCGATCTCGTGGTAAGCGGCATCCGGGCAAATCTCGATGTCCTCGGACCAAGCGATCTGCCCAAACTGCCCGACGTGGACGGTGCGAAAGAACGCCTCGTCTGCGAGCGGCGTAAAAACACCGCGCCCAACATCGGCGGCAAGGTCGATGACGCCCTCAACGCCATCTGGATACACGACGCGAAGGCGAAATCCTGCAAGCGCTTCGACTTTGATTGGTCTGTTCATATGGAAAGGATGACCCGCCCGTTCCTGAGTGCAAGGCGCGAGTCGCTTAACTTCCTATTATACGACTGGCGGATCTTTCCTGTCGTATAGCAAGAACCACTGGAAGTGCCATTCCATTGGTGCTGGCGGGGGATTGGTGGTAATTACGAAGCACGATCCAGTCGTATAGTTGGGGACGGGGTGTGGCGAGAAAATTTCCGCAAAAAGCTTTTTACTCAACGCACAAGAATTTTCACAATTCCAGTCGTATAGCAGGGGCTGCCTCAGATTACTTCATTGCATTGCTGCGAATGATGTTAGTGGTCAAGTGCCTGATCGAGCGCGTTTACCGCGTAGTCGATTTCCTCAAGTTTCGTGGCGAGCGGCAGCATGAGAACGATGGTGTCGAGGATGGGACGGGTGAGCAGGCCGTGGGCGCGGGCGGCGAGGCAGATGGCTTCGCCGAAACGCTCACCGGATGGAAATTTCTCGCCATCGGGGCGACGGAGTTCGATGCCGGCGATGAAGCCGCATTGGCGGACCTCGTGGATGACGGGGTAGCGGGATTTCATGGCGGTTAGGCCTTCACTTAGGTGGGCAATTTTTCCTGATAGGTGGACGAGAGTTTTTTCCCGCTCAAAAACATCGAGGCTGGCGAGGGCGGCGGCGCATCCTAACGAATTCGCGGTATAACTATGGCCATAGTAGAACGCCCGGTCCGCACCGCCGAGGAACGCGTCGTAAATTTTTCCGGTCGTTAGAGTGGCCGCCAACGGAAGGTAGCCGCCGGTAAGCCCCTTGGCCAGACAGAGTAAATCCGGGATGACGTTTTCCTGTTGGCAGGCGAACATTGTTCCTGTGCGACCAAAGCCGGTCATGACTTCATCAAGGATGAGATGGACGCCGTTTTCATCACACCAATGCCTCAGTTCCGCAAGCATCCCGGCGGGCCATGGGTGCATTTCGTTGACTCCTTGGATGAGCGGCTCGATGACGACGGCGGCGATTTTTTCAGATGAAAATGTGTCCAAATCCGCCAGTGAGGAAACATGTCGGACCGGAAATCCGAGTCCCCGGAAGCGCTCGGAAAATCTCCCGACGCCGCCGAGCGAGGCCGCGCCGAGCGTGTCGCCGTGGTAGCCGTTAGAGAACGCGATGAAGCCATCGCGCTCGGGTGCGCCGGTTTGTTGGCGGTATTGCACGGCCATTTTCAAGGCGCACTCGATGGCGGTCGAGCCGTCGTCGGAGAAAAACACCCGCTCCAGGGTGTGCTCTGGAAAAAACCCGCAGAGCCGCTTGGCTAATTCCGTGGCGAGTGGGTGGGTGAAGCCGAGAAATGAGGTGTGTGCGGCTTTTTCTAACTGCTCACGGATCGCGGTGTTGATCGCTGGGTGGGCATGGCCGTGGAGGTTGGTCCAGATCGACGAATTTCCATCCAAATACTTCCGGCCCTCGGAATCCCATAGCCAAACGCCCTCGCCGCGAACGATCACTAACGGCTCATGGCCGCGCGCGCACCACTCGGCCTGCCGCGTAAACGGATGCCAACAGTGGGCCTGATCGCTCTCCATCCAGCGGCGGGTGTCCTCGCGCATGGATGCAGAATGGGCATTGAGCGACGTTCTTCAACCCGCAATCTACGCCAGTTGTTCGGGCGTGAAAATTCGTGCTAAATTTTGCTGGAAACACGCGATCACGGCATGGTGATTGGCCGGAAATGGGATACTTCTTGGGTGTCGCCGCAAGCATATCCCCCCCCGAGGTGCTGCGGACCACGACACATTCCCCCCAAAAAACAAGTCGGCGGATGTTGGAGGTTTCCCCCTTGAACATCCGCCGATCTGCTTTTCACCATTCCCAAAGCAGCTTCAAAGGCACCGCGAGGATTTTCGGGCCGTCGAGTTGGAGGACTGAGGAGCCGTCGTAGAAAATGATGCCGGATTGGAAATCATTTCCCGCTTGGGTCGCCAGCCGACGCAGACCGTTGCCGTCCGAATGATGGAGCGTGGCGGATGCTTTGATTTCCACACCCCAGACCTTGCTGCCGCGAGTGAGCACGACATCGACCTCCACCTGATCCTTGTCCCGGGAGTGCCAGAAGCGCAGGTCGGGATCGGTCCAGCCAGCTTGGGCGATGAGCTGTTGGAGAACGAAGGATTCGAGCAAATGGCCGAATTTATCACGCCGCTTGAGCCAGTCGCCGGAGGAAATTCCCGAGAGCGAGGAGGCGAGGCCGCTGTCCACGAGATGGATTTTCGGAGTCTTGATGAGGCGCTTCGCGGAGTTCCGATGCCATGGTGCGAGACGGCGCACGAGGAACAAGCGTTCGAGCACGGTGATGTAGCGCTCGACGGTTTGGCGGTCGAGTTTGAGATCGTTGGATAGTGACGAGGTGTTCAGGAGGTTGCCGGTTTGATGGGCGAGCATTTCCAGCAAGCGGGCGACTTCCTCGCTATCACGGACGAGGGCCACATCGTGGACATCGCGGTCGATGACAGAGCGCAGATATTGGCGGTGCCACTGGCGGGCGCGAATTGGCGAGCGACCTTGTGGCTCGGGGTAGCCACCGGCGACGATGCGCCCGGGCAGACTGGATGGAGCCAAGCTGTCTTCACGAAGGCGCTTGTCTGAAAGGTCGTTGACCAACCAGCGACTGAGAAAATGGCCAGGATTCCAGGATTTTTCCGCCTCGGTCAGCGGGTGCAAGTAGAGGCACTCCATCCGCCCGGCAAGCGAGTCTGGCAGGTGGGGGAGCTGAAGCAAATTTGCGGAGCCGGTGAGTAGGAACCGACCGGGACGGCGGTTTTCGTCCACGGCGCGCTTGATGGTGAGGAGCAGATCCGGTGCGCGTTGGATTTCATCGAGCGTAATGTCTCCCTGCCATTGCGCGATGAATCCCTTGGGGTCTCGGGTGGCGGCAGCGAGTAAATCCACGTCATCCAGGCTGAGATACTGGCGGGACGGGTCAAGCGAGCGGGCGAGGGTGGATTTGCCACACTGGCGCGGACCGAGCAGGCAGACGACGGGGGTGTCTGTCATGGCTTCGTTCAAAGCGCTTTGAATCCCGCGTGGGAGCATTCTATCAAGACCGTCCATTTGTGGTATAGGGTAGCGTCCAATTGTGGCATTGGCAAGCGTCCAATTGTGGTATTCATCATCATTTTTCCCAATAAATCCGCCCATTTCCCAGCCTGCACGCAATGATAACACCGCATCCGGGCTTGCTCGTCCAGCGTCCAGCGATTAGGCCGTGCCGCCCGTTTCCATGTCCCGCTCTTCCTACGCCACACCCTCGCCCGCGCTGCAACGCGAGGTGAACCGCCGCCGCTCGTTTGCGATTATCTCCCATCCGGACGCCGGAAAAACCACGCTCACGGAGAAATTCCTGCTCTACGGTGGTGCACTCAACCTAGCCGGCAGCGTCACCGCACGGAAAAACCAGCGGGCGACGACCTCGGATTGGATGGAGTTGGAAAAACAGCGGGGCATTTCCGTTTCCTCCACCGTCCTGCAATTCGAATACAAGGACTGCGTCGTCAACATCCTCGACACGCCGGGGCACAAAGATTTCTCGGAGGATACTTATCGCGTCCTAACCGCCGTGGACGCCGCCGTGATGGTGGTGGATGCGGGCAAGGGCATCGAGAGCCAGACGCGGAAACTTTTCGAAGTCTGCCGCCGTCGCGGAGTGCCGATTTTCACCTTCATGAACAAGCTGGACCGCCCGGCTCGGCCATCGATGGATCTGCTAGACGAGCTGGAATCCGTGCTCGGCATCCACGCATTCCCGGTGAATTGGCCGCTCGGCGATGGCCCTCGTTTCCGCGGGGTTTACGATCGCGAGCAGAAACAGGTGCATCTGTTCCAACGCACGGTCCACGGAGCTTACCGCGCGCCAGTGGCGGTGACCGGCATTGAGGACGAGAGTGTGAAAGATGCCGTGGAAGAAGGGACTTACCGGCAGGTCTGCGACGAACTCGAACTGCTCGAAGGCGCGGGCGCGGAGTTCGATTTGAAAAAAGTGTTAGCAGGTGAACTCACACCCGTCTTCTTCGGCAGCGCGGCTAACAACTTCGGCGTGCAACTCCTGCTGGATCGTTTCCTCGAACTCTCCCCGCCACCCACGCCGCGTGAAAGCGGCGGCATGATGATCGATCCCGCGTCCGAAGAATTTTCCGCCTTCGTCTTCAAGATCCAGGCGAACATGAACCCGAAACACCGCGACCGGATTGCGTTCGTTAGAATTGTTTCCGGAAAATTCGAGCGCGACATGGATGTGATCAATGGCCGCACCGGTGAAAAAGTTAGACTCGCCAACTCCCAACGCCTTTTCGCCCGCGAGCGAGAGACGGTGGATGATGCCTTCGCCGGCGATGTCGTCGGGTTGGTGGGAAATTATGACCTGCTCATCGGCGACACGCTATCCTCGAAGCCCGGTGTCACTTTTGATGAAATCCCACGTTTCGCACCCGAGTGCTTTTCCTTCCTGCACAACAAGAGCACCGCGAAATACAAACGCTTCCGCGACGGTCTCCAACAGCTCCTCAAAGAAGGCGTCGCCAGCGAGTTCCAACTCCTTGATACTGGCTCCCAACAGGTCCCTTTGTTAGGTGCAGTCGGCCCGCTGCAATTCGAAGTCCTGCAATACCGTCTCGAAGGCGAATACGCAGCGGAAACCCGGATCGAGCAGGCGAATTGGTCGCTCGCCCGCTGGCTCAAGCCGAAGGAAGGCGACCCGCTCGCCCCCGAAGCCCGCCCGAATCTATCACTCGGTGCCGCCCTCGCACGCGATTCTAACGGTTGGCTCGTTGCCCTACTGCCGAGCGAGTGGGCGTTGAAAACCTTTGCGGACAAGAACGAGGAATGGATTCTCTCAGAGCAACCTTTCCCGCCACCGATGGTGGAGAAATAAAACATCGTCTTTTTCCCGACTCCATTCGTCCGATTCACCGGCTCTGAGAATCCTCCATGGCGCGTCAAATGGTCTCCGGCAAAAGAACCGGGATCAATGGTTAGCGACTGATGGCGACGACCGTATCCAGGCGAGATGATAATCATTTACTAACGGAAACGCAACGATTCGGAATGATTCAGATTTTGCCCAAAGCTTGGCTCACGGCCAAGTGATGGGGTAATGGAATTTATTCCTAACCCACCAGATGGCGCGGCGGTTGACGATAAATTTGCAAAGCTTGATGTCAGAACGGACCGCGCCGTTTTGATAATTTTTCCGCAGGCACCGGCGATTAGTTGCTCGTAGCAAGTGACTTCCAAGAAATCGCCAATCTACTGCCGCAAACCGTGGGATTTTCAAGATTCTTGTCCCATTCTGACGTTTCTTTGCCCTCTGGCACGAAAATCGCATCCAATTAACCGATTTTGGACGGGACAAGACCGCCACTTTCGTTGTTGAATCTCCACGCCCCCACACATTTCCACCTTCCTCATTTCTCATGGCCACCATCACCAAACGCGAACTCGTTATCAAAATCACCGATCAACTCGGGGCCAAGGGGATTGAAATCACCCAGCAGAACGTACTCGAAGTGGTGCAATCCTTGGTCGATGAAATCACCGACTCCCTCGCTCATGGCGACACCGTGGTGATGCGGAATTTCGGGGCCTTCCTGGTCCGCGAAATGAAGGCCAAGGTCGGTCGCAATCCGAAGAACCCCGGCAAGGACGTGCCGATCCCCGCCCGCGCCGCCGTGAAATTCAAACCCGGCAAGGAAATGAAGGAAAAAGTCGCCACCACCCTCCACGTCATCCGCGAGCGAAAATCGTGATTTCCCGCTGCTTCAAAAACCCACCGCGCCTTCTTGCTGTTAGTTTTCTAACGGCATCCTGCTTTCTCACCTCATGCGTTTCCTACCCCGGCGGTCACAAGGGCTATCAGACCAGTTCATACAGCGTCCGCGGCCAGTCCTATCAGCCGATGAGCGTGGATGCGGCACTCGATTTTCAGGAAACAGGCTCCTGCTCATGGTATAACGAATCCTCTTGGCTGGGCTTCAAACGCGGCACCACCTCGCTCGGGGAAAAGGTGATGCCCTGGCACCTAACAGGTGCTCACAAAACACTCCCGCTCCCCTGCCTCATCAAGGTCACGAACCTGAAAAACGGCAAGTCGCTCAAGGTCCGCATCAACGACCGCGGCCCCTTCATCCCGGGCCGCATCCTCGATGTCACGCCCCGCGCCGCCAAGAAACTAGGCTTCTACGATCAGGGCATCACCAATGTCCACATCGAGGTGATCTCCGTCGGCGACGGCTCCTACAAAAAAAAGAAGCGCGGCTGGTTTTTCTAACTGGAACAAAAATTCATTTTGCCAATATCACCTAACTTGAAAATCCCATGAAACCGCTCCTCGCACTCGCCTCCACCCTCTCGCTCATTTCCTGCGCCACCATCGCCCCACCCGCTACCAGTGGCACAGTTGATCACGTCGTTCTGCTCTGGCTCAAGCGCCCCGGCAACGCCGCCGACCGCCAAGCGATCCGCACCGCCTCCGCCGATCTCCGCACGATTCCCGGCATCAAATTCCTCGACTCCGGCACCCCGCTCGCCAGCGACCGCCCGATTGTCGATGACTCCTTCGACGTCGGCCTGACGATGCGCTTCGATTCCGTCCAAGCCCTCCGCGCCTACGAAACCCATCCCCTGCATGTGAAGCAAAAGACCGAAGTGCTGCTCCCTCTCAGCAAGAAGGTGCTGGTTTATGACATCGTGCGTTGAGATCATTCGGGGAATTTGACAGGCACCACTCAGCGGAACCGATGGATGTGCATGCCGTGCGCGACGGAGTTTTATTCCTTCGTGCAGACAGCATTTGGAGGGCTTCCCCAGACTCTACCGCACGGTCAGCAGATTGCCGCATTCAGGAAGGTGGAAGAAGATGTGATTGCGCACATGAAAAACTTCGTTGTGATCCGTGACAACTGAGAGGGTTCTAAATCCCCTGCCAGTCTGAGTTTCCAAGCTTGAACAAACCGCAAGTCCGCCCACAGACTCCGCCCGCTCCCCGCGAGCGCTTTCCTTATGTCCAACTCTCCTGAAATCCGCGTCTTCGCCCCCGCCACGGTGGCGAATGTCGCCTGCGGTTATGATGTCCTTGGTTTTGCGATCGACGCACCCGGCGATGAGATCGTTGTCCGTCATTGCGACAAACCCGGCCTGCACATCACGAAAATCACCGGGGACAATGGCAAGCTCCCGAAAAATCCCGCGCAGAACACCGCCGGGGTCGCCGCTCTCGATTTGCTCAAACACCTCGGCATGACCGACCGTGGCATTGAGATGGAAATTCACAAGAAAATGCCCTTCGGTTCCGGCCTTGGCTCGTCCTCCGCCTCCGCCGTCGCCGGGGCCTTCGCGGTGAATAAACTCATCGGCGATCCACTTTCAAAAAAGCAACTCCTGCCCTTCGCCATGGCCGGCGAGGCTTCGGCGGACGGAGCATGGCATGCCGACAACGTCGCGCCCTGCCTCTTCGGCGGCATCGTTTTCATACGCTCCAACGACGAGCTCGACTTCGCGCAAATTCCCGCGCCGAAAAACCTCTGGGCCGCCGTCGTCCACCCCGACATCGAGATTCTAACCAAAGTCGCCCGTGAAATCCTGCCCAAGGAAATCCCGCTCGAAAACGCCACCCAGCAGATCGGCAACCTCGGCGGACTGCTTTGCGGTCTCATTCAGGAAGACTACGGCCTGATTTCCCGCTCCATCCACGACGTGATCGCCGAGCCGCGCCGCCAGAAACTCATCCCGGATTTCTACAAAGCGAAACGCGCCGCCCTCGCCGCCGGAGCCCTGGGATTCTCCATCTCCGGGGCCGGTCCGTCCGTCTTTGCGCTCTGCGAAGGTGAGGAAATCGCCCGCAAGGTCGCCGAGGCCATCGCCAAGGTCTTTTTCGCGATCCCCATCGAAAACCAGTCCTACGTCTCGCGGATCAATCCGACGGGAGTGCATGTGATCGGTTGAGTATTTATTGTTTTAAAAAACCGTGCTCTACCACTCGACTAACAATCCCGCCCACCGCGTCGATCTCAAGGAAGCCATCTTGCGCTCGTTGCCGCCGGACAACGGCCTTTACATGCCGGATTCCCTGCCGGTGTTAGATCCCGCGTTCTGGCAGTTCTGGCATGAACTCACTTTCCCGGAAATCGGCATCGCTGTGGCGGATGCCTTCTTCGGCGAGGATGTGCCGCCGCAGGCGCTGGTCGATATTGTCGAAGGCACTGTCACCTTCGACGCACCACTGGTCACTCTCGGCCCGGGCGATCACATGCTCGAACTTTTCCACGGTCCCACCCTCGCCTTCAAGGACTTCGGGGCGCGTTTCATGGCCCGGCTGATGGCCTGGCTCACCCGTGGCGAGGACCGCGAACTCACCGTCCTCGTCGCCACCTCCGGTGATACCGGCGGCGCGGTCGCCTCCGCGTTTCACAACGTGCCCGGCACCCGCGTCATCATTCTCTATCCGCAAGGCAAGGTTTCCGGGCTTCAGGAAAAACAACTCACGGCCCTGGGGGGCAATATCACCGCGCTCGAAATCCAAGGCACCTTCGACGACTGCCAAGCACTGGTGAAATCCGCCTTCCTCGACCGCGATCTAGCAGAACGACTCAACCTAACATCCGCCAACTCCATCAACCTCGCGCGCCTCGTGCCGCAGAGTTTTTACTACATCCACGCCTCCCGCCAGCTCCCGGAAGGCGTCATCCCCACCTTCGTGATTCCGTCGGGAAATTTTGGCAATCTCACCGCCGGTCTGCTCGCCCTGCAACTCGGCCTACCCGTCGATCATTTCATCGCCGCCACCAATCGCAACGATGTCGTCCCGGAATATCTCCGCACCGGCCAATATATTCCCCGCCCCGGCGTCCCGACCATTTCCAACGCGATGGACGTCGGAGCTCCCTCCAATTTCGTCCGCATGGCGGCCCTCTTCGGCGGCTCGTGGGAAGCCATGAAATCCCGCATCACCGGCATGAGCTTCAGTGACGATCAAACGCGTGCCGCCATCCGCACCGTCAAGGCACTCTATCAATACGAGATCGACCCGCACGGTGCAGTCGGCTGGCTTGCCGCGCAAAAGTGGCGCTCCACCCACCCGTCCAGCGCCACCATCACCCTCGAAACCGCACACCCCGCGAAGTTCCCGGACGTGATGGAAGCCGAACTCGGACCTAACAGCATCGAGGTTCCTGAGCGCCTCGCCATTCTCGCCGGGCGCGAAAAAGTTGCCACCCTGCTACCGGCCGACCCCACCGTCTTCCGCGATTGGCTTACCGCTTCGCTGTGAGCCGCTCTCGGCATCCTACACACTCAGTCCCTGCTGCTCCTGCGCGCGGCGGAGGCGGATTTGTAAATCGGCGAGGACGTTCATGAAATAGATGTAAGCATCGTAAGGACTCGGATAGGGCGTGAAATAGGTGTGCACGCTGCCATCGGTGCCACCCTTGGTGGACATCCAATAAAAGTGATCCGAGGTTTGCATTTTTGCCCACGTCGCGGTGAGTTCAGGATCATTCACCGCAAGGATTTCCGCCTCCAAGCGGTGGACTTTTTCGATCGCTTCCTGCTGCATCACGTTGCCCATCCACGCGGAGAGATCGCGCTCGGAGTCGGCCCATGAGGTCACGCTGCCGCTGAGGTATTCCCGTGACGCACGATAGAGCTCCACCGCCTCGGAGGGCGTCACCCATTGCAGGCCGGCCTCGTCCACCGCCTCGGGCAAGGCCTCCCAGAATTTGAAAATGCCGGTATCCGCCCACTGGTGCTCGCCGATCGCCTCATAGTCCATGAACAGATTCACCACATCACCCTCGCAGGCCGCCAGCCAGCGTGCGAATTTCTCCGCCGTCAACGGATACTCAGGCCACGCGGGATCGGAAAAACGGAAACCGAGATCGTCCGAGAGCTGGATGTTTCTGAGCAGTGTCTTGATGCGCGCAGTCGTTGGCGCACGATAGAGAAAATTCGGCGAATGGCCGTCCAGGTTCCACTGCACGCCCTCCGCCATCACGCCATCGAAGCCCATCGTCTCAGCCTTGGCGGCGATGGCGTCATTGTAGATCAACTCGGTATTCCGAAACACGCGGGGCCGGATATGGAAAACTTCCTCAAGTTTCTGCAAATGCATTTCCACCTGACGGTCAAACTCTTTGTTAGAATGCACGAAGGCGAGCGAATGATAGTAAGTCTCTGCTAACAGCTCGACACTACCGGTGGCCACGAGGGATTGAAACGATTCCAACACATCCGGCCGATAGCGCTGCATTTGCTCAATCACGGTGCCGCTGATAGATAGTGCCATGCGGAAGCGCCCGTCGTTCTCCTCGACCAGCCGCTGGAACATGCGGTTGGCGGGGAGGTAGCACTTCTCAGCGACCTTGCTGAGGATCTCGGCGTTCATCGCCTCGTCCTCATAGACCGCGTTTTCCCCGATCTTGAAAAAATCATAGGACAGCAGCCGGTTCGGTTGATGAACCTGGAAATAGAGGCAAACGTCAGGCATGGGTTTCAGGAAGCGGGGAACAAGAAGCCTTACGGTGACTAGCGAATCAGTTCCTCATAAATTTTCATCACCTTGGTTGCGGCGGCGTCCCAGGTGGCGGCGGTGATATCGAGACGGGCTTGCTCGGCGACTCGCGCATGGAGATGGTCATCGGTCAGGAGATCATGGATGTGGTTCGCCATCAATTCCGTATCCCAATAGTCGGCCTTCAGGGCACCTTTCAGCACTTCCGCGACGCCGGATTGTTTGGAAATGACAGCAGGAATGCCGAATTGCGCGGCTTCCAAAGCGGATAGTCCGAAGGGTTCGGAAACGGATGGCATGCAATAAACATCCGTCATCGAGAGCAGGTCGTTGACCTTTTCTTTATCGAGAAAGCCGGTGAAATGGAAATGCGCGCCGAGACCACGGAAGGCGCCGGACTCGATGAGCGGGCGGAGTTTTTCCCCGGTGCCGGCGACAACAAAACGAACGTGGGGATTTTTCGCGATCACGCGGGCGGCGGTTTCGAGAAAAAAATCCGGGCCTTTCTGCGAGGTGAGCCGACCGAGGAAGAGGACGAGCTTTTCAGGAAATTTTTTCTTCGTCGCAAACGCCTCCACCGGATCCGCCCCGTTGTGGACCGGCCGGATTTTTTTGGGATTCATCCCGTAGTGGGTGGTAATGATGTCGCCGGTGTAGCGACTCACCGGAATGACACAATCCGCCTCCTCCATGCCGTATTTTTCGAGATCATAGATCCAGCCCCGGGCGGTCGAGCCGGCGCGATCGTATTGCAAGGCATGGACATGGACGACCAGCGGCTTGCGAGTCGCCTTCTTCACTTCAACGCCTGCGAGAAAGGTCATCCAGTCGTGGGCATGGATCACGTCAAAGGGTTCCTGCATCGCCAGTTTCGCCGCGACTTTGGAAAAATCAATCACCTTGCCACCCAGATCCGGGCCGTAAAGTTCACCGGCTTTGAACGCCTCGAGTTGTTTGATGGTGGTTGCGGAAAACGCGATCTCATCGTCGGCAGGCGGTTCGCTGTGAATGGCTGAAATCCCCCCACCACCATCATCCGCGTAAGGATCGAGAAAAACCGGGACGTTTCTAACTTGGGCGAAACTCTCATACTGGTAGCGCCCCTCCGCCGCCTTCAGTTTTTCGAGGGTGAGCTGGTTCAGGCCGCGCAAGTCGAAGTCCTTGAAATCTGTTTCCGGCGAGGATCGCGGCACCAATACCGTTAGATCGACGAGTTTCGCGAGGGCCCGCGAGAGACCGAGACACGCGATTCCAAGTCCGCCATTGATGAGAGGCGGAAATTCCCAGCCGAGCTTGAGGACGCGCAAACGATTCATTTGGAATGATCAACGATTGGAGCAAGCCACCGGGATACACTCTGCGTCGGTGGGGTCATCCGACGACTAAGCAAGTGCCGGGCCAATCTCAGGCCACGCTGCGGGCGTTGGGCAAATTTCCGCTAGGAAACCGTGCGGCGACTGCGGTGGGCTGGCTGCGGTGCGGCGAGTTTGCGGGTGGGCAAAAACGGCGTCACCAGCGCGGCTTCGAAGTCGAACACCTCGGAGAAATCCTCTTTTTTATCCGAGTCCTGTTTGCCGAAAACCTGCTCCTCGATCAAGTGGAAAACCATGTCGCCCACGTCCTGACATTTGCGGATGCTCCACTCGGTCATCAGCGTGGACGCCATCGGTCCGAATTGCTCGAGCGCGTAGTCCCGGTATCCGGCTAACAGCTCCGGACCGCTGACGTGACGGGCCTGACCACCGTTGGTATCGGCGATGCGTTTGAGCGTGAAATCGAGTGCGTCCTTTAGAAAAAAATAGGCATGAGGATCAAATCGCTTGTCTCGTTTCAGGATTGAAACGACGGATTGCTCGAACTGCATGGCTTGCATGGGAGGTAATATGGCGGATTTGCTCTTGGCTGTCAAAGCGCTTCAACGGTGGAATTAATTATTACCAAGTCGTTTCACAAATTCATCTAACAACGCCTTCACTCGTGGCTCGTGGGCGATGGGGGCCGGCTTGTCGAAGCCAAGCCAGATCGCGGTCGCGCCACTGGGGCCGAGACGCAGCGTCCAAGCATCACGCTCGGAGCCAGTCGCGCCGGTGAAATTGCGGGTGCCGCCACTGCGTTGCAGGACGCTGGCGGCATCAAGCGCAGCAGCGGGCGAGAGGACGGCGTTGAGCTGGGGCTGGACCGTGTAGAGGGTCTCGCCCGTGGCGTCCTGAATGCTCTCTATCAAGTACGGGCGCGCGCGCTTGCCTTGATTGCCAAGGATGGCCAAGCCGACGGACATTTCCAGCGGCGTCGCGTTGACGGTACCGCGGAAGAGATCCTCGGTGTTGGAAAACCGACCGGTGAAGCCACAGCGTTTGGCGATGCGACCGACTTCCTCGGGGCCGATCTGGCGACCGGTTTGCACCGGCCGACCGGGCAGGACGAGCTTGCCTCGTTCCGCCGCAGCGGCGGCGACGAAGGGCTCGAACGCCGAGCCCAGATCGCGGCTAGAGCGGGAGCGGTCGAAGTGCGAGTCGCTGAAATTTCGCCCACCAATCAATGCCAGCGTGGCTCCGGTGCGGGTCTCAGTGGTGACAGCGGCGTATTGTAGATAGGCGGGCTCGGTGCCGCTTACGTGCTTGGCTTCGGTCTCGTAGGGCCAGGATTTTTCCTTCTCCAGATCCTCGACGGCGCGGGTGAGTTCCAACTCCAGACGGTTCTGCCACGCGGCATCCAGCGTGGTTTGGACGCGCAGTCCGCCGGGGTGTATGCCCTCGGTTTCGAGCAGGTGCTCGAGCTCGCGGTTGGCGGCTTGCAGGGCGTAAGAGGTCTGGGTTTCCCGCTGCTCTTCGCTAACGAGTTTCACCGGTGTCGCCACGATCGCATCGCGGTGGGCCGGATCGATGAAGCCCATCGCGATCATCCGGTCGAGGGTCTGGTTCCGTTGTTCGATGGCGGCATCGAGATTCCGGAATGGCGAGAAAATGTGCGGACCACGGATGATCCCGACGACCATCGCGCACTCGCCCTCGTTGAGCTCGCGGGTGGGTTTCCCGAAATACGTGTTAGCCGCCTGCTCGATCCCGGTCGCCCCGGCGCCGAAGTAGATGCGGTTCAGATAGTGGGTGAGAATCTCGTCTTTGGAATAACGGGCCTCGACGCGCAAGGTGAGTGCGATTTCCAACAATTTCCGGTGGATGGATTTTTGCTTCATCTTGAAACAGTTGCGCGTGAGCTGCATGCTCACGGTGGATGCGCCCTGGGTGAAGTCATGGTCCTTGAAATTTCTCACCGTCGCCCGCAGCAAGCCACGGACATCGACACCGCTGTGCTCGAAAAATCGCGCGTCCTCCCGGGCGCACAGCGCATGCACCAGAAAATCCGGAATGTCCTGCCGTGTCACCAACTTGCGCCCACCGCTGCCCGGTGCGGTGATTTCCACGCCCTTGCGATCATAAAAAACCGTCCCGGCGGGCAGCTTGGCGACATCCTCCATGTTGAAACGCATCGCCAGCATGAAGTAGAAAAACGCCACAGATGATAGAATCAACAGGCCCGTCACCGTCAGCAGGAAACCCACCTTCACCGGGCCATGCAGCCACACCGGCAGCCAGCGTTGCCAGAACGCGGGTGGCCGGATGGGACGCCAAGTGGACATGGAGGTAGTTGAGAGTTGGGGCTTGAGAGTTGAGAGCAAGATGGGGAAACTGCAATCCATTCTCACCGTCCCCTTCAGCCGGGGTTCGAGTGCCGTTCTAGCACGGAAGCTGTCCACAGAAAACTCATTTCCCCGCCATCGGCTCCGGCTTCCCACGGACCGCGAGCTTCAGCCCGCCTGCGCAGCGAGGGATGAATGAAACCGCTTATGAGTTGCGCTTGTAATCAGCCTCGCCGCCACCTTGACGCCGCCCCAGCACAGCGTCCGCAGACCACTTGATTTCTAAACGTGGTTGCTGCGTCTCGTCGCAACGTGTCAACTCAATCCGACTCCCCCGCGCGTCCACCTTCACGTCACGGATCCTCGCCAAGCGCTTCTTTTTGTCTGGGAAGTTGTATTGATCACTCCTGGGGACCCGATTAGCCGATGCCTTTTTGCGTATATCACTTCAAGATCGATTCTATCCAAATATTTGCCACTTAATGCGATCAAACGCAGCAGTTTCCCGATTACAGATTTCTCGTTGAGAGCTTAAACGACGATCAATGTCGGCAATTTTTCCTTTCTGCCGATCAATCGAAGATTGCAGATCTGCGATCGCGCTCTTCGCCCGGCTGATCCGTGAGCCAAAGTCGTATACATCGTGACCTCTTTTCGCACTGGCGAACACTTGACTCAAATCTTCCCGGTGGGGACGTATTGCTTCGAAAAGTTGGGAAAGCTCGTTGCGGGCCTTATTTTTTTCTTCTTGCATTGGCTTCAGTCGTTCGAATGCTATTTCACGAACTTGGCGCTGGCTAGCCAAGCGCTGTTGAGCACGGTCATACTCAGCTCGGATTTCGTTGTAAGCGTCGCGCAATCTTTCGGACGCTTCTTTTTCCTCAGCCAATAGTGCTGCGATTTCATTTCTGCGCTGCTGATTCTTTTCAGCCTTTAGTTCTGCGTAGAGTCTCCGTTTAAGCTCTTCAACTTCCCGAAGAGCTTCTCTGGTTGTATCCATGCGCGCCTTAATCGACGGCGAATAGGGAGAGTCGCTGAGAGACAAAAGAAAAGCCGCGACCCCTGCAACTGTAAGAAGAGCGAAGATGTCCATTTCTTTTTTGGCTAACAGTTGAGTTCGTATCATGTCCGGCAGTGATATCCAGACAATTCATCTGCGGCAGGCTTGCCAGAATTCGTTGATTTCACAAGGATTTTTGCGCTTCTTTTTGTCTGGGAAGTTACATCCTTGAATTACCAGTGACGAAAAAAGCTCAGGAGTGTATGCCATGCATCGTCTCCCACCTTGGCTGCATAAAGACTAATAACGAGCGTCATGATCGCCCAGATTGTTACGCTCGCCGTAATCCCCAAGCGATCGAGTGCGTATAATAGGACACCGCCAGCAGCGATGGCCCCGAAGAACAAAAATGAGCAGATGAATCGAACCCAGAACTCCTCTTTGTCTCTTGGTGGGGTATTCATCTGTGCAAGCGATGGTGACTTTGGGGTTGATGATCGCTTCTTTTTGTCTGGGAAGTTGTATTGCACTTCCGGTCAATACTGCGGAGGTCTTTCGCGGCATTCCTAGAGATCTCAACGCGGTAAAAGGCCATCGGCGGTCAGTTGCTCCTTAAGTTCCTTCAGTGAGATTCTGTCGTCGTCTCTGCGTTCGGCCACTGCCGCAAGGTCAGCAACATCCTCCATCAGTGACTCGTAGTCAGCAATTGGAATCACAACAGCGACCTTCTGGCCGCGGTCATCGGTGAGGAATTGCGTTGTCATGAGCGAAGAATACCATCCATCGGCCAAGCCTTCAAGCGAACCTTTGGGCACGGCTTGGAAGTTGTATTGGGGAAGTTGTATTGATCCCCGCCTTGGCGGGTTTTCAGACGGCCTCTCAGGGTTTGTGGGTGAGGGAGAGGTTGTCGATGTGATAGACGGTTTTCGTATCGGCGTTGCTGACGAAGCCGAGCCATTCGAGTTGTTTCCAGAGCGGGTCACAGGGGAGGTCTTTGTAAATCTGCGGCGGCTGGCCGGGAAGGGTGAGGGAGAGGGTCCAGGTGGCGGTGGAGCGGGGACCGATGGCGGCGGTGATTTGGAGGTGGGACCATTGGCCGACGGGCAGGGCGGCAAGATGTTTTCCGCCGACGATGAGGTCGCCGCCATAGAGGCTGATGCTGGGGCCGCTGTGATAGGGGCTCGCGGCATCCCGCCACTCGTGATAGAACTCGACGCCGGGGCCGGCATTGAGATCGAAGGCGCAGGTGGTGATGCCGTCGCGATGGTGGGGCTGGAAATAGAAGTGGGGATCGAAGCGGGCGGTGAGGCCGGGTGCATCGGTGATGCGAAGGCTCTGCTGCCCGGCTGCGGCGACCTCGCGGGTGGTGGCGATGGAGTCACCTTTGTTTTCGACTTGGACTTGGGCTTCGGCGAGCGGATTTGGGGATTCGAAATCGAGCTTCAATTCCAGCGGCGGGGGTGGCGGCGCGGGTGGCGGGGTCTCCAGCGGCGGATAGATGGCGGAGGTGGCGAGTTTTCTCCACGCGACATCGCCATAGACTCCGGCCTGGGTGAAATCGAAGGGCTTGAAGCCAATTTTCGCAACGTCCGGGTTTTTGCCGATCAGGCGGAAGTCGCGTTGGGCGGCATCGGCGAATAACGGATCAGCAATGAGTGAGCCTTGGTCCTGGCCGGAGGTGCGCCAGTCATCGAAGGATCTGCCGGCGAAGTCGATGGGTTGGTGATCGGTGCGCCAGTAGAGGTTTTGTTTCATGATGACGTTTGGATCCTGCCACTGGCCGTCGAGCAGTTTTCCGGAATCCCAGAGGACGATGTTGTGGGAGAAGGTGAAGGAGAGGTGGTCCTCCTTGCGCGAGCCCTGGATCTGGTGCTCTTTCGCATAGGCGAGGATGTTGTTTGTAACGATGTTTTCCCGACCGTAGTGCTGGTGGAAGCCGCCGGTCTTGGTGTTGTAAACGAGGTTGTTCTCCAGGGTGATGCCGGTGCTGCCTTCGTCGGTGTAGAGTCCCCAGCCGCCGTAGATATAGGAATAAATGTCGTGGCAGACGTTGTTGGAAACGGTGGTGCCTTCGGAGGGGCCGAGGGTGTACACAGCGCCCATGTCACTGAGGACGCCATAGCCGAGGTGGTGGATGTGGTTGAACTCGATCTTGTTGCGCTTCGCCTGGCTGGGGGCATAGCCCCAGCGCCAACCGACGGATATGCCGGTATAGCGGAAGTCCGAGATGTCATTATGGGTGACCTGGTTATCGGCGCTATGGCCGATCCAGACGCCAATGGCTCCGGCAAAGAGGTGGCCGCCGGAGTAGATGATGTTGTTATCCACGATGCAGCGGCCGGTGCGGTCGGCCTCGGAGGGCTTGTCATTATCCCAGCCCTGGCCGATCCGGATACCGCCCGCGCCGAGGTCGTGGAAATACGAGCGGGTGACGCGGCAATCGGTGCAGGCACGGTGGAACCAGATGCCATAGGTGCCGGTGTGGGCGATCTCGCAGTCTTCGATGGAAATTTCGCGAGCCTCGTCCGCCCGGATGACGGCATCGATGCCAAATGCGGCCTGGTGGTCGCCATGGCCCTCGGGTGGCAGGATGTAGCCGGAGTATTGGAAGGAGAGTCCCTTGAGGGTGATGTGTTGAGCGGATTTGAAGCGGATGAAATGATCCGCCACCGGCGCGATGACCTGTGCCTTTGTCATGTCCTCGCCGGGCAGGGGGATGTAGGAGAGCACGCCATCGCGGGCGAGAAACCACTCACCGGGCGCATCGAGCGCGGCACGGAAGTTTTCGAGGTGATAGCGTTGGTCGCTGCCCCACTTGAAGAACGGCCACGGCGCGGGTGCGGTAGTGATGATCTGGTTGTGCTCCCGATCCGCCGAGGCGATCGGGTGGCGTGACATTTCCCACGAATGATAGACTACGGCGCAAACGTCCGCGAGCTGCTCCTTCGGGAGATCGAACAGCGGGGCGAGATCGTTTCCGCGTCCGGCGATGGCGCGGCCTGATAGATCCACCTCCTTGCCGGTCACGGGATCGATGCCGCTGGCGACCATGGCGCGCATGAAGTGATAGAACTTGTTAGGAGTCCGGGCGCGGGTGGCGCGGGTGCCATTGACCCAGAGCTGTTCGAAGCGCCACTTGCCATCCTTCACTTCCGGGATGGAGGCGGTCCACACGCCGCCGGGTCCGGGTTTCCATCCGGTGACGGCGCGTCCGCCTAATAGAACGGGCTTCGCGCCGGGGGCGGCCTCGTAGGTGACACCATCGTCCGCCGCAGTGAACTCGACGGGCGAGGTGAGCGGATAGATGCCATCCGCAAACTGGACGCGGATGGGGATGTCGCGGGTGGTGATCTTGCGGGCCGCGTCGCGCGCGCCGGCGAGAGTGGCGAGCGGGCCGTCGGTATTCTCCGCGTTGGGTTGCTGGAGATTTCCGGACCATGCGTCGTTTCCTTGCGGGGCGACGTGGAGGATGGCCACCTCCGCACGGAGACTCGAGGTGATAATCCAGGCGGTGCAGATCACAAGGTGCCGTAGTTTCATGGAGCGGGTGCACATGGGCTTGCGTGCGCTCCAAACTACGCCTGCCTTCCGCTTGATCTTGCAGAGGTGGACCTAACGGGGCTGCCGGTTCTGGCGGGAGAGGATGAAGGTGGATCTTGAGGTGGCGATATAAGAAAGGTCGTTCGCTTTTTGGGCGTTTAGGGGTTCAACCCAGCCTCTAGGTATCGTGCGTCCCCTTTCTTTCCTATTGTTCACTGTCTTTCCTGTCTTGGCCGCGCCGCTGCCGGAAGAGATCTTGCCCACCGCCAAGTCGCCCTTTGTGCAAGGTGCCGAAGCCCAGCGGGCGGAGTTGCATAAGGCGATCCGTGCCTACATGGCGTTGGAGCCAGGGAAATTCGGCGCACATCCGGCGGCGGCGGATTTTCCTGGTGCGGTCGAGTCCAAGGAGCGGGTGGGTACGACGGTTTCCTATAACGCCAATCTCCGCTACCGCTGGGACACCACGGTTGGCAATGCTCCCGACCGGGCGACCGGGCCGGACGTCTGGCAGGAAACCGGACTCTATGCCGCACCCGGCGAGGTGGTGACTGTTAGGGCGGACAAGCTCCCTGCGGACCGCACCGTGGAGATCATCGTCGGCTGCCACCGCGACAGCCTGCTCAAGCTGGAAAAGTGGCAACGTTTCCCCATCATCACGCGCTCGTTTGAGTTGAAACCGGGCGAGAACCGTATCGCCAATGCCTTCGGTGGTCAGCTTTTCATTCAGATCAAAGCCAAGGGTGGTCCGCTGCCAGTGGTTACGGATGTTAGCTCGTTGGTTTTCTCGAATGCGGTCGCGGCACCGACGTATGTGTTGGGTCGGGATACGCAAACCACTTGGGAAAAATCTCGGCTCGCGGCCGCGCCGTGGGGCACGCTGGTCGGCAAATGCGCCATCCTCCATCTGGCCTCCAGCGAGCTGCGGAAACTCGAAACCCCCGAGGCTCTGCTCGCTTGGTGGGACAAGGCGCTGGCCATGGAGGACGACCTCGTCGCGCTGGCCCGGCTGGCACCGGAGCGCATCGTACCGGACCGCCAGATCTCCGCCGGCTTCATGCACTCGGGCTACCCGTTCATGTGCATCCAAGGGGCGAGCCAAAAGGACATTACCGACCTAACAAAACTCACCACGCAGGGTAATTGGGGCTTTTTCCACGAACTCGGACACAACCACCAGCGCCACGAATGGACCTTCGAGGGCCAGGTCGAGGTCACGTGCAATCTATTCTCGCTCTATCTGATGGAAAATCTCGTCGGCAAGCCCCGGGGGCAGGGGCACCCGTCCATGGTCAACCTCGACGCGGTGCTGGGCAAGCGGCTCGCCAACCCGCC
>JANXMQ010000035.1 GCA_025354565.1 Akkermansiaceae bacterium
CAGATCTCAATCCCGACGAGTTCGTATGGCAACATGCAAAAACAAATGGAGTGTCAAAAAAGCCGCTGAAACAGAATGAGTCTTTAAAGGAGCGGGTTAAGGCGGACTTGGCAGCTATCAAATCAAATCCAAAACTGGTCAGATCATTTTTTCACGCCAAGTGTAGTCTATGCTAAGGACTAGTCAGTAATGATGACTGACCATCGGGGAAACGTTCATCAATCAAACCAATTAACTACCAGAAGTGTCACTCGAAATCAAATGTCGAATTTCCATTGGCTGAGTTTGATGGGATGATAGTAAAGCACGTCCTTCCTCCAGTTTTGGATCAGACTGGCAAGAGAACTGTTGTTGCGTTCACGAATATCTTCTGGTGAACCCTCGCGGCCGTCCAGAGCCCCGACGTCATGGTCTTGCACGACGCGATCAATGGTTAACGCCATAGCCGTAGGAACGGCCACTTCGACCATGACACGACCGCTTGCCAGAAGGCCTGACATATGGCAGAATTCTTTGAAGCGCGAAGCTGGCAACAAAAAGATATCCGCATAGCCCCAAATGAGGGGATACTCGGGATTTTCTTGTTTCCTGGCAATCAGCTTCGCGAATTTGGCAATGAATGCCGGCCAACTCAATGTGCGACCGAGCAACGCAAGGAATCCCCGATTGATTTTGAAACACACTACAAGAAGCAGGTAGCGGAAATAGGATCGCACCAGATCCAGGGTAAATGGGTCGATCCCACCTCGCACGGCATAGGGCAGCACGCTGCTGGTGTAGCCCTGGTGCCAGTCGAGACCATGTTGTTCAACGCGCTGGCGGGCGGTTTCAATGTCCGGCATGAAATTACGGAATTCGGAGGCTTTGAATGGATAATGAAATTTCCCCACCTGCTTCAGCGCCCACGGCCAGGTGAAAAAGGTCTCATTATCGATAATTTTTAAAAATGGAATGTATGCGCTGTCTTTATCGAGATTGAGCTGATCAAGGACGTTGTTTTCGTTCAGATCCTGTCTGATGATCATGTCATCAGCGACAAAAAAGTAATGGGTGAAAGGCTTGGACGCGAGTCGATCATAGGCCTGTGTTATGTAGTTGTTGAATTGATGGCTGGAATCATAAACTCCGATCACACGGGGATTGTCGCCCTGGTAAAATGGCATCAAGTGAAAAATTTCCGAAAATTTTTCCTGATACAACCGTTCGATCTTCGGGATGTTTTTTTCGTAATTGTGGTTGTAAATCACAACCAGGCAGATTTCCGACAAGGGGGCTGCCGATGAATTGTTTTGTTGATGATTCATCATAAAATGGAAGGCTTGATCACTTCTGTTGAAATTATTCTGCATAATGATGAATCGGGATCACACGGGGAGATCCCGTGCGCGTGCAGTCAAGCCAGTGGCGGTTCAATCGCGCCGGATTCGACAAAATCCCGGATTTTTCCTGCAATGCGTGTGGCGCTGTAATGTTCCCTCCAGAAAGCGGCGTTGTTCTGTCTGCTGTAGTTTCCACCCTTCCATTTTTGAATTTCCCTGATCACGGCTTCTGAAAATGAACCGGGAGTGTCCAAGGGCACGGCGGTTCCGTAGCCGGTTTTTGCGGCCCATTCCGCCACATTGCCATAACCGACAAGCGAGCAGCCCTGGCACAGCGCTTCCGCCATCGGCACCGGCCCACAGTCTCCGGCGGATGGACAGATTGCGACCTCACTTTCCCGCATTCGGGCCAGGATCTCCGAATTGTCGCGGAATCCATGCAGAAAGAGTCGGGTCCATTGTGACTTCGGGAGACCGTCGTGGACATGGTGCATGAAGGGAAGGGTGACTCCGTAGATGTGGATGGTGATATTCACATCGTTCTTCAGGAGAGTCCGGCAGACATCCATCAGGAAGTGCGGGCGCTTGTGTTTGACGGCATCCCAACGGGCCACGGCGAGGACGGACGGCGGCTTGGAAGGATCTTTGTCCGTGAAGATTTGATTGGCATCCGTGGAACACGGGTAGCCCAGCAAAAATTCCGGCATTCCTGTAATCTGGCTCTGCAGCCCCTGGCGGACATTGCGGGCGATTCTGGCGGTCCAACAGGTGATCATGTCAGCGTATCGGTATTGTGGATAGCTGCCGTGTTTTTTCCATGCCAGCCACACGTATAAAAACGGAAATTTTGCAAGGGTCTCGACCATGCGACGCGGCTTTGGAAGGTGGTACAATTTTTGCCATGTGATTTGGAGAAGATCAACGAGCTTTGTTCTCGCTCCTTCGCCGTCATCCGTCACAAGGATGATCTTGATGCCGGCTTCCTTTGCGGCGCGGATCAGCGGGGTGTTCTCCGCATGCCCCCAGGTGACTATGACCACGGCATCGATTCTCAGATTTCGCCACCAAACCGCTGATTGCAATTCTCCCAATGTGCCGCGAATCACATCGGCGGATAGTTCTTTTTGACCATTGTCCTGCCGTGGCATGATGACTTTACTCTCGACTCCGATGTTCTGTAGACTACGACAGAGTAGTCCTGAATCCCGGGTAAAAAAATAATCATTCGCCTCAAAGGGTTTTAGCGCGCAGGTGTATATCCGTAATGATCGTGCTGGCGGCATCTGGGTGATTCTTGGATGGAATAATACTGGAGAACCTTATTCAGTACCGTCGTAATCCGAGCGCTTCTCGAACTCGCCTGAGCAGGCGGCGCGCTGTAGATTGGTTGGCTTCGAATGCGGCAAATGCAAACTCGGCGGAGAGTTGTTTTAATTTTGTCTGTGATGGTGGGTAGCCCGCGATGCCGGCACCGTTACGGGTCCAGGGCAGGGTTCTCGTGATCAATTTGTCAGGGTTCTGAGATTTGATATAGTGACCATAGGTTTCGTATTCGCTGAAAAGATTGCTGCCACTTCCACGAAGGTTTTCCATAATGGTCCATGCCCAACCAGCCCTGCTAGATTTGAGTTTCTCGATCTTCGCAAGCATTTGGCGAAGTGTGCTCTTATAAATGAGCTGGTGTTGTGATATGAATGAGAATTCGCGATGGGCCTCTATCCCAAACAGGGCATGAAAGGTTTCAAAGTATGGACGATGGTATTCATCCGCCTTGGTGTAAATGGGCAAGCCCTCCGGGCTGAAGAATTCAATAGGACGGAGAAGAATGGTGTCGGCGTCCCAGATGAGGAAATACTCGTCGTCGTTCGAGACATTGACAAAAGCGTATTTGAGAAACTGTTGAAAATACCAACCCGCCCCCTTGGGAAAAAACGGCAAGGGGACCTGCCGGAGTTCTCCCAAAGTCATGCCGGGAATCATTTCGGCTTCGTCCCAGAGATGCAGCTCTTCGCCACAGGCCTTGCGGAAGAGATCGAAGTCCTGCTTGCGTGTTATGACATGAATCTCGCATCCCGGAAGATGCTCATCCAAGCTGGCGTATGTCAGGCTGTAAACCGGCAAATCCCTTGCTAGGCAGGCGGATACGATTTGCATGGAACGATGGGATGTGTCGGTTTGGGAAACTTCAATGACGGTCCTGAGTGATCGATATGACCAGTTTCCGGGGCAAGCACTTGAAGAGAAAGTTGATCACAGGGGTGGGAAGCAACCTGCCGACGAGTTCCTTGGGCTGCATGCGCAGAGACGGAAGGACAGAGGCTGCTTCCGTCGCGCTCACGGCGGAAGGATGTTCTGAGATCTTACGTGCCTCGAACAGGCCCTCGGCACTCACGTCATGGATTTTGCATTGCCAGTTGTCGTGGGCACGGAGGTAGGGAACCAGCCACTTGCCTTTCCGAAGTTTCGCATCATGGGATAACAAGACGCCTCCAACGGCGATCCTGTCCCTCAACAATTGGAATTCCTCGACCTGCTCCATGGGATTGTCTCCACCATCCAGGAAAACCACGCCAATTTCGGAATCCGTCCCCTGATCAGATAGAAAGCCCGGAATCACATTTTGGGAAAATCCGAAAATCGGGGTGAATCTTGCGACAAGGTCGTTTCCTGCCGAGGTGATGTTGGCGATCATTTGCTCGTAGATGCTTTGAGACGCCTCGATTCCCCATAGGTGGCCTTTACCATTGGCTTCGAGAGCCCTGAGAATGTGAAGTGTGCTGCCGCCGCCCATCCACGTGCCGACTTCCAGCACTCGCTCGGGTTTTAATTCGTTCACCCATTGGTTGATGATTGCCCGCTCTGCTGTGTTCAGTTGTCCTTCCATGGTTTGATTTTGTGGGTTAAAGGGAGATTCTGATTCGGTTAAAGAAGGTTTGCGGATTTCCAGTGAATTCATCCTCACTTGCTCAGTAAGCTGCGGTAGATTTTCAAATGCTCGGCGGCGATGAGCTTGGGGTGGAAACGTTCCCGGGCGGTGATTCGCGCCTGATTGCCGAGACGCTTGAGGATATCAGGTTCCTGGATGAGGCGCTCAAGGCAAACTCTCATTTCCACAGGATGATTGGGATCAAACAGGATCCCGTCCTTTTCATGAGTGATGAGGTCCGGCACCCCGCCGACGCAGGAGGCCGCCACCGCCAAACCCGCCGCCATCGCCTCCAACACCACCATCGGGCAGTTGTCTTCGAAGGTGGGAAGAACGAGGAGAGATGTCCTTTGGAATTCCCGTCCGAGTGCGTCGCGGTCAAGAAACCCAAGCAGTTCCGTCCCAGGGGTGGATTCCAGCAGATGGTTGAAGTCCTTCCAGTAATCGCTTTGTTCGTTGCCTTCGCCGGCGAAGTGGATCGTGCATTGTCCTGACCGCAAGAGCGGTTCGCAGGCCTTGATCAGGCCGATCGGGTTCTTGCGTTCATTGAGGGCCCCCACGAACAGGATCCTTGGCGTGGGAGCGGCTGTCGCTTCAATGTCGAAATAACGCTGATCCACCGCATTGGGAAGCAACCAAGTGCTTTTCGCCAGTGGTCTAACGAGCTCATTGGTATAATTTGAAATGGCGACGACACCGCCGGTCCGCTTGAGACAGTAGGTTTCCAACAAGGCCGCCATTCGATAGTATAGACTGCCCCTTTGTTCCTTGCGTGCCGCATGCACGCGCATGTTGCCGTGAAGGGTCAGGATGTTGGAGTAGCCGGAGTGAACCGCACTCATGGCGCAGTCGCGTTCGGTGCCTTGACCGTGGACGATATCCGGATTGAGAGTGCGAATCAAGCGGCGGGTTGCTGCCGAACAGCCAAGGAATAATGTTCTACCCCAGCCGATTTTCGGAACTATCGGTTGGTGGAACCAGATATTGGCAGCCAGCTTTTCAGGCGATTGCATGGTGCGCTTGCTGCATGAGATCACATGGACTTCGATTTCCTCCGGCAACATGGCAAAACCCTGAAGCAATGCCTCCATCGCGGTTCCAAAGTAGGGTTCCGTCACGTGGTAACGACCATGTTGATCCCGGTTATCGGATGTTAGGAAAACGATTTTCATGGGAGGCTATGGATGGGTGTACCCCATCATCGGCGTTTCGCGACGACCACTAGATCCAACAGTTTCACAATATCCTTATCCCGGTCTCTTGCCTCCATGCGGAGATAGGGCCAAACTGCGTCCAGATACCTGGGTTCTGCGACGCGGATCGGTATCACCTTCAGATCCGTGAATCCGTGTTTCTCCATCATGGTGAGGAATTCGTCGGCAAAGTGCCCGACAGCCCGGTGATATTTCAGGAAGATCAGGTCAAACAACCAGCGTGGGAAGGTTTGGAAGTCGAGCGGTGGCATGGGATCCTCAAACAATCCATGGCCGCTGAGGTCGAACTTGTGGACCATGACTCCGCCGGGACGCACGACCTCTCCACAATAGGCAAAGAATCCCTCCAAATCCTCGACGTGTTCGAGAACATCAAACGAGTAGAGGAAATCGACCTTCTGAGGGAGTTTAATGTTTTCCAAAAGTCCCTGGTGGTAAGTCGCTTTTTCAGGGTTGAGTCTCAAGGGTTCCCCCGTTTCAAGCAAGGTGCCTTGGTTCGGAAGATCTTCCCGGCCAGCAATGGCATCCAGCGCCTTTCGATAGGTTTCCAATAATTCCAAGGGCTCAAATTCCACGAGATGCACGTGCCTGGCACCCAGTCCCAGCATCATGTCCGCTGCCGCGAAGCAGTCACCACAGCCAATCTCGCTGGCCACGGCATCCTTAAGTGATTCGGAATTGGGAATATGAGCCAGCAAGGTCTTGCAGATGCGGGTGTAACGCTCCACCGCTTGATCTATGCCGCCATGCATCACCCGGTTAGTCGGGCGCCGCCTGATATGATATCTCAGCTTGAAGGCTGTGAGATGGCCGTAAAATGCGGTTCTGATAGTGGCTTTGTAATGGGTGAATTGACTCATGGGGTGATTGAATGGATTTCAAACAAGGCATGCATCGCCTCATCGCTTGATCAGATCGGCGACCAGAGCGCAGTAGGAATCCACGTAATGCTTTCGATTGTAAGTTTTATCTATGGCGGCCCTGCCCTCATTACCTAGAGAGGCCCGCAGCTCTGGTTGAGTTGCGAGCTTGACCATTTGGAGGCTCATCTCCGCCACTGAGGAAACACAGATTCCGCCCGGCATTTCCGGGATGCAGCCCGCCTTGCGGGCGATCCACGGTTTTGATTCGCGCATCGCTTCGAGCAGGACGATGGGCTGGGCCTCGTGGTAGGAGGACAACAGGAAAGCGTCACAAGCTGAAATCGCATTCAAGGCGAAGTCCCTGGTTTTTTTTTCCAACCAGATGATCCGTCCGGATGCTCTATCTTTGTTGTGACATTCATCTTCCTTCTGGAATTGCAAAGAATGCTCATTGAATTCACTGCCAATGAATACCAGAACGGACCTTGGAACAGCCGCCTTTCGGAATGCTTTTGCCCCGAAGCCTTGATCCTTGCGCGCGCTGTAGTTGGCGACGCACACGATTAAAAAAGCATTTGCTTCAATTCCAAGTTCTACCCGAAGAGTATCAGGTGACGCGCATTTCTCGTCAGGATCCACCCCGTTTGGAATCACCCGGCGTCCTTGATGCCGCGTTAGTTTCGCAATCAAATGATCATAGAATCCCAGGAAATCAGTCTGGTTGCTCAGGTAAACGATGCGGTCGCAATTCCGCATCCAGCGAATCATCCTGAGGCTTTGAATGAAGCGTTGGATCAAGCGATAGATGCCATAAGGAAACTCAGGGCTTTTCTCCCAGATCAGAACCGCGTAACCATGGCTTACGAGAATTGTTTTTGTGGGGGTCCGCGCGAGAACCGCAAGCATAGGCTCCAATTGACGGGTGTAGGAATGGAATATCACGACATCCCAACTTCCGGAATGAAGCAACTGGCTGTAGCTGGAGGTGGTCTCGCCGAGCCAGACTTCCGGATTCAGTTCCTCGGTTTGGGAATACTGAATGATTTTAATCCCATCCCATGTGCTTGATACGCGCTTTGGCTGCGTTTGTTCCGTAAGAACCGAAACTTCATGCCCATGTTCGACGAATCCTTGCGCCATTGTGGAAGCGGCTTCCGACACGCCGTCCTTGTTGGGCGGGAAGCTGAATGAGGCGATGAGGATCTTCATCAGGAGTGATAGTATGTCAACGGATTTTGGTCATGAAGGACGAGTGATACCATGATTGATTGTAGGCGCACAACAGTTGCCCGGCGCAGCCAAGGAAGATCAGGAGATCATCCACTTTATACATGGCAGCTTCAAAACCAGTTGGATGAAACGATGTTCGCTGCCCAACCGTTTGCTCAGAGCCCTTAGGCAATAAACCGAAGTTAGTAGAGACAGAAGTATGCCTGAGCCAAAGGCTGTTGCCCCATGCAGCAGATAGGCGATCAGAGAACCCGTACCAATCAGGAAAATCGAAACCATGATCAATCTGATGGATTCTGGGTCGAACCGATGATCAACTGCCTTTCTTCCCACCCAGGTCATTGCGACCACATGCGTCAAGCAGGAAATGGGATATGCAAGGGCTGCGCCCATCATGCCATATTGGATCAGGAGTACAATCGTTATGCCACTCTCAAACAAAGCGAATCCCGTGCCGAAGATGGTAAATCCGCGGGCGTCTCCCTTCGCCAGCTGCACCATATTCAGCGGATATGAGATGACCTTGAAGAAGACGCCGCATGACAGGACGGCGAGCAGTACCGAGGCACCGTGAAATTTGGGTGAATAAAGAAGCAGGATCACCATGGGGGCACAGGAAATGGTGGCGATGACGCCGGGGAGGGCCAACAGGACTCCGATTTCAATCTGTTGGTTGATTGCCCTCACCATTGCCGGATGATCGTCCAACAAGGTGGTGAGCCGCGGATAAAAGTCCGTCCCCATGGCACCCAGTACGAAATTGACAAAGAGTCCGGAAACGGCCCATGCGGACTGGTAAATTCCCACTGAATCTAGTCCGTAAGTACGGGTGATTATGGCTCGGACGACCATATCCTTGCCGGTCCAGAGCAGCCCTGTGAACATGAATGCCAATCCAAGTGTCAGAATCGGTTTGCATTCTCGAAGTGTTTCTCGCCAGGTGATTTCACAGGGGATGAGTGCGATGGATCGGTAAAAGTAATGGCTCACCAAAAGCGACAAAACAGATGTCAAAAGCAGAGCGGGAATAATCCCGTCGGCTTTCCACCACGCGTAAATCAAAATGACAGGGAGAATACCTACCACCGATCCCAGTACGTTCATCTTAGCGACCACTGTAATGCGTCCGGTTCCCTGGATAAACGACGTCTGGCCGCGGCCGACTGCTCCCGACAGCAAGGTTGAGCCCAGAATGGTAATGGCAAGCACATGCTCGCGATTACCAAAGGTCTGGATGCTGAGCGGGATCGCGCATGCCATGCAAAGGATCAGGCCTATCAACCCGGAAAGCCAACTGACTTTTCGGATGACCATCGCCTCTCTTGAGAGTCTTTGCAAGTCACCGCTGCCATGAGCCACGGCCACAGCCCTCACCGCACTTTCGCCTATGCCCATTCCGGAGAGAACACCCACGGTTGCCGTGATGGAGGAATAGAGTCCGATCAATCCGATGCCGGACGGCCCAAGCAGGTAGGCCAGAGCTTTCGTACGGACAAGGCTGATGAGATAGCTGAGCCCCTGGCTTCCCCCGAGCATTGAGGATGATTTGAAAATCGCTCGATATCCGTCCGTCTGAGCTTTTTTATTTGCGCTGGATTCCATTAATCTTGTGGTTTGTGCCCACAGACGTGGGTGTCCAACGATCTCGTTGGAATGAAGCAAACAGCTACCTTCATTTCAGCGTGCGGATCCACTGGCGAAGTGGGTTCTTCAAGTCACGTGCTATCCTCTTTACGGAGTATAGCTCTTTATAGCTACCTGTCGGCACGGTTCCGTTGCGGATCATTTCGACGTCGGAAACAGTCACTTGGAGATCTGCGCCCCAATTCATGAAACAATAGGGAGTTCCGGGATTAGAACAGCGGGTGGCGAAGAAATTCGGGGGATAAAACTCCTCCGTAGTGTAGAAATAGCCAAGCAGAAAACGTCGCCAGCGGGGATTCCTCTGGAGCCTCTCGAACAAGAGGACCAATCTTTTGTGGGTGCCGTGCACATAGTGGATTGGCCAGGGAATTTCCACCCATGCAAAACGCTGGAACCATATGGAGAAATCCCTGAAGGCATCCCGGGGGTAAAAGGTTCCTTCGACTTGGGAAACATAGTGGGTGATTGAGGAATTGAGGCACCTCATGAGCTTTTTGTAGGAGCGATCTTTCAGGAAATCAGTCTTCCAGTGGCAGAAATTCAAGTGATCGAAAAGATTGAATTGAAAAAAACCATAGTCGTGTTTGCGGATGTAATCTTCTACTCCCGATTTCACAAACAGGTCATTGCTGGAATGCAGGCAAAAGTGGGAGAACTGTATTCCGGTTTTTTCCATATAGAGGAAATTGCTGACATGACACTTCAGCAGCAACCCCAGTCCCGTGTAAAAGGAATTCGTGTTGACCCAGACACCTTCGATTGCCCTGAGCATGTCCGCCGTTTCAGGAAACTCTTCGGCCATCTGGCCGGACATGTGGATGACAATACCGGCATCCGGCGCGAATTTCCTGAAGTTGTCGAGCTGATCCAGAACAACCTCCGGTTTTTCGTGAACGGCAATGCTAAGCAGGATCATTCTTATAAAGCCTTTGAAGTAGGTCATGTCACTTCCGGGAGAGATCCCTTCAGTCTGGAGCGGTTGGTCTTGCGCGACGGGTGAGGTTTCTGCCCAGTCGAATGCAAGGAACTTCAATGAAACGCCAGCTTGCGGTCGAAACGACAAGTGCACACACCACGGTGGTTCCCAGCACAGCCGAAAGCGGCATGAACGGAATCAACAGGGTGACGATTGCCTTGAGGGTCAGAGCGTGAAAAAGATACAAGCTGTATGAAATCGCACCGAGAAACTGGAGTGGTTTGGAAGTCAAGACACCGGACACCGCGCCTGACGATAAGGCCATGATCATGAAGATGATCACCCCGGTTGCCGTGATCCATTCCTCTAACCATGACTTGTTAATTAGCAAGGTGACCGCGCCCAATTTTGAACCGCCGTAATACGGCAGCCAGAATGCGTTTGAGTAGGCGGCCAATGCAGTAGTTAGAATCAGCCACTTGAAGTGTTTTGGAATTTGGGAAAACCAGCGGATTAATCGCTCGCGATGCTTGGCGAGCATCCCTCCCACAATAAAAAACCCGGTGTAGTGAAGGGTGGCAAAGTAATCGTGGTTGAATGTGATGGCTCCACGGAAGCTTAGCGTGCCGGCAAGCCAGAAGATGAAGGTGAATAGCACGGGAAGCACGAGACAAAGTTTTTCATGGCGGATGAGCGCCCAAATGATGAGAGGAAAGATGATGGATATTCTCATTTCATGCACAAGCGACCAGAGAACCGGGTTGAAATCACCATTCCGGAACGAGCCGATCATTAGGACATGATTCGCAATGACATTTGCTGTCACAGGGTGTTGCCAGGACTCGTTAAACCAGCCAGAAGCTGATAGAATTGGACCGTTAAAAAAAATTTCCCTGAGTCCAATCGCCAGCAAGGCCGATGCTAGATAGGGTGGATAGATCCGTATGATCCGTTTGATTAAATAGTGCCGGTAGGCGGGGGACTCTCCACTGCCGAAAAACAAGAGTGCCAGCACGAACCCGCTCAAGACAAAAAAGAATATCACCGCTTCATGGCCCGCCCATGCCACGCGCATGGGGCTGAACATGAAGATTTTCAGCCACAGCGGTGCTCCGGTCGGTCGGTCGGTGTGCCAGATAATTGGATACACCAGAAACACATGGCTCAGCATGACGGAAAATGCGGCAATGCCGCGCAGGGAATCCAGTTCGTGTAGACGTTTTGACATGATGGCCGGCAGCGGTGTGACATACTCGCTTGAGACGCGTCCCTGTGCTCAGTAGCTAAATCGCCGTGTGAACACGGCGTGGTTGTGGTCAGTGGAAAAATCCAGAAATGATTTTTCAGAAAATTTTCTAATTCAAACTCACTACGAAAAGAGGGACTGCTGCGCAGGGTGACGTAATAAAGAATCATGATCCGGAGCATGCCTCAATTGGTGATTGGAATACTGGCAGTAATGCTCCTGCAATTACAAATAAATTTTGATGGGTGTAAATTCCCTGCCGTCCGTTATCGATATACCTGTCTGACGGGACCACTCCTATTTCCGCGGATGAGACGGGGATGGAAATGTTGATGATCGGCAATTCGAAGCTGCGAATCTCCCGCAACATCATCTGCCAAGTGTAATCCGGATAGACGGGTATGCCGGAATTTTGCAAACAGCGGATCCAGCTATAATGTTCCGGTGCTTAGCGGACGAGGAGTCGGGACGGTTCGTGTAATACTCATGATATTTTCCTTGAAACTGAAAGTGAATTTCGTCCCTCTGGGCACTAGGAGTTTGTCGGACTTCAAATTTCACTCGAAATCAACATATGGTATCTGGTGTTACAGCCAAGACGATATCTGGTAGTCATTTTTAACGAGATTTTGAGGACGATCTGTTCCGCTCAATCTATCTGTTAAATTAACCTATTTATACCACAATCTGATGTGTCGCAAGCGGCCCTAGAAGCTGTATATTGTGCTTTCTAAGTCCGACAGACTGC
>JANXMQ010000059.1 GCA_025354565.1 Akkermansiaceae bacterium
CGCTTTCGGTTGGAAAGACGGCCTTCATGGATCGGAAACCTTTACTTGGAATTCTGTGGCTCTGGCAAGCCCTCTTCCTGATCCCGCCGGGAAAGCCCGTGGTTGCAAGGATTTCCCCGCATGGCGCGGCTGGGGAATTACTAAGGAAAGGTGATGCTTTTTGCATGCCTATCCGATTCCCCAACCTTCCCGAACCATCCGGCTGGACGAAGGACACTCAAGCCTTCTTTCGCCACTCCGCCGCCTGTCTTGCCCGTTGACTTCCAAACGATTCCACCTCTATCCTCACCACGTAAGAAACTTCAGCCCAATACAACTTCCCAGACAAAAAGAAGCGGGAGCTCCCAGCCCCCTGGACCATCTTTAAACCGATAAATTTTCCCATATCCTGATTTACCGCTTGGCTCGCCAGCATGAACACGCTATCAAGTGTTTGATGAACGAGGTCGCCAAGGTCTGTAATTCCGGGTCGGGTATTACCCTAATCACCGACCGGTCGGTTAATACCCCCCAAACCCGACCGGTCGTTCAATAAGACTGTTGGGCAGAAATCACAAGATATGACGGAAGCTGAAGTCAAGCAGGCCATTCGATCCGCAATAATTGCCTGTGACAGCGATGTGGCACTATCGACCATTGCCGCTGAGGAAGGCCGTCTCGATATGATGACCCCGTTTGGGACGTGGCTGCACGTCGCTGCAAAGTGCGGTTGCTTGGAGATTGTCCAAGGACTTGTGGCGATGGGTGCCGACATCAATCAGCGTGGAGGCACCTTTGGTGGCACAGCTATCAATCTGGCTGCAGGGTATGGGCAGTCAGATGTTCTCAGGTTCTTGCTCGATCACGGGGCTGAATTGGATGTTACCGAGTCCGAGAGGAACCCGTTGTTTAGCGCAATTCAAGGTGGTGATTTGGAGATAGCTAAGATGCTCATTGATCATGGTATCGACACCTTGGTTTCTTACACAGGGCCTTCGATGAAGGGCATGACCGCTTTGGGATTCGCCCGAGAGAGAGGTCAGAAGGACATTGCTGAGTTTCTGGCCGCCCAAAAACAGATTGCCCAACAAGACGCTTCATCCAACGGCGGGTAACGCTCCTGTTTGAATTCGGGCTTCCATCCCCGCCGTGGATGAGCTAGACGTTCTGCAAGAAATATCCCAATGGAACTACAAACCTTTATTACAACTACGCTCGTTCAAATCGCTCGCGGAATCGAAGATGCTGCGAAGCAACTTGAAGGCACCAAGGCGATAGTGAATCCACGGAACGTCCATGCCGTCGAAGGCAAGGGAGCTTCCGTTTATGGATACCTGAATACCCAGAAGCAGTTTTTTAAGGTTGTTCAGAAGATTGACTTTGACGTTGCTGTTACAGCGGAGAAAGGCACCGAGACCAAAGGTGGTATCGGAATCCATGTCGGAAGTATCGGTGTCGGGTCACAGGGCAAGACAGAGAAGGCAAATAGCTCTGTCTCACGAATTTCTTTTTCCGTGCCTATGGTCTTACCAATGGAGGATGCGCCATTCGATTCCAAAGATCCTGATCCACAGCCACATAGAGATTAAGAAGCAGAATCGGGTCGAGGTGACGGGATTGCGCCCGTCACCCCTCCCACACCACCGGACATGCGGGTTTGACTACGTTCCTCCGTCCATGCGGGCAGGCTTTGCAGGTTTTTTCTGAGCCGCTACAGCGGCCATGGCATTGCATCCGGCGGTTCCTATCAGACGACGGCGACAGGCCGTGACTCGCCCCCGTAGTGCAGTTTGATCCAGATTTCCTTCATCTCAGGAACCCCTTGCTCCTTCAGCCATTCGTTATTCAAGCACCGATGCACGATCTTGTTATGACTCATGCGCCAGTATCCTTTTCGGCTTCGCGTTGCCATGTGGACCTTCTTGGGGTTCGCCCCCAACTTTAGTAGGTTTCGCCTTCGCGGGCTGGGGCGTTTCCATTGTTTATCCTCCCTGCGGGACGATCTGCGGCACACCCAGAGGCGTGGCCTCGCGGGTGCCGTCGGGCAGCTCGACTCCGGCACGCAGGTAGCCGTCGAATTCGAATCGCATTTGCTTTCCCATTCGGAAATCCCCCTTCAAACTTGCCGCGTTCCGAAACTATCCCAACCCATGATCGCACGCATCCTTGCCAAACGCATCGTCCCCGTGGTCGTCCTCGACCGTGCCGAATCCGCCGAGCCACTGGCCGAGGCCTTGCTAGCAGGTGGGCTGGACATCATGGAAATCACCTTCCGCACCGCGGCGGCTGCGGAGTGCATCCACCGCATCGCCGCCCGGTTCCCTGAAATCCTGCTAGGCGCAGGCACGTTGCTGGAAGTGGAGCAAGTGAAACGGGCCAAGGATGCCGGGGCGGTCTTCGGGCTGGCTCCCGGCCTGAACCCTAACATCATCGCTGCGGCCAAGGACATCGGCCTGCAATTTTCCCCCGGCGTGATGACGCCGAGCGAAGTCGAACTGGCGCTATCGCTGGGGTGCAAGTTGCTCAAGTTTTTCCCTGCGGAAGCGGCTGGCGGGGTGAACATGCTCAAGTCCCTGGCTGGTCCCTACGGGCATACGGGCGTGAAATTCATCCCCACCGGCGGCGTGTCCGCAGGCAACCTAACGGACTATCTGAAACTCCCCGTGGTCGCGGCCATCGGCGGGTCATGGATGGTGGACAAGCAACTGGTCAACGACGGCAAGTGGTCGGAAATCACCCGAATCACCCGCGAGGCACTGGCTGTAGCGGCCGCTGTATAATCCTCCAAATTCATGATCGCAGGCATCGAACTGGGTGGCACAAAAACGGTCGTGGCCATTGGCACCGCAGCGGGCGAACTGCTTGAGGAATGGCGATTCCCAACGACGCAACCCGCGGCGACGCTCGGTGGCGCTAGCGCCTGGTTGCGCGAGCGAGGGCCACTGGAGTGCATCGGCATCGCCGCCTTCGGTCCGGTCGGCATCGACCCGCAACGTGAGCATTATGGTAAAATGCTCGCGACGCCGAAACCCGGTTGGACGGGATTTTCCCTAATCGGAGCACTCGCCACCGCTTTCCCCAACGCCACTCTAACACTCGATACCGATGTCAACGCTGCCGCCCTCGCAGAGGCGCGGATCGGCGCGGCGGCGGGACTGGATGACGTGGCCTACATCACCATCGGCACCGGCATCGGCGGTGGGATTCTATCAGGCGGGCGGCTGATCCATGGAGCGCTGCACCCGGAGTTCGGCCATCTCAAGGTGCCACGCCAGCCGGGCGATGATTTCCCCGGCGTTTGTCCGTTTCATGGCGATTGCCTGGAAGGGCTGGCGAGCGGACCGGCCATCGCCGCGCGGTGGGGTCAAGCGGCGCACGAACTGGGGCCGGATCATCCCGCGTGGGACAGCCAAGCTTGGTATCTTGCGCATGGGATACTCGCGCTGTTAGCCATCGTTTCCCCGGCCCGTGTCATCGTGGGTGGCGGCGTTTCTCAAGTGGCGGGACTGCACGCACGAATCCGCTCGAAGCTATTGGAAATTTCTGCGGGGTATTTTCCACCGGCGATGGATCCCGACTATGTGGTCGCGCCCGCGCTTGGTCAGGAAGCGGGAATCCGTGGTGCCTTGCTGCTGGCAAGTGGGGTTTGACGAATGGACATGTCCGTCGATCTTGGTGGGAAACAAAGCATGACATCGCAAGCAGACATCGAAACAGAGGATGAGCCAAACTGGGACGGGTGGATTCCGGTTGGGCACTATCAGGATTTACGTGAGGCTTACGATCATGCCTTGGTGATTCTGGCGATGGGCGAGGCGTGTCGCGTCGCACCCACAGAGCGGTCGGGGGAATACGAACTCCAAGCCGAGGCGCGGGCGGCGGCGGGGATTGCCGACGAACTAACGGCCTACCGAAATGAAACGCTGTTGCCAATAGCCCGGCCACAAGTCCATGCGGAGTGGGCGAAATACCCGGCAGGCTGGACGCTGACCGGGATCTGGATGCTGGTGCTGGCGGCGGTTTTTTACTGGCAGAATCAAGATACCTCGCTCGCGGAGCGGGCCGCATCTTCGAGCGTGGGGCTGATCGCACGTGGCGAGTGGTGGCGACCGTTCACCGCGCTTTTCCTGCACGCGGACTTCGGCCATCTCGCGGGAAATCTGCTAGGCGGGCTGGTCTTCGCGACGCTGGTGGCAAGGTGCGTCGGGCCATTGCGGGGCTGGCTGATGATCCTCGCCTGCGGGACCATGGGCAATGTTCTCACCTCACGCCTCACCTACCCGGAACCGTTCGTTTCCCTTGGCGCATCCTCGGCGGTCTTCGCGGCGCTGGGGATTCTATCCGGTCTCGGGCTGGTCGAAACCCTGCGCTTCCGGGCGCGGATGCCGTGGCTGAGGATCGCCGCCCCGGTGGTTGGCGGGATCATTTTGCTAGGCTGGCTGGGTGGCGGGCACGATCCCCGGACCGATGTGTTAGGCCATGTGCTCGGCTACAGCTCGGGTTTGGTGGCGGGAGTGACGGTCGGCGCACTGGAGGAAAAACGGGCTAGCAGCAAAGTCGCGGCGGCGGCAGCGATGCTCTGAGGATCAGTGCGCGGAAATTTTCACTGCTTTCTCGATCATCGCCTCTGCCATATCGAAGTCCACCGCTGTGCGCGCGTGAATCCGGCAGACCGCTTGACCCGCGTGGATGGGTTCGCCACATTTAACGAACTGATCAAAGCCGACGGCGAAATCCACGCCATCGGTCGCCCGCGCCCGCCCAGCTCCGAGTTGGAGCGCGGCTTGGCCGACGAGTCCCGCGTTCACTTGGACAACCACGCCGCCCGCCGAGGCGATGACCTCGCGGATAATCGGTGCCTTGTGGATTTCCGCGAGGCGTGGGAGATCGGCGGGATCACCACCCTGAGCGGCGACGAGTTGGTTGAAACGACGGCGGGCGCTGCCATCGTCTAGCAATTTCTCCAAATCGGCACGGGAAACTCCGGCGATCTTTTCAGCAAGATCCAGCGTGATTTCCCGCAGGTCCGCCGGGCCGCCGCCTTCGAGGGTTTCGAGTGACTCGATGACTTCGAGGGAATTTCCCACCGCTCGCCCGAGTGGCTCGTTCATGGGATTCAGCACGGCATCGACAGTCACGCCCATTTCCCTGCCCACGGCGATCATGCTGACGGCAAGGGCTTCCGCGTCCGCCCGAGTCTGCATAAAGGCACCGTTGCCGTATTTCACATCCAGCACCAGGCGGTCGAGGGTTTCCGCGAGTTTCTTGGACATGATCGAGGCGGTGATCAGGGCGATGGAAGGCACGGTGCCGGTCACGTCGCGGAGGGCGTAGAGTTTCTTGTCCGCCGGGCAAAAGCGGTCGGTCTGGCCCATCATCACTACGCCGGTTTTCTGGAGCTGGGCCACCGCCGCGGCAAGACTGAGGTGGATGTTGAAACCGGGGATCGCTTCGAGCTTATCGAGCGTGCCACCGGTGATGCCCAGCCCCCTGCCGGAAACCATCGGCACCCAGCAACCGGCGCAGGCGACGAGCGGCGCGAGGATCAACGAAACCTTGTCACCAATGCCCCCGGTCGAGTGCTTGTCCACCACCGGCGGATGGTCTGGCGGATAGACAAAACAATCGCCGCTCTCCATCATCGCGCGGGTCAGCGCCGCGATTTCGGCGGGCGTCATGCCTTTGAAAAACACCGCCATCGCGAAGGCCGACATCTGATAGTCCGGCACCTCGCCCTTGGCGTAACTGGCGACTAACAGGCCAATTTCGCGGGCGGACAACTCCTCGCCCTCGCGCTTGCGGGAAATCAATGTGGGAACGTGCATTACGCCAGAGTGAACACCCAGAATTCTGGTTTTGCGATGCGAAAAATCACGGACGGAGATGCGCCGCAAGTACGCACGGGCATACCCGCAGGAAGCAAATCAGAAAAAAAGTTCTTCCGGCGTGTTACCTCGGCGCTTCGAAGGACCAAGAATGGGATGTCACCGCCAAAACAACGGATCGGTGATGTCTAACACAACTCCAACCTCTCACGACCTACTACCATGAAATCTATCATCACCAGCCGCAGTATCTATCAGGAAGAAGCAAGAGGCCACCATTCCTGCCATGCACGCCTTGCGGGATTGGCTTCTTGCCAACCCGGAACGCAGCTCGGAAATCGCTGACGCACTCAAAAAATCGGAGCTGCCGGATGCCGTAACCACACGCGTTGTCCACGCCTTGGAACTCGCAGGCCGCAACAGCAAGGAATCCCAATCGGCACTCGCCTCCATCCTAACGGCTGCACCCGGCACCTTCCCTCCAGCCGTTCAGATGCAGGCTGCGGTGGCCGCCGGCGGTGTGGGACGCGTGATAAGCCCCGAGCTCTTGCCTGCTCTCAGCAAGTCATGAAGACGTGGACGTCCGCATGGCAGCCATGGACTTCTTCGCCACCTCTGACCAACCGGCAGCCCTACAAGCAATCAGCCGCGCCCTCACCAAAGATCCGTCAGAAAACGTCCGCCGCCAAGCCGTGGAAATCCTGACCCGCCCCGAGCGGATCTCCACCGAAACCCTGCCCCCCGTGCTCGACCTCATCGCCAACAACAACACCCCCGCCTCGATGAAGGAATTTGCCATCGCCACCCTCGGCCCGCATCAGGCCGATTTCCCTGAAATCCGCCAAGTCGTTCAACGCTTCAAGCCCGCAGCCCAGGACGCAAGCGCCAACATCAGCCACCCGGACCTCTCTAAGAATCCCTAAACATCGGACTCTTTGTCGAGGCAGGGCAGGATCCCGCGTTCGACACAGCCAGCGATGAACCGTTCGGATCACTCATGCATCAGTTGAACCAAAACTCCATTCATCAAACACCAATACCCAACAAACGGGCTGCCATTTCCGGCAGCCCGTTTGTGTTTAACCAGGGCTTGGTGTGATTCTTTGCCATCGACGCTCAGTGAAGGAAGTCCTCGGATTTCAAGATTGCCCTTACCTTCTCACCGTCTCCATTATCCCATGGCGAAGTGAGCGAGGTTCGAGTTTCTCGGAGCGCCCCATCATGACCCTTCCCGAGCAAACGGCAAACGCCACGCCGCGGATCGGTCGAGAGCGGTTGAGCTTGGCAAGTGGCCGACGGTCCGCCAACTTCCCGGCATGTTCGATGCAGCGCGATACGATGGCCGGATGCCTTACCGGCGGTGTGGAGACTCGGGGCTTTTGTTGCCGGCCATTTCACTGGGGTTTTGGCATAATTTCGGCCATGTCGATGACTTCCAGGAAGCGCGCAGAATCATGCACCGGGCCTTTGACCGGGGTGTCACCCATTTCGACCTCGCGAACAATTACGGCCCGCCACCCGGCTCGGCGGAGGAAAACGTCGGTCGTATTCTCGTCGAGGACTTCGCCTGCCATCGCGACGAGCTAGTCATCACCACCAAGGCCGGGCATGAGATGTGGAGCGGTCCCTATGGTCAGGCGGGTTCGCGGAAACATCTGTTAGCCTCGCTAGATCAATCTCTGCGGCGGCTGCGGCAGAGTTATGTGGATGTTTTCTACTCGCACTGCCCGGACCTGGAAACGCGTTTGGAGGAAACCATGTCCGCGCTGGCTACTGCTGTGAACAGCGGGAGGGCGCTCTACGTCGGCCTCTCGAAGTATCCGCTCAAGCGATTAAAAAAAGCGGTCCGCCTGCTCAAGGACATGGGCATCCGCTGCCTGATCTATCAGCCACCGTATTCGATCCTCAACCGCTGGCCGGAGACGGAAGGCATCCTCGACTATCTGCTGGAGGAGGAAATTGGCTGCGTGGTGTTCAGCCCGCTGGCACAGGGAATGCTGACTCCGAAGTATGTGGCAGACATCCCCCAGGACTCGCGGGCCGCACGGGCGGAAGGTTTTCTCAAGGTCGAGCAAGTCCTCGCCCAACAGGAAAAAATCCGCGCCCTCGCCGATCTCGCCGCCGCCCAAGGGATGCAGCTCAACCATCTCGCAATCCAATGGACGCTGCGCTCCCCAGCGGTCACCTCGTCGATCATCGGTGCCCGCACGGTCGCGCAACTTGACGACTCGCTGGACGCGCTTCAGTCGCCGCTGCCGGATGACGCGCTGTTGGCAGCGATCGACGCGATTGCACCCGGCATGAGGAAAAAGGATGCAGAAAATTGATAATCCACAATATTACCATCATGACTTGGAACGACACGTTTTTACAACTCTTTGATCGCTGCCTCGCCCGTTACCAATCGGGCGATCCCGCATACGAAAATTATTACAGCCCGGATGAGTTGATTTTCCTCGCCAGCATCGGCTGCCAGCCGCGCGAGTTTTTCGATTTTGTCGAGGATTTCGGCAGTGAAGGTGTGCCGTCGATCTCGACCGCCCTGCTCATCGCGGCAGCCCGCCGGGACTATTTCCTGACGATGCAAAAAGGCATCCCAAGTGACAAGACCCTGACTCGTGACGATGTGCCAAGCTTCGGCGAGGAACTGGAAGGCATGGCCTACCTCCCGCGCCTGCTCGCGAAGGGCCGGGCAAAACTCCGGGGCGAACTCGATCCAGATCTGATGTTCGGCTGCGGGGGCGACCGGAATTTCATGAATACTCACGGCGATTTCCACCCGGCGGATTTCCTCCGTCATCTTTGGGCATCCGGAAGTGACGACCAGAAAATCACGACCTGGATCAAGGAGCAGCAGGACTGATCCGTCTCGACGGAAACTCTGCGGCGGAAAACTCCGCGCTTGCCACCCTGCGCTGTGCGGCCTATCCCCGCGCATCCAATCATGGCCAGCACACCCATTATCAACCTCCGCAAGGGACACGCCGTCCGCCACAACAACGAAGTCTGTCTTGTGATCGATCACGAACTCAAGACTCCGCCACGCATGGCTTCATACGTCCAGATGTCGATCCGCAGCGTCGCTACGAAGAAAGTTTTCAACCTGCGCATGACCTCGAACGACAGCGTCGAAGGCGTGGTCCTCGAGCGTACGCCGCATGAGTATTCCTACAAGGACAGTAGCGGCTATCATTTCCTCGATCCTAACACCTACGAGGACGCGCTCGTTTATGAAGACCTCATCGAAGGTGTGAAAAACTATCTCATCGAAGGGCAGATATACAACTTGATGGTGGCGGATGGCATCGTCGTGGCGGTCGATCTGCCGCTGTCGATGGTGATGACCGTGGCCGAATCCTCGGAAGGTGTGAAGGGCGACTCCGCCAACAATGTTTACAAACCCGCCGTTATGGAAACCGGCCTGATCGTGCAAGTCCCACTGTTCATCAACGTCGGCGAGCGGATCAACGTGAAGACCGAGGACAATTCCTACACGGGTCGCGCGAACTGAGGCTAGGCATCCATTTTTTGGGAAATCGGGCGATCCTCCCAGGATTGCCCGATTTTTTTATCCCTGAGTTTAAAGGGGGAAATTAAATTTTTATTAAGACATCTAAAATTCTTCTTGATATTAATCATATTTTTTGAAAAAGTCCGAGCAGTCATGAAACCAACCCTGCTGTTTGCCTCTCTGTCCATGGTTCTCGCGTCCCCATCTGCATTTGCGAAGTCGGAATTGGAGACGCTCCGCTCGCTGTGCTCGGAGCAAGAGCGGCAGATTCATCAGTTGGAAGACGAGAACAGCAAGTTGCGCTCGGTGAGCCATGAGTCGCGCAAGCCAGTTGCGAAAAGCGTCGCAGTCGCGTCAGACAAGTCCGAACCGGTCGCTAAGTCCACTGCCCCCACCCCGGCACCTACCGCCGCCGCATACACGGTCATCGCCGGTGATACCTTTGAGAAAATCGCCCGCAAGATCGGTGGCAACCCGGACAAGCTCGCGAAGGCCAACGGCATGACGGTCAATTCAATCATCCACCCCGGCCAACAACTCAAGATCCCCGGCCAGAAGGCGTCACCACCAACAACAGCGACGGCAGCGATCACGCCCAAAGCCGCAGTAAAGAGCCCGAAATCACAACCCATTGCAGCGACTTCAAGCACCAACTTGATTTCCGCTCCCGTCGCCCATTCTAAGGCTCCGGCTACCGTGGAGAAAACGCCGACTCCACTTGCCAAAGCCTCCTCGCCTAAGTCAAGCGCCCCTGCGACCCGCTCAACGGCTGTTGCGGAAACCAAAGCAGCACCCGCTCCGGTCGATCCGCCAGCCAAGGAAAGCGCATCCATTTCCCCCACCCCTGAAAAGAAGAATCGGCCCGTTACAATCGACGGTGAGATGACCTATGGCGAATTCGCTTCCAAGCACGGAACGAATGCCGAGCGTCTCAACGCTCTTAACGGACTGGATCTAACGACAGCAACCGTCCTCGCCAAAGGCTCGGAACTATACGTACCCGCCCAGCCATAAGCGAGCCGCGTCTTTGGACCGAGGATGAAGAAAACCCGCCCGGACCCACCGGGCGGGTTTTAGCGTGATTGAGGTCAGTGATATGACACTGGCATACCGTTGTGGTAAAACACCCTTTCCGCGCTACCAGCCCCGCCGTTCCATGGCTGTTCCGGCGGCAGCACACCGGGTGGCGCCTGGCCGTGTTTGCTCGGGGCATTGGTGATGGTAACCGGAGTCCCTACATTTACGGCTTGAAACAGGCTGGGTACAAATTCCTTGGGCATCCGGATGCAGCCGTGCGAGGCCGGTTTTCCAGGTTCCGGGATCAAACCGCCGTGCATCCCCACGCCGTAGGAGGTGAGGCGCATCCAGTAAGGCATCGGCGCTGGCACATAAACCATTCCAGCAGGCACCCGTTCGTTGGATTTCGCATCGCCATCCGTCACATTTCCATCCCTATCCTCGAACCAGCCATAGATGTTTGAGTGTTTGTCCTCGATCTTTTCGATGATCGCATAGTTGCCCGGAACCGTGTCGTGGCCTTCCTTTCCGGTCGCGACGTAGGACCAGCCGATGTCCCGGTCACCGCGTTTAAACTCCGCGATCTGGTCGGTCAGGCTGATACGGATAGAAACCTTGCCCTCGCCGCCATCGTCGTGCCAGCGATAGAGGACACGCTCGGATTGCCGCGGCTTACGAATTGCAGTGCCGTCGGTGCCGCAGGACGACAGTAACAGCCCTGTGACCATGCCTGATAGACCGATGATGGCATTGAATGAAAAGTGCATGGCTAACGGAATTCTTCGGGTGAGGGGGTAATAGGATGCCGCTCAATTTATGCACCCTGCACATTGTATAAATCGGAAAACGCGAACGGGTCAAGGCTTGGGGCTTTCCTGGGGCACTCATTTCCCGGCCTTGCACTGGTCGCCGTCATGGCATACCAGAACGGCACATGATTCGTTTTTCCCTTTTCGGCATCCCGGTGGAAATCCAACCGTTCTTCTGGGTGGTCACTGCCTTGTTGGGCGGGGCAACTTACGCGGATTCGAGGGAAGCGTTTCTCGCGGTGTCGCTGTTTGTCATCGCGGCTCTCATTTCCATCCTCGTTCATGAACTCGGCCATGCCCTCACTGGACGCAAGCTTGGCGGGGGTTATGCCACGATCATGCTCACCTCCTTCGGCGGACTCGCGATGAATCAAGGTGGACGCTTCACCCGCCATCAACGCTTCCTGATGATCGCCGCCGGCCCTGGCGCGGGCTTTGCCTTCCTGCTCGTGATCATCGTCATCCTATCGCTGATTTTTGGCGGTGCCGATGTAATGGCCCTCACCAGCCGCGAACTATTCGGAATCAGGATGCCGTTCCGCACCAACGAACTGGTCGATTTTCTCAATGATAAGCCCTTCATGCATCTCTTTCTCGGAAATCTGTTATGGATCAATTTTTGGTGGGGCCTCGTCAACCTACTCCCAGTCATGCCCCTCGACGGCGGTCAAATCACCGATCTCTACGTCAAGCCTCAGCGCCGCGTGTTTCTGATCGGTCTGGTAGCGGCCTCCGCCATGGCCTTATACGGGTTTCTCAAAATGGGTCTCTATCCAGGCTTCCTCTTCGGCTTCCTTGCTTGGCAGAACTATCAGAATATGAAGTCAGTCAGTTGGCAGTGACCCTCCGTCTGCGGTCACTCACCAGAAAATCATCCGCAGCCCGGCCAGCGTTGCGAAAATCACGACCAGCCACTCGAAGAGCACTTGGGAGACATGCCGTAGCAGCCATTTTCCGCTGAAAATCCCCACCGCCACCGCTGGCAGTAGTTTGAGGTTATCTAGCAAACTATCAGTTGTTATTAACGCCAGCTTGGCATTCAACGGCAATTTGATGAGATTGATCAGTAGAAAAAATCGCGCGCCGATGCCGATCAGTTCCATCTTGGGGATTTTTCGCGCCATCAGATAGAGCTGGATCACCGGACCCGCCGCATTCGCGAGCATCGTGGCAAATCCGCCTAACACCCCGGCTCCCAACCCGAATCCTCCCGACTCCGCCAGCCGATCGAAGCCCACCGGCCACCGCTGCCGCAGCGCTTGAGTTCCCACCATCACCAGCACGCAGCCGCCGATCAAGCGCCGCGCTGTGAGCTCGGAAATCTCGCCCAACACCCACCACCCGAGCGCGAGTCCCAGCAAGGCTGGCCCTAACAATTTCCACACGGGTCGCCACGTTCCATGCCTAACAAATGCCGGATACGCCATCAAATCCGCTGCGATCAACAACGGCAACGCCAAGCCCACCGAGGCCTTCGAGCCATAAACATCCGCCAGTAAAACCACCGACACCATCGAGATCCCGATGAACCCGGACTTCGCCAGTCCGATACACAAGGCCGCCACCAACGCCTTCGTGTAAATCCAAGGATCAGACAACATTGCTCCACCAAGCATCGGCGGCCAATAATATCCGGCAAGCACAATCCAAGATCTGAATTCTTCGCCTTTGCAAAATCCGCATTCACCTCCAGTCTTAGTGCCATGACTACGCTCTTGCGGATCCTCCGTCACACCTTTCGCTTTCCGTTGCAGAGCGTGCTCTCCTTGCTCATGGCCATCGCCTGCACCGTGCTGGTCCTTGTGCTGCCGGGCATCACCATGCGCTTCATCGATGTGATCATCGCAAAAAATCGGCCCGACCTCATCGTCCCCACCGCCGCCATCGGCATCGCGGCCATCCTCGTGCGGCAGGGGTTGTTCACCCTTCGCACCTATTTCAACAACTCGTTAGAACTAAAACTCACCCACCTGATCCGCGTCGAGCTTTATGACAAACTCCAGCGCCTGCCGGTGAAATGGTTCGATTCCACCTCCTCCGGGGAAATCATGTCCCGCGTCGCCGATGACGTGCCGACCACCAACCGCATCATCATCGAGGGCGTGGATCAGGCCATCGCCGCGCTGCTTCAGTTCATCATCGTCGTCGGCTACATGTTCTATCACTCGTGGCAGCTCACGCTCGTCACGCTCATTCCCCTGCCCTTCATCGCCCTTCTAACCGCCTGGTGGAGCCGCCGATCCGAGCCGATGTGGAATGCATCCTCAGAGGCCAGTTCCGCGCTCAATGCGATTCTCCACGACAATCTATCAGGCATCCGCCAGATCAAGGCCTACACCGTCGAGCCGCAGGCGTTGGAGGCCTTCGACAAAGCCTCGCGCAAGGTCGGTGAAAAACACATGACCGTGATGCGTGGCCAGTCGCTCATCTGGCCCGGCGTCTCATTCATCGCGGAATCCGGCATCATCCTGATGGTCGCCTTTGGTGCGTGGTTCACCCTGCAAGGAAAAATCCAGCCCGGCGTCGTCGTATCATTCCTCGTCGCATGGGGTTTCCTCTTCGATCCCATTTCCCGCATCAACACCCTCGCTCAGACTTTCACCCGTGGCGCGGTTTCTGCTAGACGGGTCTTCACCATCATCGACACCCCGGATGAAATCAATCTAACTGAAGGCGAGCGCCCGGCGCAAATGCACGGCCATGTCCGCTTTGAAAATGTTTCATTCGCCTACTCCGAGGAAGCGCCCACCATCTCCGGTCTAACACTCGAAGCCCTTCCCGGCCAGACCATCGCCCTCGTCGGTGCCACCGGTGCGGGCAAGTCCACCGTGCTCAATCTCCTCACCCGTTTCTACGAACCCACCGGCGGCCAAATCCTCATCGACGGCGCGCCGCTCGCCGGTCTTTCCAAAGAATGGCTGCGCGACCAACTCGGTTACGTCACCCAGGAAAGTTTCCTCTTCAACACCACCCTCCGCGAAAATCTCCAGTTGGCGAAACAAGACGCCAGCGACGAGGAAATCTGGGCCGCACTCGAAGCCGCCAACGCCGCCAACTTCGTTCGTGCCAGTGCCGATGGCCTCGCCACCATCGCCGGCGAACGTGGCAGTCGCTTCTCCGGCGGGGAAAAACAACGACTCTCCATCGCCCGCGCCCTGCTCAAAAATCCTCCACTCCTGTTGCTCGACGAGGCCACCTCCGCCCTCGACAACCACACCGAGCGCCTCGTCCAGCAGGCTCTCGAAAATTTACGCTCTGATCGCACTTGTTTCGTCATTGCACACCGCCTCTCCACCGTCCAAAAAGCCGACCGCATCTGCGTTCTCGACCACGGCAAACTCATCGAGCAAGGTTCCCACGCCGAACTCCTTGCCATCGGCGGAATCTACGCGAAACTTTGTGCTGCCACTTTTGCTAACCAATCTCGACCAAGCGCCTAATCGCCCTTATCTTCTCTTCAAATTCCTACCCAACTTCCCCTGATTCTCCGCATGGAAACCCTCATCAAACTCCCCGAGTCCGCCGCCCCCAGCACCATCACCGAAGTCCTCGCGTCTCTCCGCAAGGAACACTTCGAGCCACGTCACGAATCCAAGGCGTGGGGCGACTGGATCTATCTGGACACCTACACCACCGTCATCAGCATCGAGTCGAACCGCGGTCTATCCACCCACGCCACCATCGAGCACGGCGAGGACGAGGAAGAAGGCGAGCCGACAACCTCCATCCTCCGCGCCTTCGGCCGACTCGGCTGGATGGGCATCGACGACGACGGCGAATATCCGTTAGCCTAACAAAGATCTGCCTCACACCGCGTGAATCCCGATGTGGTGCTGCTCACACAGCGCCACCACCCGGTCTTTTTCTAGCAGCAAAGTCTTGCCCGCCTCGATCGCGATTCCGCTGACTCCCGCAGCCGCGCAAGTTTCGATCGTCAATGGCCCGATGACCGGCACGTCAAACCGAAAATCCTGGTTGGGCTTTGAAACCTTCACCAGCATCACCTCCTTGCCGCGGCCGAGTTCCCCGCCGCGCTTGATGCACGCATTCGTCCCCTCAAAAGCCTCCGCCGCGAGCACCGTCCCATGCCGGATCACCACACTTTGGCCGATGTCCAGCGCACTCGTCGCCTTGGCGATGCGGAAGCCGAACTCCGCATCCCCGACTTGGCGTTTTTTAAATTTTGGCCCGCAGACCGGCCCCGGACCGGGCAGGAGATCTTCTAGAAAAGTCGTCGCCGGCAGCAACGTGATGCCCGCATTTCCCAGCTCATCGCCGACCGCGCCGAACAAGGTCTCCGCATTGCGTTCCTTCAAGCGGGCGAGAATAAACAAAACCCGCAAGTCCGGGCGCATAACGAACAAATTTTTCGGCGAAATCTGCCCCATCATCACCGCCTCCGTCGTTCCCTCGCGCAGGAAAAATTTCATCATTTTCCCAAGCTGCCCCACCCGCAACCACTCGATGGCGTCCACCATCCCGGTCAACTCCGGTTTCGTTTCGCCTTCAAAGGCCGCTACCACCAACTTGACTCCCGGCACCTGCTGCCGCGCGGCGGCGATAAACGTTTCCGGATAAACGCCGCTGCCGGCGATGATGCCGATGGTGCGGGGAGGCGGGGAGGAAATGGCCATGCTGCGGGGGTCGGTGGAAAAATTCCGGCGGTCGCACCGCATGAAAAGTAGCGGCTGTGGGACTCGAACCCACACTCGTTAGAACTCGATTTTGAGTCGAGCGCGTCTACCAATTCCGCCAAGCCGCCTTGGTGGCCGACAGACTGGCGAAGCATCCGCCCCACGGCAAGCGGATTTCTGCCAATCTCAGCAGCCAGCCATTTTCACCATGCTTGCTCCCCACGTGAATCCAAAGGCAGCCACAACAGCGCCACGGTTTGGACCTTCACATCCGTCTTCGCAGGCTTCAGGGATTCCGTCTCCAGCGTAAGCGCGGCTGGGTCGTAAGACGCGGTGAGTTTGGCGATGTCTGCTTCCAAATCGGCTTTGGCAGCTTCGATTTCTTCGGTGATTCCCGCCACTTTGGTATCAGCGTTTTCCACATCGACATGCTGCTTGTAGGCAGTGCTTGCCTTGGTGATCGAGGATGTGCCACGGGTGAGCGTGCCGAGGCCGGATTTTCGGCCGAGAAAGGCCCCGAGAATACCACCGAGCACCGAGACGCCCGCTTGGAGGACCGCTGAGCTGGACTCGGCTTTCTGCTTGGCTAACTGGCCCTGCGCCGTCTGTAGGCGAGTACCGATACTGTCGATTTTCTTGCTTGCCGTCTCACGCAGCTTTTCAATTGCGGCATCCCGAATTTCGCGGGCTTCGTGAGCGAGGCGCGCACGAAAATCCCCCTCGGTTTCCTCCAAATTCGACCACTCTTTCAACGCCGGACAGGAGAACACTTCCGCCCGCTCGTTGCGGTAAAGCCAGTCGCTGAAGTCCTTTTCCACCTGCTTGTAATTCGCCGCGTTCATCGCGAAACCCGGCAACTCTGCGAAGCCCGCGCCGGGGGCTGGCTGGGTGCTGTTTTCCTCCAGCTTGAGCGGTGGCGGAATCTGGGTTTCCCAGTCGATTCCAGTGGCAATGATCGGGTTCACCATGCACACCGTGCGCGGCACATCCACGCCAGATTTCGACGAGGAAAAATGCACCACGCCAGTCCGCAGCAGATAGGGCTGATACGTTAGACCATCATCGGCACCTGCGGCCGGGGCGAAAATTTCCAGCACTCCGGCACCCACCAAAGGCCGGGCCGTGGCTGGCGCGGCGGGCGCACCCTGACCCGGCATCGCCATCGGATTCGCAACGGTGGCTGGCGTGGCGGCGGCAGTGGTTTGCGCGAAATCCCCGCGCTTCGGATCCATCAGGAGCTTAATCTGGCTGCGGGTCAACGGCCCCGTTAGATAGCTCATCGCCCAGCGGACTTGAAAAATGACGGGATGGTCCTCGTGGACGTTGTTCATCAGGAAAATCCGGTTGCCCAGACCGGAGATGAGCGTCTCCATTTCCCCCCGATCAAACTTCGCGTTCTGCGAACCGGCGGCACCTTCCAGCCCGTCCAACACTCGCATCTTGTCGCGCTCCGTTTGCAAGCGACCAAGGAACCAGGTGCCAATATTCGACAGTGCCTTGTAATCGAGATCGACCGGATTCTGCGTGGCTAACAGGCAACCCAACCCGAAGGCCCGCCCCTGTTTCAGCAAGGTCATCATGGGGCGCTTTGACGGCGGGTTGGCCGAGGGCGGGAGGTAGCCGAAAATTTCATCCATGTATAAAATCGCCCGCAGCGAGGTGGTGCCGTTTTGCGAACGCATCCAGCCGAGCATCTGATTTAATAACAGACTGACGAAGAACATCCGCTCAGAGTCTCCCAGATGGGCGATGGAGAAAATCGAGATCCGCGGTTTCCCGGCGGGAGTATGCAGCATCTTCGCGATGTCCAGCGGCGGCCCCTCCAGCCACGTCGCGAATCCCGGCGAAGCTAACAGATTATTAAACTTCAGTGCCAGCGCCTGACGCGTTTTTTCCGGCATGAAGGATTCCAAGTCGATCACCCCCACTTTCGCGAACGTCGGCTTCTGGATGAAGCGGATCAGGGTTTCCAGCGTCACGTTCTGCCCGTCCGCCCAGGCCTTCTGGAAAATCGCCGCCACCAGCACCGCTTCCGGGCTTTGGATGGCGTCCGCGTCCACGCCAATCAGTGACAGCAACGACCCAACTGTGCTCTCCACCCGCTCGCCTAACAGCTCTGCGTCATCCATGATTTCCCCCGGCGGCACCTCCAGTGAGCTTAGGATGGAAACCGGAATCCCCGCCTTGCTGCCAGGGGTGAAAATGTTGATGTCCACCTGGTTTTTTAGCTTGGCGATACGGCTCGGATCTTGGCCCCAATCGGCCAATCCAGCCTTCCACATGGCAGCGGTTTTCGCCGCGAAATCATCTGGCGTGACACCCTGTTTCGCCGCGTCGTCTTCGTTGATCCACGGGCGAAAACTTTGGGCGTCTAACTCGGGAAACAGCAGCAGCAGATTGGAAATATCGCCCTTGGGATCGATGATGATCGCCGGAATGTTATCCATCGCCGCTTCTTCTAACATGGCGAGGCAGAGGCCGGTTTTTCCCGAGCCGGTCATCCCTAACACAACTCCGTGAGTGACGAGATCCTTGGAATCGTAGAGGATCAGATCTTCATCCATTTTCTTTGCCGCCGCGTCATAACCGCGACCGAGATAAAACTGCCCGAGCTTTTCGTAATCACTGGAGGAAATTTCCATAACGGAATCATGCTGCAAGGCCCGTTGAAAAATGCCAGCAGGAAGATTGCGGATGGGCCGCGCAGGCAGGGTGTTTGGCGCTGCACATCAAGATTCACCTCCAGCTCTTCTTTATCTGAAATCTGTTGCCAGAGCCTATGTGAGGCCGCACCATGGCGGAGAATTATTGAAAATGATCTTCTACCTTCTGTTTTTCGGCTCCAGCCTTGTTAGGGCGGGTCAAGTGACCGTGCCAGTCGTGGCAATCCAGCCACTCGGATCGGTGGCAAAAGCGGTCGTAGATGAAACCATCACGGGAATTCAAAGCCTGTATGCCGTGGAGATTGTGATTCTCCCCGAAAAGCCCTTGCCCAAAAATGCATTCTACAAGCCCCGCGCACGATATAAGGCCGAAGATATTACCGACGAATTGGGAAAGGAAACGCCCACGAAATTCACCAAGGTCGTCGCTCTAACAGCATCTGATATTTCCGTAACTCGCGATGACGGCAGCGATTGGGGGGTGATAGGAATCGGTCAATTGGGAGGTCGTGCCTGTGTCGTCTCAACCTACCGACTGGGAAAGGGCAAGGTTGCCGATGCGATCTTTAACACCCGCTTGCAAAAAGTGGTGAACCACGAACTCGGCCACACCTTCGGCGTGGATCATTGTCCGGTGGCCGGATGTCTCATGCAGGACAAACGCGGCAAGGTCGCGACCGTCGATGCGGAATCCGGCCAACCCTGTGCCACCTGTGCGAAACGCTTGCCGCTCGCTCGGCCCGGCAGATGATTTCAATCAAGCGTTGATCCCGCAATTTCATGCCGCGTCTCCAACCACCACAGCCAGCCTAACAGGATGAAATATCCGGTGAACTCTACGGCCTTGAACCAGTATCGGATCGGCTCGGTGTCGCCGTGGCAGCCGCAGGAAATGTCCAGGCCCTTGAACCACGCCCAGCCGACGGCAACGGAAAACATCACCACCAGCCCGGCGATTGTTAGGATAGAACCACGGCGCAGGATTCCTAACATCAAACAAAGCCCGGCGATGAGTTCCACCCACGGCACGGAGTAGGCGGTGAGCGCGTCGAAGGGTGGCTTCACCAGATGATAGTTCCCAACATCCCGGGTGAAACGGTCGAGGCCGGAGCCGAAGATTTTCACCCCACCGCTGTAAACAAACCATGCGCCTAACAAGACGCGTGCGGATACTGCCGCGACACTGTAAACAAACCACACGACTAACGGGAAACGTGCGGTTTCGGCGGCAGCGCGGGGATTCATGAGAAAATAAGATGAGGCTCGCGGCGACCGGTGATCGCCCTACGCGGGCTGGAGGAAACGGCGTTGCGCCGCTTCCTCGGCGTTGTGGGGCAGCGCGGCGTTGCTGGCTTTGGTGTCGGCTAACAGCTCGTCGCGGAATTTCCCGATGATCGCCTCCACCGGCCATGACGATGCCTCGCCAAAAGCACAAATGGTGCGCCCGTCGATCTGATAGGCCACGCTCTCCAAAGTCTCGATGTCCGCCGGGCTGGCGGTGCCATCGACGAGGCGGTCCGAGATTTTTTTCATCCATGTCGAGCCTTCGCGGCAGGGCGTGCATTGGCCGCAGGATTCGTGGGCGTAGAAGGCGTTCAGATTGTTGAGCACCCAAGACATTTTGCGGGTGTCATCGAGCACGATCACGCCGCCGGAGCCAGCCATCGAGCCGCATGCGGCAAGCGTATCGAAGTCCATTTGAATGTCCCAGAAATCGAGATCCTTGGTGCTGCCGTCGGGGTTCTTGAGTTTGAAAACCTCGTTGCACTTGAGGATTTTCGAGGACGAGCCGCCGGGGATGACGGCTTTGAATTCGCGTCCGTCCTTGGGGCCACCGCAGAGGTCGTAGAGCAGCTCGCGCATGGTAAGCTTGCCGACCTCGACCTCAAAATAACCGGGATTTTTCACATCGCCGGAGACGCAGAGGATGCGGGTGCCGGTGTTTCTAGCAACTCCAAGTTTCGCATACTCGTCGCCTCCCATGCGAATGATGTGTTTGACATGGCAGAGCGACTCTACGTTGTTCACGATCGTCGGGCACATGTAGAGGCCGAGGGCTGCGGGGAAATAGGGCGGCTTAATGCGCGGATAGGGACGCTTGCCTTCGAGTGATTCGATCAGGCCGGTTTCCTCGCCGCAGATGTAGGCACCGGCACCACGATGGACATAGATTTCCACATCGAAGCCTGAGCCTAACACGTTCTTGCCGAGGAAATTTTTTGCACGCGCCTCTTCGATGGCACGCTCGACAATAAGGGCGGCCCCGGGAAATTCCTCGCGGATGTAGATGTAGGCGGTGTGTGCGCCGACCGCGAAGGCGGAAATCACCATGCCCTCGACGAGTTGGTGCGGGTCCTGATGCAGAATGTAGCGGTCCTTAAAGGTGCCGGGTTCCGACTCATCGCCATTGCAAATCAGATAGACCGGCTTGGTGTTGTTCGGTGGAATGAAGGTCCATTTCATCCCGGTCGGAAAGCCCGCACCGCCACGACCACGCAGGCCGGATTTTTTCACCTCTTCGGTGACTTCCTTGGGCTGCATGGTGAAGGCTTTTTTCAAATCCTCGTAGCCGCCGTCGCGCAGGTAGCACTCGATGGATGGGTCCCAGCCCACGCGGTCCACGTTTTTGAAAATGAGCCGGTATTCGCGGGGATGTGGCTGCTTGGTGTAAGTGATCATTTTGAAAAACTCCGCCGCAGTATGCCCATGAAATCCGACCGGGCAAAACCCAATTTCGGCAAAATTCTACGGGGACGGCATAAAGTGCAGCGGACGTAAAGACAAGGTCACTGCCTCCGCCCCTCCAACAAGCATCTGTTCTCAAGGGGCTACAACTGAACCGAGGCACTTAAATTCAGATGGCCCGAACCCATATAACCTGATTAAACCCACTTCGTCACATGTCCGCATCCACCGATCCCATCACTGTTCGCCGTTCAAAAGGCCAAATCTGGAGCCATGTCCGGAAAAAGTGGTTGCTTGAAACTCCAGAGGAAGCGGTTCGTCAGGAATACCTCTGCATTCTGGTCAACGACTACGGCTACTCGCTTGAGCAAATCGACGAAGAGGTCACATTGCCCGGTGAACGGGGGAACAGAAACGCCCGGGCTGATTTCGTGATCTGGAGGACGGTTCAGGACCGGAAGGATGGCGACACGGCCTTGATCGTCGTGGAGTGCAAAGCCGATAACGTCGCCATCGATCAGAAGACCTATCAACAGGGAGCGAACTACGCGAACAACGAGCGCGTGAAATTCTTCGTCGCCCACAACCGCCGCAGCACGAAATGTTTCAAGGTCGATCTCCAGAAGCGGGCTCCGAATTACTCGGAGGTGAAGGACATCCCGCACGCGGATGCCAGCGACAAGGAAATCAAGGAACTGCTTTCCCACCTGAAACCCTTCGAGGGCAAGGAGTTCGCGGATCTACTCCACCAATGCCACAACGTGATTCGCAACAACGAGCACCTCGACCCGGCGGCGGCTTTCGACGAGATCGCCAAGATCCTTTTCATCAAGGTCTGGGTGGAGCGGCGGATGAAGGAGAGGAAAGAGCGGAAGAATCTTTTCACCGTGGATTTCCTAAAAACCCAGATGGCCAAGAATCCCATCGAGGCGCTTTTCAAAGAAACCAAGGACGCCTACCGCGCGGACAAGATTTTTGAGGTGGATGAGCGGATCAATCTTCGCCCGGCCACCGTCGAAGGAATCGTCAAAAAACTGGAGAGCTACAATCTCTCCGAAACCAGCGAGGACGTGAAGGGCATCGCCTTCGAGCGGTTTCTCGGCGGTACCTTTCGCGGTGAGATCGGCCAGTTCTTCACGCCGCGGCCTGTCGTCGAATTCATGGTGAGAATGCTCGATCCAAGGGAAGGGGAACGCATCTGCGACCCGGCCAGCGGCTCAGGGGGATTTCTCATCCGCTGCTTCGAAATCATTCGCGAGGCCATCGCCGCCGATGTGGACGCGCAGTATCGCGCCTTCTGCGAGGTCATCGATAAAAAGAAGGGCGTTTCCCTAGCCGACAAAGCCAAGGCCAAGCGCGACGAATACAAAAAGCTCCAGGAACAACTCGACCCCTACTCGGACCCGGACAAGTTCGTCGCCGATAAAAAACGCTCACGGATCTGGAAGCTCTCGAATCTCAGCATCTACGGCACTGATGCGAACGACCGGATGGCGCGCACCAGCAAGATGAACATGATCATGCACGGTGACGGTCACGGCGGCGTCCACCATCACAACGGGCTACTCAATGTGAACGGCATCTTCGAAGGTCGTTTCCAAGTGATTGCTACCAATCCTCCGTTCGGCGCCACGGTCACTTCGGAAAATGTGATTCTTCCGGGAGACTATCAGGTTTCACCCGACGCCCGTTCGCGCTACATCGGCGAACACGGCAGTGCCTATGAAGAGGCCGTGGACCGCATCCGGGCGGCGGAGGGCAAGCCGATCCTCAGCCTCTTCAAGCTTCCATGGCGTGGCAAAGAGGAGCCCAAGCCGGACAAAGCGCCGGATGATGATGGACCCTCCAGCAAAAAGAAAAAGGCACGCTCGTTGAGCATGAAGACCGAGCTGGTCTTCATCGAGCGCTGCCTGGATCTGCTCGCGCCCGGTGGCCGCATGGGCATCGTTCTGCCGGAGGGCATCTTCAACAATCCATCGCTCGCCTATGTGCGGGAGTTCACGGAAGACCGCGCCTTTCTCCGCGCCGTCGTCAGCCTCTCGCAGGATACCTTTGTCAGCAGCGGTGCCAGCGTGAAATGCAGCAT
>JANXMQ010000107.1 GCA_025354565.1 Akkermansiaceae bacterium
AAGAGCGGAATACCCATCAAAAACATCCATGGAAAAGTCGAGCCGATGTTTTCAAATACCCGGCGCACCGAGGTTCCCCAACTGGCGTTGGAGACATTGTGCAGCAAGACCCAGAACACTCCACCGATGGGGATGGTCAGGCAGACATAAAATGCGAACAACCAGGAGTAAGCATAAATTCCCTGGATTTTTTCCGGACCTAGGAAGAGCAGATACAAACTGATGACGGTGCCGAGTACGGCCACGCCCAAGGCAATGCTTTTCACTTTCGAGACCGTTGAGGAATCGAGGTGATCGCCGTTGATCGCGATGTCTGCGGAGGTGACGTGGTGGTGGGCCATTTCGTTGAAATCAGGAAAAAAGTTAGTGAGCCTTGGTTTGAGTCTCTTTGGCGGTCTGCAAGGTGCGGATATAGGCAATGATCGCCCAGCGGTCGCGCACTGCGATGTTATAGCCATAGGCACCCATCTGGCCCTTGCCGTTGGTTATTGTTTCAAACATCCGACCATCGGGATAGGCGGCGGCTTTGAAGTTATCGAGATGGAAATTGGCAATACCGGGAACGCCATACTGGCTGGTCATGCCGAGGCCATCGCCAGACTTGCCGTGACACACCGCGCAATAGATGCCGAAGCGCTCCTTGCCGCGATGGATCAATGCCGAGGCGCTGTCCTCAGTGAGCTCCAATTCAGATGGCATTCCGGTGCCATAATAATCACCGACGTGGCCGCTGTAGTAGTAACCGGTTTGGCCGCCGAATTCATATTCAGGAATACCGCCAATGACCCGCTCACCCGCTTCATTGAAGCCGCGTGGCTGCGTCTGTCCGACCGGTAGCCGACTGCCGTGACCATCCGCGAAAAACGGATCCGGCTTCTGGGCCTTCACTTTATCCTGGTCATCCATGTCCGGAAAAATCTGCATCGGCGGCTTGGAAAACTTCTGCCCGTGGAATCCGAAGATGCCGACGACGAGCAACGCGATAAGCGCGAAAGCGAGGAAAAAGTAGCGCATTTGAAGTTTGGAATTTAAAATTTATGAATTGGTATCTCAGTCCTCTTCTTCGACGAGTTCGATGTTGGCACCGCCGATGTCGGCCAGCAGTTCACGAGTGCCGTTAGGGCTGAATTTTGGGTCGCGGGCTTCGATGGCGATGAAGAATCCATCGTCGGTGGCCCGGTTGAATTGGCGGCTGGCGAACAGCGGGTGATTGAGGCGTGGGAGTTGGATCAGTGCCAGCAGGCCGAACAAGACCGTGAAGCCCGAGAACAAAATCGTCAGCTCGAACATGATCGGAAAAAATGCTGGCACCGTGAAGATGTTAGCTGGCTTCGACTGCACCACTGTCGGATAGATCACGACCTGAGTCGTGTAGGCGAGGGCGAAGGCCGTCGCCGTGCCGGTCATGCCGCCGAAGAACACGAACCATGGCAGGATCGAACGTTTCATGCCCATCGCACCGTCGAGCCCGTGGATCGGATAGGGCGAATAACAATCCCATTTCTTGAAACCGGCGTCGCGGATTTTCTCCGCGCCTTTGTAGAGGGCGGATGCGCTCTTGAACTCGGCTAAATAGCCATAAACGCGTTTGCGGGTGGTGCTCACTGTTTAAATTTGAGATTTGAGATTTGAGATTTTTACTGGGCGAGTTCCTTCTGATAGGCGGCCTCGACGACGACGCCGTGGTCAGGGTGATCGTTGATGTCGTCAAAATGCGGATCGGACTCTAGCAGCGTCCATTTCACCTCCGCAATGTTGATGCACGGCAGGAAGCGGAGGAACATCAGGAACAGCGCAAGGAAGAGGCCGATGGTGCCGAGGAAGGTCATAATTTCCACGCCGCTCGGTGAGTAGGTTTTCCAGTCCCCCGGCAGGAACATCCGCTCAAGCGTGGTGACGATGATGACGAAGCGCTCGAACCACATGCCGACGTTGACGAACATCGCGACGATCATGATGACCCAGAGGTTTTCACGGCAGGCTTTGAACCAGAAAATCTGCGGGGACAATACGTTGCAGGTCATCATGGCCGCATAAGCCCACCAATGCGGACCGGCGATGCGGAACTTGAAGGCATCCATTTCATAAATCGCTCCCGAATAGAAGGCGACGAAGAGTTCCATTAGATAGGCGTAACCGACGATGGTGCCAGTCAGCAGGATGATCTTCGCCATGTTGTCGATGTGTTTCATGGTGATCAAATCTTGCAGGCCATAAATGAACCGGGCCGGGACCATGATCGTGAGCACCATCGCGAAGCCACCGAAGATGGCACCAGCGACGAAGTAGGGTGGAAAAATCGTGGTGTGCCAACCGGGCACGATCGAGGTTGCGAAGTCGAACGAAACGACCGAGTGGACGGAGAGGACCAGCGGCGTGGACAGCGCGGCTAACAGGAGATAGGCCATTTCATAATGGCTCCATTGGCGGTTGCCGCCACGCCAGCCGAGCGAGAAAATGCCGTAGAGGATTTTCCGAATGCCGGGCTTGCAACGGTCGCGGATGGTCGCGAGGTCGGGTACCATGCCGAGGTACCAGAAGATCAGTGAGATCGTGAAGTACGTGGAAACCGCGAACACGTCCCACAGCAGCGGCGACTTGAAGTTTTGCCAGATTGCGTTCGCATTCGGCACCGGCGCGAGGAACCAGGCGAACCACACCCGACCGACGTGGAAGGCGGGGAATATACCCGCGCAGATCACCGCAAAGATCGTCATCGCTTCCGCCGCGCGGTTGATGGACGTCCGCCAGTTTTGCCTTGTTAGAAACAACACCGCGGAAATCAGCGTGCCGGCGTGACCAATACCGATCCAGAACACGAAGTTCGTGATGTCAAAGCCCCAGAACACCCGGTTAGACATCCCCCAGACGCCGACGCCAGTTGAAACGAGATAGGTCAAACCACCGCCGACACCGATCAGCGCGATAAGCGCGGACGGGATGAAAAGCAGCCACCAGATGAACGGTTGCTTATTTTCCAAAACGCCGCAGATGCGCTCGGTGATCCAATGATACGAGCGGCCGCTGAGGATGAGCTTTTCGCGCTTCAACACCGGGAGCTTGACTCCGGTGTGAATCTTCTCAGGTGCGGTCTGGGTGGTGGATGCCATGGTTAGATAGAAAAGTTGTTGGAAGAAGCCAGAGACCGGAAACCCGAGACCAGACAAGATTGGAGATCAAAGCTTTCCCTTCTCCCCAAGCTGCTGGTAGCGTGATTTGCTTTTGGTTTCATTCCTCTTGTCTGAATTCTGGATTGTTGTCTCTGGAGTCTTTAGACCATGTGAACGGTCGCCTTGCCGATGAACGGGGCGTCCGGCATTTTCGGATTCGGGTTCTTGACACGGGCCAGGTAGCTGGTGCGCGGACGGGTGCCGATGTAGTTGAGGAGGTCGTAGTTGCGGGCGATGCTCTTGCTGCGGACCATCGTCGATTGCTCACCATCGAGCAGGTTGCCGAAGGAAATCGCGCTGGCAGGGCAGGCGTCTTGACAGGCGGTTTTCACCGAGTCCACCGGGATGCGAAGGGTCTTGAGGCTGACTGTCATCTCGGTCGAGGGCTTGCCGGCGACGAGAGCTTCCTGCTTCTGGCCACGCTTCTGGCGGATCACGGAATCCTTGAGGCGTTGCACGCAGTAGGTGCATTTTTCCATCACACCGCGCATCCGGACCGTGACGTTCGGGTTTTTCTGCAAGTGGGTAGCCTCACCGACTTGCTTCTCGCCGAACGGACCTTTGTAGAGGTTATGGGAAATCAGCGGGTTGCGCTTGTTGTAGTCGAAGTAGTTGAAACGGCGGGCTTTGTACGGGCAGTTGTTCGCGCAATAGCGAGTGCCGATGCAGCGGTTGTAGGCCATCGCGTTCAGACCGTCCTCGGTGTGGATCGTCGCGTTCACCGGGCAAACTGTTTCGCAAGGCGCGGACTCGCATTGGACACAGGCGACCGGTTGCGGGATGAGTTCGGGATTGTCATGAACCCAGTCAGGAGCCGCTTTAAAGCCATCAGGCCCCTTGAGATCCGGGATCTTATTTCCCTCACTATCCAAGTCATACTTTTGCGCGGCGAAGTAGCGGTCCATGCGGATCCAGTGCATCTCGCGACCACGGGCGACCTGTTCTTTGCCAACGATGGGAATGTTGTTCTCCGATTGGCAGGCGACGAGACAGGCGTTGCAGCCCATGCACGAGGAAAGGTCGATGGACATGCCCCACTGGTGGAGCGGATCGCTGAGTGGCGACTCCGCTTTGCCATCCTTGCCGGGATGCCAGGTCGCGGAGCTGTTGGACTGATAGAGCGAAATGTTGTGCGGTGCGTGGGCGTCGTTGCCTTGCTTCGGCACGTTCGCGAGTTGGGCTTCAAAGCTGCCCTTTTCTTCGTCCTTGAGGGTCGAGACTTCGCGGGCAAGCGCGCGGCCATACATCGCGCTGTGTTCTTGTGTTAGAGCGACCGAGTAACGCTTGCCAGTCGGTTTGGCCGTCGCGCCGGTGGCGTAGTAAGCGCTTGCGGTGGTGCGCAGTGGGTAGGCGTTGAAGCCGCGGTTCATGCCGACAAGGCCGACATGGTTCTTGTTATTATTATGCCAACCACCGCGTCCCAACTCGTCGTGTTCATCAAAACCTTGGCCATAGCCCAGCGGGATAACCAGCGTATTTTCGGCTTGGCCGAAGGAGACGAGAACCGGGATTTCAAGCGTCTGGCCATTCACCGTGACTGCAATCATCGGCGATTTGCGTTTTTCGCCTTCACCGTCCGGACCTACCTTCGCAAACTTGTTTTCGAGCACGCCTTTCACACCGATCATCGAGCTGATGGGCTCCAAACCAATGATTTGATCGTAAATCCCGAGTTCCTTCGCGGTTTTCGGCGCGACCAGGGCGACGTTATCCCAGGTGAGTTTGGAAATCGGATCGGGCGCTTCCTGCAACCAGCCGTTATCGATCCAGCGACCGTCGAAGATCGAGGAATCGGTGGCGAAAATCACCTCCAGCGAGTCCTTCGTCGGTGGCTTGCCGGTCAAGGGGGCAGCCATGTCGCCACGCGAAACCGGGCTAACAGCCGCGTAGGTCGTGTTGGCGAGGAAACCATCGCGCAAGAGTTGTTTCCATGGCGTGTCACCTGCCTGCCCGAGGGCGGCGAAAGTCGCACGGACCGCACCATAGGCGGGGGACGCGGCACCTTTTTCACCCTCGCCGTTGAGCAGCTTGCATTCGCTGGCAAGCAGCGCGAGCAGGAGTTCGAGTTCGGAAACGCAATCCGGATAGAGCGGCAGAATCATCGGCTGCACCACGGTATAAACCCCACGCGAGCTGCGGGCGTCCGCCCACGACTCTAGGTAATGCGCGGCTGGCACATGCCAAGTCGCAGCGTGCGCGGTCGCATCCGTGCGCATCCCGAGATGGATGCTGGTCTTCAGTTTTGAAAATGACTCGGCGAATTTGAGATCAGCCGGGGCATCGAACACCGGGTTCGATGGCGTGAACAAGATGAGCGTTTCCACCGCCTTCGAGTCGATGTCCGCCTTGAGGGTGGCGAGTGTGCCGAGGCCTTGCGTCTCGGTTTGCAGCGCGACGAGCGGCTTGCCTTCGCCGATGTTGCCGAGGGCGACGTTGATGGCGTGGGCCAGCAGATGCACGGATAGCACTTGGCGGGAACCGGCGAGCACCGCAGATTTTCCAGAGTTTTCCTTGAGGTCATCGGCGAGGGCTTTCACCCAGGCGACGTGCTTTGGATCGGTGAGTTCGGGAGCCACGGCGGCGACGGCAGCCTTCACTCCGAGTTCACGGGCGAGTTGCGCGGCCACGGCGTTGACTTGGCTCGGGGCAACGCGCAGGCGGTGATCCGCCATGCCGCCGGTCAGCGTGAAAGCGGCTTCCACCGAGTAGAGGCGATTCATTTTTTCCGCATCCGGCTTGCTTTCGTAGGCTTTGCCTTCCGGCTTGCGGCGGTCGAAAAAGGGCGTCACCGGGCCCTGCGGGTCAGTTCCTGCAAAATCACAGTCGAGCGAGACGATCCGGTCCGCCTTCGCGAAATCCGCCACCAGCTTCACCCCGTCGCCCAGCGTCATGGCCGCAGCGTCCCCGGTAAGCGCTTCATACTGATAGAACTTTGCGGCGGTGAATTTCGTGGCCAGCTCTTTGGTCAGGCGCTTGCGGGTCGGGCTGTCGTCCGCGCCGAAGAGGAAACCGACCTTCGCCGATTTATCAGCCGCGAGGGTTTTCAAAACACCTTCGAAGTCGGCGCGCGGGGCAGGTTTCCCAGCATATAAAAATCTCCGCGAACGCGAGGGCGAGTAGAGATCCAGCACCGAGGCCTGGGCGAAAGCATCCGTGCCTTCCATATCCGGGTGCAAGCGGTTTGGCGCGAGCTTGGTCGGACGGCCCTCGAAGGTCGTCACCACCAGCGGCGTCGCCCCATGGGCGCGCGGCATGGCCGAGGCATAATACGTCGCCTTGCCGGGAATGACCCACTCGGGAGCCTTGGTGTAGGGGACGATGTAGGCTTCCGGGCGACGGCAGGCCGCCATCCCAAATCCAGCCAACGCGGTGGACGCCCCCATCAATTTCAAGAACGAGCGCCGGGAAGTCTCCACCTCGCCCTCGTTCGCCAACTCGGCGGCTCCCTGCGGAAACTCCCGGTCCAGCCACTGGCGGAAATCAGCGGTGTCCTCAAGCTGGCCCGCACTGCGCCAAGCGACGGTGGTTTCGCTGGCGGGAACTTCGGGGTGGTGCCAAATGCGCTTACTCATGTTAAACTGCGGAAATTGTGGAAATTTGGGACATCAGGCGGGTGGATCAACGGTGGCAGGTGGTGCAGGTCGCCTTGGGATTCACCATGAACTGCTCCTTCAGCTTGAGGCCGAGTTCCTCGGTCGTTTTCACACCGAGCTGCGGATTGTTGGAAATGAAGGTCTGCGCGTTGTAGCCGAAATTATAAACTTCCTCCAGCGGGCGGAGGTTCTTCTCCGGCGCACGGTGGCAATCAAGGCACCAGCCCATCGAGTGCGACTCCGCTTGGTAGATGACCTCCATTTTATTCACGTTGCCGTGGCAGCTCTGGCAGGAAATCCCCCGGTTCACGTGCGCCGAGTGGTTGAAATAAACATAGTCTGGAGCCTTGTGGACCCGCACCCACTCGATCGGCTTGCCGTCGTAGCCGACATAATTCACATCCATCGACTTATGGAGTGGCGCGAGTTTCGGACTGTCCCGCTGGACGTGCTGGTGGCAGTTCCAGCAAGTGCTCCCCGTCGGCACATTCGAGTGACCGGAAACATCCACAAACGAGTGGCAATACCGGCAATCCAGCCCGATCTGATCGACGTGGATGCGGTGGGAAAATGGGATCGGCTGCGCGGGTTGGTAACCTGCCACCTGGGCCTTAGGAGTCGCGTAGTAAGCGAAGGCCGCTGCCACACCTGCCGCCACAGTGCCAGCGCAGAAAGCGATTTTCAGGGGTAGTAAATTGGTCCAACGGGGAAAAATATTAGCCATGTGAAGCGCGTTGCTGTGGGCGGAGAATGCAGCTTGTGAAAATTTTCACAAGCTGTTTTCCAGAAAAATCCGAAGAAGCTCTGGACGGCGGGAGAATGCAAACGAGGCCGCGTCTGGCAATGCGAAAATCAGGAAAAAATTGCGCTTCATCTACGCGACTGCCCCCGCGCTCCGCACCGCAGCCACCCCATTCATGAATTCGACCAATTCATCCCATTATCGTGCCGCCACTTGCGATACGCGCTGAATTGCTCGCTCTTCGTCAGCTTCCGGCGGGCCGGATCTTCCTCCAAAAACGTCTCAAAAGCCCCACCCGCATGGGCCACCGCCTCCGTTTGCGCCGTCTCCACCGATTCCACCCGGCTATTGACCTGAACCAATAGCGCCTCGATCCGCTGCAAGCGTGATGAGAAGCGCCCCAGCATCGCCAAGATCAGCGCCAACAACCCGAGGCATGAGGCTAGCAAAATCACAAGCGTGGCAGCGTCGGGTTCAGGCATGGCGAAAATCTGGCACCGCCACCCGAGCTTGAGAAGTCCCAAGTTCCAGACGTCCTCACCCGGACGTCACAGCCCCCAAGTCCATCCACCCCGAGCTGGCCCTGTCATGGCGTCCAGCTCGGGGTTTTTCATGAAAAATAGAGCGCGGTTGAAATAGGACATCCGCCACTATTCAAATTTGAAAAATCTAGGCCCGACCCCGTTCACCAGTTCACCTCGATTCACGAGATCTAAATGTTAGCTCATTGTTTTCAATGGACCATACAAGGCCCGTCTGGTAACAAAGTATATCCAAATAATTTAAAAAGTTGATATCCCTAACATCTACCGTAACCTTCATTTCGTCAGCTAATTCCCCACCTTTAACCGGGAAGGTAAAAGGGCGTTTGGGTCCAAGCTCAGAAGCTCTGCTCAAGCCGAGAGATAGCGCGTCTTGAAAGCTAACCTTTTCCAAGAATACGCGGGGTAGCCAGATTTTACTCAGACTAATTTCTAGTTCATCAGGTTGGTTTGCTCGCTCAGTAGATGTAGCCAATCGATAATGGCCATCTTGTCGTTTATCTTTGTGATCAGTTTCGCCACAGCACACCAGCGCAACTGTAGATAACAATACTATCAATTGTATTTTTAGTACATGTGGGATTTTTATATTTTTCTCCAACTTAGGGCACAAAAGGAGGTAATGATCCATCTGGATTGCGACCTTGAATAGGCTGTCTATCATCGACCAATAGCTTCCAGTCCCCAGCCGATTTTTTTCCTTTGTAACTTTCCCCGGGCCATCTGTGCGCATTAACTCGGCGGTTGCTATCCTCTCCCTTCTTTTCCATTTCCAGAGTTTTTTGTCCTTATCTACACATGTGCATTCTAACCAATAGAATCTGAATGTTACGGCACATGCGGAAGTGGCGTCCTGCGCGAAACCAGTGTAAACGTATGGAATTTCCCCCTCCCACGAGGTCTTGCCTTCATATTTTTCTTCACCTCCCCAGTAACAAGTAGTCCAGACCCATTTGGCGCTTTTGCATTTATCGTGTTCAAGCTTAGCTGCCAATTTAACTTTGTTGCCATTTCCCGCAGATGAATTCTCATTATCAATCATCAGCTTGTTGATTTTACACTTCCAGGTTTCAGCATCCGATTGACTGCATGGCTGATCCTCATTCTCCAATTCTACATTACCCAAATAATCCGATTTGTTCACCCCATCATTCCCGACAAACCCATAAAGATTCAATCCCCCTTCCTCCCCAATGGGGTCCCTGGATGGCCACCTTCCCAATTCTGGATCATACGGCCTGTAGAATGTCAGTTCCAACTCAGTCTGTCCTGCCACCGGGCTTAGTTGGATGTAGTGGCCGGTGTAGGCGAGGTCGCAACCGTCTTGATAAATGCTAGATTGGTATTGAGTGCTGCGTTTCCCATAAGGATCGTAATCATAGTGGGCGGCGAGGGTGCCGTCGAAAAGGTAGTAATAATGCGCGGTTTCGGTGGTGCCGGATTTTTCGCTCCAATGGTTGGCAAGGTTGGGTTTCAACTTCACCTTGGCGGACTCATTGGTGCTGCCACGGACGGTAATGGGTTTCACGCCATCTGTGCCGCCGGAGCTGCTGATTTGATTCAGGGTGTTGTGGTTGTGGGTGTCTATAGTCGTGTCGGTTACTCCGCCTCAGGAAGAGTGACGGCCTCCCACGGGGGCTTGCCGATTTTTCCGACGACCACGGCTTTTGGCCACGCGCTGGCCATGAATTCGGGTGTTTGCCAGCCGTCGGGAGCTTCGCTGCTGCACTGCCAACTGGCGTCGGAAACGACGTGGAGTTTTTTCCCGTCCTTGAGCGTCGCCCGAAACCGCAGGATCAGGCCGGCGCGTCCGCTATCGTTGCGACCTTCCACCGCGATGACATTTCGAGCACCTGGCTTGAGGTTGGCCAACACCTCGTAGGTGCGGGGTTGCATCCAATCGGCCCCCGAACCGATTTCGCGGCCATTGACGAACAGGCGGTGCCAGTCATCGCAGGTGATGGTGATGACCGCGCTGGTCACTTCCGGGGGCAACTCGAATTCACGCCGGAAAAATGCGATTTCCTTATCCACTGGGGCCGCGCTTTTCCAAATCCAGTCGGGATTCGCTTTCCCCGCCGCTTCAGGACGGATCTCGTGAGAGACTGGCGCGACGCCGATACCCGGCTCAGCACCCATCACCAAAATCGCAAGGATCAGGAAAATGGGGATGGTGAAACGCGGCATGATTCCTCTGGATACGCCGCCCATGCATACGGGTTATCATAAATTCAACGCCGCCGTTTTCAGCTTTCTGCCAAGAGCTTGCGAAAGTAGTCAATCGTCGTTTCCAGCCCTTGATCAAGCGCGATCGTGGGGCTCCAGCCGAGTTCCGCACGGGCGAGCGAAATATCCGGTTGACGCTGCTTCGGATCATCTCCGGGGAGCGGGAAATAGGTGATATTTGAGCGGCCACCGACTTTTTTCAAAACCAGTTCCGCGAGCTGGAGCATGGTGAACTCGCCGGGATTCCCGAGGTTGACCGGGCCGGTGAGCGTGGGGTGGTTCATGAGGCGGATGAAGCCCTCGATCAGATCGTCCACATAACAGAACGAGCGGGTCTGGCTGCCGTCGCCATAGATCGTGAGATCCTTGCCCTGCAAGGCTTGGACGATGAAATTCGAGACCACCCGACCATCGTCCGGTAACATGCGCGGGCCGTAGGTATTGAAAATCCGCACCACCCGGATCTCGACCTTGTTCTGGCGGTGATAGTCGAAGAACAAGGTTTCCGCGCAGCGTTTTCCCTCGTCGTAACAGGCACGGATGCCGATGGGATTGACGTTGCCGTGATAGGATTCCGGCTGCGGGTGGACGTTCGGGTCGCCATAGACCTCGGAGGTGGAGGCTTGGAAAACCCGGGCACCGGTGCGTTTCGCGAGGCCGAGGCAGTGGATCGCGCCCATCACGGATGTCTTGGTGGTTTTGATCGGGTTGTGCTGGTAGTGCGGCGGCGAGGCGGGGCAGGCGAGGTTGTAAATCTGATCGACCTCGTATTTGAACGGCTCGGTCACATCGTGGCGCACCAGTTCGAAATACGGATGATTGAGCAGGTGGGTGATGTTGCGTTTCCGGCCGGTGAAAAAATTATCCAAGCAGATGATCTCGTTTCCCTCGTTGAGGAGGCGTTCGCAGAGGTGGGAACCGAGAAACCCGGCCCCGCCGGTAATTAGGATGCGCATGGCGGAAGCAAGCAGGAACTCGCGCTTGAATCAAGGCCAGAAGCAAGCGGAGGCTGCCATCACCGCGAAATCCCCAAATTCATTCTTGCCAAAGCGATCAGGATTACCAAATTCATGAGCCTAAAGAGGAAAATGGAAAACTCGCCAGAACGCGGCAAGTGACGTAATTTCAAAGTCATGGATGCTCCCATGGCTGTGATTTCCGCTCACCCGGCGGGTGAGACAAGAACTTCCCCTCAATACCCATCTGGAACC
>JANXMQ010000110.1 GCA_025354565.1 Akkermansiaceae bacterium
GGTTCCAGATGGGTATTGAGGGGAAGTTCTTGTCTCACCCGCCGGGTGAGCGGAAATCACAGCCATGGGAGCATCCATGACTTTGAAATTACGTCACTTGCCGCGTTCTGGCGAGTTTTCCATTTTCCTCTTTAGGCTCATCCACGTCGTCGCAGAGGTCCCAGTGAGCGCAGCTTCCCCCGGCACCACGCTCTTCGGTCGCCTCAACGCCGTGAGCCCGCCGTAAAACTGAGTTCGTTTTGGGACAGTTCTCCGGGCCATCCACTGCGTGACACGAAATTGCCCATATCCGTCAGCCAGCTTGGTGAGATTTTTGATAAATTGGCGGAAAGCGAAAATTCCTCAGACAAGAGGCTCTTCCTGTGCCATCTAGCACCGCACATAAGGAAGAAATCAACCGTGAGCATCCATCAATTTTCCCACCCACCGCAGGTCCAAGGGCTGTTTCCTGAGCCTTCCACCCCAAGTAAATTTCCAGCCGTTGTGAGATCCCTCACATGCCTGCTCGGCCTTGCGCTCACGCTCCCGGATGCTGAGTGCGCCATTGCGGCAAGACCCAATATCATTTTCATCCTCGCCGATGACGTCGGCTTGGACGACGTGAGTTGCTGCGGCTCCGATTTGCACAAGACGCCGCAAATTGACGCACTTGCGGCGTCCGGCACCCGCTTTGAGACCTGCTATGCCGCGCCGCTGTGCGGACCTTCGCGCTGTGCGCTCATGACCGGTCGTTACGCCTTCCGCACCGGCGGCATTACCAATGACTCGTGGGAATCGGGTAGGCCGGGGGCCAAAGCGGCAGATGAATATCCGATGGCGAGACTCCTTAAGGAAGCTGGCTACGCGACCTGCGAATCCGGCAAGTGGCGGCAGATCCGCGAGACGCCGAACGCTTGGGGCTTTGACGAATACATGACCGATCCCTCGGATCTCGGCTGGTATTGGAAGAATTCGTTCATCGAGAACGGGAAGACCGTGAAGACCGATTCGGTCATGTATAATCCCGATCAGATTCAAGCTTACAGCCTCGACTTCATCCGGCGGAACACGACTCGGCCGTTCTTTCTTTATTACGCGATGCACCTCGTTCACAGGCCGACGATGCACACGCCCGACTCACCGCCTTTCGACGGCCATAAGCGCTACGACGACAACATCAAATACATGGACAAACAGGTGGGGGAACTCGTCGCCGAGCTGCAAAATCTCGGCCTGCGCGAGAACACGCTCGTGATGTTTGCTGGCGATAACGGGACCGCCGAGGGCGATCCCTCACCCGTGCATGGCCGGATGCTCGACGGCTGGAAGGGGACCATGCTGGAAGGCGGTTCCCGCGTGCCGCTCATCGCAAGCTGGCCGGGGGTGACGCCCGCCGGAGTGGTATCGAAGGACATTGTGAACTTCACCGACATGCTCGCGACGTTTGCAGAAATCGCTGGCAGGCAGCTCCCCGCAGGATTTACCTACGACAGCCGCAGCATTGCGCCGCAATTGCGGGGCGAACTCGGCACGCCGCGCGAATGGGCCTTTGTCCAGGCCAGTGAGGATTGGTACGTGCGCGAACAGGGCTGGAAGCTCAATGAGCACGACCAACTCTACGACATGAGCGACGCCCCGTTCACGGAAAAGCTCATCGGCCCGGGCGATTGGACTGCGGCCAGCGAGGCCGCCCGCGATCGCCTCCATGCCGTGCTCTTGGAACTGAATCCCGCTGCCGGTAAGATCGACAACGGTCCCGGCGGGGTCGATTAAGGCGGGAAATAGGCGGGAACTGAGCTTGGACCTTGGGCCTCGGGGGTGGCACTTTCTGCTGCGCCGCTTGCGGTTTAGGGCGCGGCGGAGATGGACTCGGCTTTGGCGGCGGTGGCGAGGACGACTTCGCGGATGTTGCCACCTCTGCGATTGCTCCACCAGAGGACGACGGGGGAGGCGATGAAGATGGAGGAGAAGGTGCCGACGATGATGCCGATGAAGATGATTTCACCAAAGTCGCGCAGGGCGGAGCCGCCACCCATGAAGGCGAGGATGGCAACGCTGATGAGGGTGGCTCCGGAGGTGAGGATGGTGCGGGAGAGGGTGGCGTTGACGGCTTCGTTCATGATCTTTTCCACGGAGTCGGTCCGGTAGAGCAGCATTTCGCGAATGCGGTCGAAGACGATGATGGTGTCGCTGATGGAATAGCCGGCGATGGTGAGGACCGCGCCAACGTGGATCAGCGAAAGCTCGCGGCCCATGAGGACGACGATGCCAACGCAGATGATGATGTCGTGGAAGATGGCGACGAAGCCGCCGAGGGCGAAGGAGAACTCGAAGCGGAAGGTTAGATAGACGACGATGCCGAGGAGTCCAAGGACGATGGCGATGAGGGATTGATTGAGGGAGGTGCCGCCGATGAGGGCGGAGACTTCGTCTTGGTTGGCGTCGATAAGGTAGCCTTTGCCGTCGGGTTTTTTCGCGCTGAGGGCGGGGATGGATTCGCGGAGCTTGGTAATGATCTGGGTGGTGTCGGTGACGTTCTTTTTCACGTCGTCACTGGCGCAACGGATGGTGAGGAGGGTGCCGGTGGCGAGATTGCTTTCTTGCTGCGGGTAGGCGGCTTTGGAAAGGTGCATCTCGGAGATGATTTTGCGGACGTCATCGAGGGGGATTTTGGTCTCTTTACCGAGCTGGAATTTAATGATGGTGCCGCCGGTGAAGTCGATGCCGAGGGCGCGCTCGCCACGATAGGCGAAGGCACCGAGGGAGAGGATGATGGTGGCGACGGCGAGGCTGATGCAGAGACGGCGCTTGCCCATGAAGTCGTAGTGGGCGGACTTGATGAGGTGGAGGAAGCTGAGTTTCGCAAATAGGCCGAGGTCCATGCCCCAACGGAAGATGACGCGGGTGACGAGGATGGCGGAGAAGAGGGAGGCGGTGACGCCGATGATGAGGGTGATGGCGAAGCCTTTGACGGCGCTGCCACCGAACCAGAAGAGGATGAAGGCGGTGATGAGGGAGGTGACGTGGGAGTCGAAGATGGCGGTGAAGGCCTTGTCGTAGGCGGCTTCGAGGGCTTGCTTGAGGGTCTTGCCGTGCTCGATTTCCTCGCGTAGGCGCTCGTAGATGAGGACGTTCGCATCGACGGCCATGCCGACAGTGAGCACCATCCCCGCGATGCCAGGGAGGGAGAAGGTGAAGCCGAACATGGACATGATGCCGAAGAGCATGATGGTGTTGACGATGAGTCCGACGATGGCGATGAAGCCGGAAACGCGGTAGTAAAGCAGGACGAAGAGGAAGGTCATGGAGAGCGAGAGGACGCCGGCGTAGAGACCTTGGGTGACGACGGTGGTGCCGAGGGTGGGGGAGACTTGGCGCATTTCATCGACGACGAGGGCGTTTTCCAAGGGGTTCATGAGGGAGTTGGCGAGCTTTTGGGGCTCGCCGGGGTCGCGGAGGCCTTCGATGATGAACTGCTTGCCGAGCGGGACCTTGTTCACGCGGGGTGCGCTGATGACCTCGCCGTCGAGAACGATGGCGATGCGGTCAATGCCTTCACGCATGTTCTGGGTGAGGGCGATCATTTTGTCGGTGCCGTCGTTGTTGAGCGTGATGTCAACGGCATCGTTCTGCTGTTGGGAAGGATGGGCGATGGCGATGTCCGAACCACCGAGCGCGGGCAGGCGTTTGAGGAGGATGGGGACTTGGGTTTCCTTGCCGTCCTGATCCTTGATTTTATGAATGAAGGCTTGGTAGCCGGGGACTTTCTCGGTGTGGTTGGCGACGCGCTCGGCGATGGACTTGCGGTCCGGTCCGACCTCATCGTTGCGCGTGCTGACCTCGTGGAATTCGAGTTTCGCGACTTTTTGCAGGGTAGCGCGGATGCGGTCGGACTCCTCGGGCTCGACGCCGGGCATTTGCAGGATGATGCCGTTGGTGCCTTGGCGGGCGATGATCGGCTCGGCGGTGCCCATGCCGTTAAGGCGCTTTTCTATGACCTCGATGGCCTTGTCCACTTGGGACGGGGTGATGGGCATTTCCACGCCATCGGTATCGACGCGAGGCTGGATGTGGAGGGTGAAGGAGGAGCCGCCGAGGATGTCGATGCCGCCCTTGAGGCGCACCTTGGGTGGCCATGAAGCGGCGATGCAGAGGGCGCAGATGCCAATGGTGAGGACGGTGCCGACGTTGCGTTTCCGGCGCTCGATTTCGGTGGCGAAATACCAGAAGAATAAGATCATCAGGACCATTCCGGTGAGAAAGAGGGTCAGGGCATCATCGTAGAAAGCAGTGGCGGCAAGCATGGTCAGAAGGCAGTTTTATACTCCGGGTGAGGGGCGGGCTAGGTTGGGGAAATGGGCTTACTTGGTGGCCGGGCTGTCCTTTTTCATGACGGTGGCGACGGCGGATTTGTCAAACTCCAGCATGGTGCCCTCGGCGACTTTGAGGACGACGGTGTGCTCTTTCACATTGTGGACGATGGCGTGGATGCCGGATGAGGTGATCACTTTGTCGCCAGACTGGAGGGCGGCGGCGCGGGCGGCCTGTTCCTTGCGCTGCATTTGCTGGGGGCGGATTAGCAGAAAATAGAACATCACGATCATCACCAGCGGGAAGATCATGCCGTTGCCGAAAATGCTAGAGGCGTCGGCAGCAAGGATGGAGGTGCCGGTAAATGCGAGGATGGAGGTCATGGTAATGCGGATCGGGTGTAGCGCTGGACGAAGGAAGTTTGATAGGCGGGGAATGTCCCTTCGGCGATGGCTTCTCGCGCCCCGGCGACGAGGGAGAGGTAGAAATGCAGATTGTGGAAGGAAAGCAACCGCAAACCTAGGATTTCGCCCGCGCGGAAAAGGTGGCGTAAATAGGCACGGGAAAATCCGGCGACGTGCGGGTGGGCGCTTTCACAGATCGGCCGTGGGTCTTTGGCGTGGATGAGGTTCTTGATATTGATCGGGCCATCCAGGGTGAAGGCCATGCCGTGGCGCGCGATGCGGGTGGGCATCACGCAGTCGAACAGGTCCACACCACGGGCGATCATTTCAAGGATCTGCGGCGGAGTGCCGAGGCCCATGGCATAGCGCGGCTTGTCGGCAGGCAAAAACGGCACGGCATTGTCGATGGCGCGGAACATCTCATGCTCCGGCTCGCCCACGGAAACCCCGCCGATCGCGTAACCATCGAAGTCGAGCGCGACGAGTTCCCGCGCCGATTGCTCGCGGAGATCCGCGAAGACCGAGCCTTGGACGATGCCGAAATGCTGCTGCCTGCCCGTGCCGGACTGCGGCTCATTTTTGGCCACCCAGTCCCTACAGCGCACGGCCCAGCGGCTAGTGAGTGCGAGTGATTTCGCGGCGTAGGCTTCATCGCAGGGGTAGGGCGGGCATTCGTCGAAGAGCATCGCGATGTCCGAGCCGAGCGCCGCCTGGATTTCCATGCTGAGTTCGGGAGTGAGCAGCATTTTCGAGCCGTCGAGGTGGTTCTGGAAACGGACGCCCTCCTCGGTGATTTTCCGCAATTTCGCCAGCGACCAGACTTGGAAACCGCCGGAATCCGTGAGCATGGGTTTCCGCCAGGTGGTGAAATCGTGCAGGCCCCCGAGTTCGCGGATCAACTCGTGGCCGGGCCGCAGCCAGAGGTGATAGGTATTTCCCAAAATAATCTGCGCACCGAGCCGCTCAAGTTCCGCCGGATGCAGGGTCTTGACCGTGCCCTGCGTGCCCACCGGCATGAAGATCGGCGTTTCCACGGTGCCATGGGGTAAAACCAAGCGCCCGCAGCGGGCGGCGGTCGTGGGATCAGTGGCGAGGACGGAAAATGACACGGGCGGGAGGCGGGAAATAGGCCATAACCCTTGCCGGGCCAAGCTCAATCATGCTTCGCGCGGGCCGGAAAAAAGTTGGACATTTTTAGAAACATCCTGACTCCGGCGGAGTTTATTGTAGGCTGTCGGACGATTTTTCCCGTGCGATGAAATTTTCCCGATTAACATTCCGCTGGCGAATCTGCCGCCCGAGAATAATTTACTCCCGAATCTGAACCCCAAAAACCAAACCAACACCACCAATATGAAACTGATCCTCACCGCGCTCTGCGCCTCATTCATGGTTCTCCCAGCCTTCGCCAGCGAGTGCGAAAAGGGAAAATGCGACAAGGATAAGGCCAAGAAAGAAGAAGGCACGATCGCCAAGTGCGACAAGTGCGAGAAAAAAGACGCCGATAAGAAAGACGGCGATGAGAAAAAAGAAGGCACCCTTGCCAAGTGTGATAAGTGCGAGAAGAAAGACGGCGACAAAAAGGACGGCGATGAGAAAAAAGAAGGCACTCTCGCCTGATTTTCACACAACCCCAAGATTTCAAAAAGCCGCTGGATCAAATCCGGCGGCTTTTTTGCGCTGCGGACTCGAGATTTCATCACGCCTTGGTTGACCGCTGCCGGTCCCGTCGTCCAGCCTGACGCGCAATGATGGATGTGGTTTGCGGCGTGATCGAAAATCCGGCCGGGGAATTCCTCGCATGCCTGCGACCGTCAGGGAAACATCTCGGCGGCTTGTGGGAGTTTCCCGGCGGCAAGGTCGAGCCGGGGGAGTCGCCCGAAGCGGCCCTCGTCCGCGAGCTGTGCGAAGAACTCGCGGTGGAGATCGAAGTTGGCGCGTCGCTTGCACCGGTGATTTGGACCTACGCCGAGCGGACGATCCGCTTGCTGCCATTCCGTTGCAAAATCATCGGCGGCGAGCTGCGGGCCATCGAACACGAGCAACTGCTCTGGTGCGCGCCGGGAAATTTCGCCGATCTCGCGTGGGCCGCTGCGGATTTGCCGATCCTGCAGGAAATTTCCGCAGCCACTACGCCATGAAGAGGTAAATTGACATCTCCTCCGGCGTCGCTAGTTTCCGTTTTAGACCAAATGTCATGAAACGCTCCCTCACTTTCGCCGCTGTGACCGTAGCCGCCTCACTCGGCTGTCTCATGGCCCAGAGCTCCTGGAATGCAAAGCCCCAGGACGATCTCAAATCCCTGAAAAAGGCCGCCCTGCAGGTGGATCAATATATCGCCGCATTTTACCGCAGCAAGAATCTGCCCGTGCCCGAGGTCACCGATGACGCGACTTTTTTGCGTCGGGCCTTCTTGGTATCGGTCGGGCGCATTCCAACGCCGGAGGAAGCGCTCGAGTTTTTGGAAATCCAAGACCCCACCAAACGCGAGGCTCTGGTGGAATATTTGCTGAAATCAAAAGGATTCTCCAGCCACATGGCGAACTGGGCCTTCGATCTCCTGCGGGTGGTTGACGGCCGGGGCGACTTCGAACCCTATCGCCATTGGATTCGCACCGCGATGGCCAACAACATGCCATGGAACGAGTTCACCGAGCACCTGATTTCCTCCTCGGGCGACGGCTGGGATCCGGCCACGGCGGCGGTCGGCTACTACACCCGCGACCGTGGCATGCCGCTGGATAACGTCGCGAATACGATGCGGATTTTCCTCGGCACCCGCATGGAGTGCGCCCAGTGCCACGATGACCCCTTCGGCACCACCGAGCGCCATGATTTCTATCGCCTCGCCGCATTCACCCACGGCCAAGGCGAGGAAGGCCGGGAGAAAATGCAGACGCTTTGGAATGAGTTGACGTCAGAAAAGCGCGATAACAACCCGGAAGCGCAGGTGGCGCGGGTCATCTGGGACCGCGTTTACGGCATGTCCCTCGGCGGCGGCGGCACCGGCCAGATCGAGCTGCCCACGGATTACCAATATCACGACGGCAAGCCCGGCGACGTGGTCGGAGCCCACACCCCTTTCGGTCAGGCAGTGCTGATGTCCGGAAAACGTGAAAAACCCAAGGGCCGTGAGAAACTCGCCGGATGGATCATTTCAAAAACCGGCGAACAATTTCCATCGGTCATCGCCAACCGCATGTGGAAGCATGTGATGGGAAAAGGCGTCTATGAACCGATCGACCAATTCGTCCCAGCAGCCAAATCCAACTACCCGGAACTGGTTGGCTATATCGGCAAACTCATCGTCGATCTGGGCTACGATTTGCGCGCATTCCAGCATGTCCTGCTGCTAACCAAGACCTTCCAATTCGCCACCAATCCAAATCCATCCGTCGTCGAAGGCGGCGACGATTTCCATGGCCGCAAGATCGAGCGCCTGTCTGCCGAACAAATCTGGGATTCGCTCGTCACCCTTGCTGCCGGGGATCCTGACAAACAGCCGATGCGCCCACTCGACGAGCGCATCTATGTGGCTGGCCAGCCCGTGCTCGTCGGCAAGAAATCGATGCCAGAGCTTTCCAAGGAAGTGCTCGCCCTCAAGTCGGAAAGGGAAGTTCGCGCCTATTTCTCCAAGTTCCTCAGCGAGGTGAAAAGCGATAGCCCCGGCAACAGCGGCGCGAACTCAATGACCCTGATGAACGACGTCCGCGCTTATAACAAAGATGCTAAAATCCGTGCCTCCGAATTGCCATCACCCGCGCCGCGCGATCACTTTCTCTATCTGTTCGGCGCATCGGATCGGGAGGTCGTGGAAGCCTCCAGCCGCGAACCGAATGTCGGACAAGTGCTATCCCTGATGAATGGTTTCGTGCAACGGGAACTGGTGAATAAAACTTCGGCGCATTTGTATAAAACCCTCGATGGTGCGACGACCGAAAAGGAGAAAGTCCGCCGCTTATACATCGCCATTCTCAGCCGCCCGCCGAGCACCGAGGAAATGTCGTGGATGCTCGACGAAGTGAAATCCCAAGGCGATGCCGGCTACCGAAACATCGTCTCCGCCCTCGTCATGTCCGCCGAGTTTCTCTTCCTTCAATAAAACCCATAACTCCCGTGAACCCTTTGCTAAAAGCTGACGAACTCACCCGCAGGCAGTTCGTCTCGAACGCGGCCCGCGCCTATCTCGGCGTGCATCTTTTCCCCATGTTAGGCGGCACCTTGGCAGAGGCCGCGCCTGTCACCGCTGCCAAGGGCGGCACGGCGAAGAGCGTTATCTATCTCTACATGTCCGGCGGCATGAGTCATGTGGACACTTTCGATCCGAAGCCGAAGAAAAAGGATGTGATGGGCAGCACCGAGACGATTCCCACCAAAGCGGATGGCGTGATGGTCGGTCACTATCTAAAGAAAACCGCCGCAGTGATGGATAAGGTTTGTGTCATTAACTCAATGAACTCGACCCAAGGTGCCCACGAACAAGGTTCCTATATCATGCACACTAGCTATAACTCGCGTGGGACGATCAAGCACCCCGCGCTCGGTTCGTGGGTGCTGCGTCTCGGCGGCCGCATTCATCCGGAACTGCCGGGCTTCATCGCGGTGGACAGCGCCCCCGAATTCACGGGCGGCGGGTTTCTGGGTGCTAAATTTTCCGCCGCCCTCATCGGTAGCCCGGACCAAGGACTCCAGGACTCCCACCGCGCCGATGCAGTGAGCCAGCAGGATTTCGAGCGACGCCTAACACTCGCCGACAAGCTGAACCGCCAGTTCCACGACCGCTATGCGAATGCGGACGTGAAAGCTTATGAGGAACTCTATCGGGAAGCCATCACGCTGATGAATTCCAAGGATCTCAAAGCCTTCGATCTCCAACAAGAACCCGAGGCCACCCGCGAACTCTACGGCAAGGGCCGCTTCGCCCAAGGCTGTCTGTTAGCCCGCCGCTTGGTGGAAAATGGCGTGCGTTTCATTGAGGTTCAGCTCGGCGGTTGGGACACCCATTATGACAATTTCACCGGCGTCGCTGGCCGTTGTCTTGAGTTCGACCAAGCCTACGCCGCCCTCATCACGGATCTGGAAAAATCGGGAAAACTCAAGGACACGCTCGTGGTCGTCGCCACCGAATTCGGCCGCACGCCGACCCTCAACGCCGAGCACAAAGACGGTCGCGATCACCACCCCGAGGCATTTTCCTGCCTCCTCGCCGGCGGTGGCATCAAAGGCGGCATGAAATACGGCAGCACCGATCCGGCGGGCAACAAGGTGAAGGACGGCCTCGTCAGCGTCCAGGATTTCAATGCCACCATCGCCCACGCGCTCTCGCTTCCTTACGACACCGTGGTCATGTCGCCATCAAAACGCCCCTTCAAAATCGCCGATAAAGGCGTCCCCGTCGCGGCGCTCTTCGGGTGATGCTCACGCTTGCAGTTTCCTCTAGCCCGTGGTGATTTCCAAGCGTGTCTGCCGTCACGAACATCTCCACCTACCGCTTCGCCGCGCTCACGGGTCTCAAGGACATGCGCGAGGAGCTGACCGCGTTTTGCAAGGCTTGGAACCTCAAGGGAACCATCCTTTTGAGCACGGAGGGGATCAACCTCTTTGTCGCCGGTGAGGCGGATGCTATCGATTTGCTGTTGAATAAACTGCGCCAGATCCCGGGCCTCGAAGCCTTGGAACCCAAGGTCAGCATCAGCGACAAGCAGCCGTTCAATCGCATGTTGGTGCGGGTGAAAAAGGAAATCATTTCCTTCGGCATGGAGAGTATCCGACCAGCGGACTATACCTCGCCGAAGATCGCCGCCGCTGAGTTGAAGCGTTGGCTCGACGAGGGCCGCCCGGTCACCTTGCTCGATACGCGCAACGACTACGAGGTGCAGCTCGGCACCTTCAAGGACGCGCTCATCCCGCACATCAACACCTTCCGCGAATTTCCGGATGCGGTTAGAAAATTGTCCCCAGCGCTCAAGGACCAGCCGGTCGTCATGTTCTGTACCGGCGGCATTCGTTGCGAAAAGGCCGGACCGTTCATGGAGCAGGAAGGCTTTAAAAACATCTATCAGCTCGATGGTGGCATCCTCAAGTATTTCGAGGAATGTGGCGGCGATCACTATGATGGCGAGTGCTTCGTCTTCGACCAGCGTGTAGGCGTGGACCCCGGCTTGCGGGAATCCAACTTCGCGGTTTGTTTCGCCTGCCAAGCCCCCTTGGACACCGCCGATCAGGAAGACCCACGGCATGTCGAGGGCGTGAGTTGTCCGCATTGTTTCAAGAGCGCGCCGGAACGCATGGCGGAAAGAATCAGTGTGTTGCACGCAGCGCTGGCCAAGGCGACTCAGCCCTTGCCCGGCGCGTTAATGTTAGAAAATCGGCGGCCGATCAACATCCCGGCGGCCTATGAAGGGCGGACATTATTAGAATCACTGGTCGGGATTTTTCCACAAATTCCACCCGAGGAATGGGCGGCCCGTTGCGCGGCCGGGCGCTTCGAAAACTACGGTGGCACCGGGCGTGACAAGGACCATATCGTGCGCGGTGGCGAGCGCGTGGTGCAAATTTTCCCGCCCGCCATCGAGCCGCCCGTGGCTGCGGATATCCGGGTGCTTTACGAAGACGAGGCAATTCTGGTGATCCAAAAACCCGCCCCGCTGCCGATGCATCCGAGCGGGCGATTTCACCGCAACACCCTGCAATTCATCCTCAATCAAGTCTATGCCCCCAAGTATCCGCGCCCGGTGCATCGGCTGGATGCTAACACCACGGGCCTCGTCGTGTTCGCGCGGACCCGCCATTTTTGCCGCTTGCTTCAGCGCCAATTCCTTGAGGGCACAGTGGACAAACGCTATCTGGTGCGCGCCCTCGGCCATCCCCTGCAAGACACGTTTTTCTCCGAGGCTCCGATTTCCACCGAACCGGATGTGATGGGCACCCGGCTGATCGATGAAATTGATGGCCTGCCCTCACGAACGGATTTCCAAGTCATCGAACGTGGCCCGGACGGCACGACTTTGTTAGAAGCGAAGCTTGGCACGGGTCGAACTAACCAAATCCGTGTCCACCTCTGGCAGCTCGGCCTCCCGGTCGTCGGCGATCCCGCTTACCTCTCGGACCACCGCATCGGTGAAAAGCAAACGCTCGATCCCGAAGCCCCACCACTCCAACTACAGGCATGGAAACTTTCGTTCCAACATCCCTTGAGCGGAGCCGTCATGGCTTTCGAAACCGAGCGTCCGAAGTGGTCTATTTGATGATGTGAATCGAGGACACGCGTTCCTCATGCGTTAGATATCGGAGCGATTTCAATGGGATTCGTCGTTCGCATCATCAATCGGCGGACGGTTGTTACAGCAGTTAGAACGGAGCAGCGCGTATATTCCATAACCCAGCAAGCCTGCGACGACAGCAGCCCCGACCCAGCCGACCGATTGGCGCGGTGGGTGACCGCGGAATTCGCGGAAGCGCGAGGCCGCATAGGCACTGCCGAGCGCAAGTTGGTGTTTCGCCTGATCGGCCAGATCACGGGCGCTGTTAGGCAACGTTTCTTTGGTCGTGTGGGATACCAGACTACTGATGTCATTCCGCAAATGTGAGACATCCTCGCGGACGCGATTGAGCAGTCCAGTGGAGCGACGGTCGTTGAATAATGTGGAGTTCATAATGGCGTTGAATTAGTGTTAGGTGATTTTACGGATTGTTGCCGCGCAGTGCTCTGGATAATGCGGATACGATCAACAGCACGAGGAACACGAAGAAAAGAATCTTCGCGATGCCTGCTGCCGCCCCGGCGATGCCGGCGAAGCCGAGAATCCCTGCAATGATGGCTAGGATGAGAAATGTGAGTGACCAACTTAACATAATTTTATTTTTTCTTACCGGCGTTGAACGTGACTTACGGAAACCCGGCGTGTTCCCGTCAGCGCTTGCTACCAGTCACTTTCGCAGGGTGGATACCAACTGCAATGAACAGGCATAACTCTCTGAAAATCAGATATAAACACTTCTAGTATGACGCCGGACGGGCCAGCGAAGCATTGCAAATCGCGCTTATAGATGCAAAACGCACGCAGTTGAGAGTCTGCTAGATCGCAAGCTCATCGACCACTGCCCGCACCTTCCGCGCGACTTCGTCGAGACTGCCCTGACAGCCGATCACCCGCACGAAGGGTTCATCCTTGAGGGCGAGGAAAATTTCCCGGCAGCGCTCCAGGGTTTCGCGTTTTTCAAACTCGTTGGCCGTGTCGCCTCGCCCACCGATGCGTGCGAGCGCGGCATCCACCTCCAAATCCATGAGGATGAGTAAATCGGGCACCGGGGCGAAGGCTTCGTTTTTCCGCCGGATTTCTGCTGGATCGAAACCACGCGCACCCTGATAGGCCATCGTCGAGAAATAGTAGCGGTCGAGAATCACGACCTTACCGGCGGCCAGCGCGGGCGCGATCAATTCCGCCACATGCTGGCGGCGGTCATTGAGGAAATACTTCAACTCATCTGCCGGTGAAAGCCGACCGGTGGCGGCGGACTCACGGACTTTTTTCCCCCATGGGCCATCGGTTGGCTCACGGCTGAGAACCACCTCGCGGCCTTGCGCGGTGAACCACTCGCCCAGACGTCTCGCCTGGGTAGATTTGCCGGTGCCGTCGATGCCCTCGATGACAATGAAGAGTCCGTCCGGCATGGTGTTAGAGATAGCGGGATTTGAGATGGGTTAGATAGGCCTCGGTCGAAGGGGCGCCGCCGGTGGCCTGGCGCATCAACTCCGCAGGGTCGAGCGTGGCCCCGTGCGCGTGGACGTTTTTACGCAGCCAACCGAGTAGCGGCAGGTAGTCGGCGCGGTCACAAGCGGCGGCTACGGCGGGATCTTTTCGAGCGGCGGCGAAGAGTTGGGCGGAGTTGATGTTGCCGAGCGTGTAAGTCGCGAAATAGCCCAACCCACCCATCGACCAATGGATGTCCTGCAGGCAACCGTGGCGGTCATCCACCGGCGCGAAGCCGAATAAGTCGCGGAAACATTCATTCCACGCCGCAGGCACATCGGCGACGGCGAGGCTGCCATTCACCATCCGCCGCTCCAGCCCGAAGCGGAGGAGAATGTGCAAGTCGTAGGTCGCCTCGTCCGCCTCCACACGGATTGGCGAGAACTCCGCCCGCCACAGATAACGGAGAAATTTTTCCAAGGGAAAGCTATCTAACTGAGAGAAAATTTCCTGCGCAACAGGATACCATTTCTCCCAGAATGTCCGCGAGCGACCCACATGATTTTCCCACAGCCGGGATTGCGACTCATGGATGCCTAACGAAACCGAGCTACCCGATGGCAGGCCGAAATCCGCAGATGGGAGGCCTTGTTCATACAGCCCGTGGCCGGCTTCATGCAGCACGCCAAAGAGCGAGGAGGTGAAATCCGCCTCATCGTAGCGGGTGGTCAGCCGCACATCGCGCGGCCCGAGCGTGGTGCAGAACGGATGCGTCGTCGTGTCGATCCGCCCCGCCTCGAAATCAAAGCCGACCGCCGCCGCGACCTGTGCGTTGAATTTCTGTTGGGCGGCCAGCGGGTAGGGACCGGGCGGCAGACCCGGCGCGTGGGTGGCGGAATTCGCAACCGCGAGCGCGGCGATTTCGCGGACTGCGGGGCGCATCACATCGAACAACCCGGCCACGGCGGCGGTGCTCGTCGCGCGCTCGAAACCTTCTAGCAACGCATCGTACGGTTCGTCGGCGTAGCCCCAGAGGTCGGCCTTTTCACGGGCGATTTCTAGCAAAGTAGCCAGATGCGGCGCGAAGGTTGAAAAATCCGAGCGCGTCCGCGCATCCGCCCACGCATGTTTCGCGAGCGAGCTGGCCACCGAATCCCGGGCCACCAATTCAACCGGCAGCTTGGTTGCGCGGTTGAAACTGCGGCGGAGTTCACGCAGATTCGCCGTGACCACGGGATCTCCGCCGTCGTCTGCGGACACGGCTGTTTCCAGTGCCCTCTCCCAGTCCGCAGAGGTTGCGAGTTCATGCGCTTTTGACGACAGCCAAGCGAGCTGGCTCGCCCGATGTTTTGCGGCGGCGGGTGGCAGATACGTTTCCTGATCCCAACCGATGACCTCGGCGGCGGACTGGATCACCGCCAGCTCACGCGCTTTTTCAAAAATCAACATGCGCGATTTCTGCCCGAATCCGGGAAACAGGCAAGGGCGGAAAATTCATTGATCCACCAGATAAACCCAGCGTGGGAAAACCGTTCCCAGTAAGGCATGGACCCGCTGGCAGCGGCTGGATCATGGAAGGGTTTTCAATTTCCGGCGGCGTTCACCGAGCATAGATTCCGCACCAGAAACTCCGCGCGGCGGTATTTGCCATAGGGCGTTTCCGCCGCACCGTGATTGGCGTTCATGATGGGCAGATATTCAAAATATCGATCCGCTTTTTCCAGCGCGTTGATGACTTGCGCGGTCGATGCCGGATCGACGTTGCTGTCCATCTCGCCGACGACTAACAATAATTTACCTGTTAATTTCGCCGCATGGGTGACGTTGGAATTTCGTGCGTAACTGATATCCACCGGCCAACCCATCCAGGCCTCGTTCCACCAGATTTTGTCCATGCGGTTGTCATGGCAACCGCAATCCGCGACACCGACTTGATAGAAATCGCCGTGATGCAGGAGTCCGGCCAGGGCATTCTGCCCGCCCGCGCTACCGCCGTAGATGCCGACGTGATTGAGGTCCATCCATGGTCGCGTCGCGGCGGCGGCCTTGATCCAAGCGATGCGATCCGGAAAGCCGGCATCTGCTAGATTTTTCCAACAGACATCATGGAAGGCCTTGCTCCGCCAGTTCGTGCCCATGCCGTCGATCTGCACGATGATGAAGCCGAGCTCGGCCATCGCGTTCAGACCCGACCAGGGTGCATAGGTTTTCCGGACGAAAAAATCATGGGGTCCGGCATAGATCTGCTCCACAACCGGGTAGTGTTGCGCCGGGTCAAAATGAGTCGGCCGGATGATGATGCCATGGATGTCGGTCTGCCCGTCGCGACCCTTGGCGACGAAGCGTTCCGGGCGGCTCCAACCGGCGGTTTGCAGTGCGCTGTCATCCGCGCGTTCCAGTTCGGCGACGAGTTTGCCATCGTCCGCGTGGCGCAGCTCGACGACCGGCGGTTGATCGACCCGCGACCAGGTATCTATCAAGAATTTGCCGTCCGGGGAGAAGGCGATGGCGTGATTGCCATCACCCGTCGTCAACCGCGTGAAGCCGCTGCCGTCGAAGTTTACCCGCACGAAATTCGTCTGATAGGGATCCTGGCCGGACTCGCCCAAGACTTTCAGCAGCAGTTCGCGTTTCTCCGCATCCACCGCCATCACCTCGCGGACGTTCCAGTTTCCCTGAGTGATTTGCTTTTTGATATTTCCCGAGACGGCATCAATCAGATAGAGGTGATTGTAACCGTCGCGCTCCGAAGCCCAGAGAAGTTCGCGGGTTTCCGGCAGATGATGCAGGTAGAATTTCTGGGAGTAGTCGATGAATGTTTTACTAACATCTTCGAAGATCGTCCGCGCCGTGCCGTTGTCCGCCCGCACGCCGACGATGCGCATCACCTGATGGCCGCGTTGGTTATAGACGAAGGAAAATTCCGAGGAATCCGCCGCCCAGGCGACCTCGTTATTTTCCCATGGATTGTTGAAAAGCGCGTGGTCGATGGAAATTTCCCGGTGGCTGGCGATCTCGTATAAGTGGGGCATCCGCTGCGGAATGGGATCGCCGGGTTTCGGATAGTCGATGGTTTTGAGCTTCGGCTGGACTTGGTCGGGTGGCGAGGATTGGACCATGTAAATTTTCCGCGACTCCACGTTATGGGTGCGGAAGGCGACCAGCTTTTTTGAATCCGGCGACCAATGGAGCGGGCCGTCATAGGGGTCGGATGCGGTGCCATCGCTTGTCATGGGAATTTCTCCGCCACCCGATACCGGCGTGATAAAGAGATTGTGCGCGTGGATGCCTGCCGTCCATTTTCCATCAGGCGATCCATCGCGTCGTGCGTGCGGCGCTGTTACTTTGCCGGTGATGCGCGCAACCGTCGGTGTGTCCTCGGTTGCGACGGCGGCGAGCGGCTCCCCGGCGGCTGTTTTCATCAGCCAGACGTGTCCGGTGTAGGTGCTTTGCGTTGCGCTTTGACCGGCGGCGAGTTTGCCATAGGATGTCGGCTTGCCTCCCGCTGGAACCCAGAACATTTCGATTTCGCCGGAGGTGGCGTTTTCGATGATGAGTTCGGACGGCGGGCCGGTATCGCGGCGAGTGTCACGAATTTCTGAAGGGGCTAGCAGTTTGCTAGGGAGAGGTTGGAGCTGGTCCGGGGTCACGCGTTGGCTGGCGGGATCATAGCGCCAGGATTTTCCCAAGGCCTGAAAGCGGATGGTCTCATCGGCGGCGATATCTATCTGTTCGAGTGTCAAAGTTTTACCATCAAACTTTTGGTTAGTTTGCTTTTCAAACGCCTCGGCCAGTGCTTGTTGATCGAAGGCTGGCTCCTTCCGTCCAGTCTTGAGATCCACTTTGAAATACCCGGTCATGTCGCGCCCGGTGTTCACCCGGTAAGCCAGATGACTGCCATCTTCCGACCAAAAAGGGCGGATCTGATGGTGCGTGATCAGGGACGGTGCGGTTCTCCCAAACTCCTCGGCCTGCCGCATTTCCGTGCGCAGGTCATGCGGCCAAGCCGACAACTGGAGCAGACTGAAGACGAAGGCGGTGGCGAATTTCTGGTTCATGATATCGAACATAAAATGGCAATAAACGTCACGTCCGGATAAACAATTACAAAAGCCGGAGCCCGTCCTTGAATTCACCGGGCCACCAACTCAATGACTCACAATTTCGATCACGACCTATCAGGTATCATCCTCGGTCTGCTGGTCAAATGGTGTTGAGCCCGGAAACCTTGTTTTCATCGCATGCGGATCAGGTGCATAAAAATGGCCCCACGACCGGATTGACCGATCATGGGGCCTAGATTCGAGTTCTAAAAACCCCGATTATTGAGCAGGCGGCGGTGGGGGCGGATCGCCACCGTCACCCTTGCCTTTTCCTTTTTCCGGACCGCCGGGTCCTCCCGGACCGTGGGGGCCATGTGGCGGCGGACGATGACTCTTAAATTCCTCAAGCGACACGCTGCCATTGCCATCCGCATCCATTTTCTTGAAGATTTCCTCCGCCTTGGCCGGATCATGCTGAGCCATCGGACCGGCTTTGAACTCTTCGAGACTCAGGGAGCCGTCATTATTGGTGTCGAGTTTCTTGAAGATTTCCTCAGGGGTCGGACGCTTGCCTTTGTCCGGTCCGCCGGGACCATGAGGTCCGCCCGGGCCTTTGGGTGGTTGATCTTGTCCGAAGCTCAACGATGCAGCAGCGGCCAATGCGCTGAGAGTATAAATGCAGGTTTTCATGATTTTGTTGGTTTCTTGGTTGATTGCCTCAAGGCTGCATCTGGCAACCCCGTGACATCAGGTGAAACGCCGCCCACGCCGGAGTGTTGCTCAAAGAATTGTTAAGAGTTTGTAAGAGGCTGTCCTTAAATTGGCATGGACCGTTTTGCGTAACCGTCCAGCGAATGTGGGGAGAACGCCAATGCCCATGAAATGCTTGAAAATGGACTCATGCTCGGCAGTTCACTTCCCGAGTAGGGCCGCCGGGGTGGCGAGCGCGGCGAGGAGTTTCTGATGGATACCGCCGAAGCCGCCGTTGCTGAGGACGGCGATGATGTCGCCGGGCAGGACGTTTTCCGTGACTTGGGCGATGATCGTTTCGAGGTCTGGCACATACCAGCCCTTGCCGCCGAAGCGGGCGATGTCGGCGGAGAGTTGGTCGGGGTTGAGGCGGTCGTTTTCGGGGAACTTGTGGAGATCGGTAATCGCGGCGACGATGGCGAAATCCGCCAGCGCGAGGGCTTCGGCCAGCTCGGTTTGGAACACCGCGCGGCGGGTGGTGTTAGATCGGGGTTCGAACAGGATCCAGAGGCGCGAGTCTGGATGGCGTTGGCGCAGGCTCTGGACGGCGAGGCGGATGGCGGTTGGGTGGTGGGCGAAGTCGTCGATGACCTTGATGCCGTTGACCTCGCCCTTGAGTTCTTGGCGGCGGGCGACGCCGGCGAAGGATTCGAGGCCGCTGCGGATTTCGCCAACAGTTAGTCCGGCGAAGGTAGCGGCGGCGGCGGCCATTGCGGCGTTGCGGACATTGAACTCACCGGTCATCGGCACGGAGTAAGCGATGCCGCCGAGGGAGAAGGAACTACGGTCGGTCTCGTAGTTGAGATTTTCGATGCGCAGCGTACACGTCTCGTGGAAGCCGACGGTGGTGACCGGGCAGGGCGCTTTTTCCGCGACGTCGAGGCAGTTTGGTTCGTCGCCATTCACATAGGCCATGCCGCCGCGCGGGACGATGTTGAGCAGGCGGCGAAAGGTGAGTTTGATTTCGTCGATGTTGTTATAAATGTCCGCGTGGTCGAATTCCACGTTGTTCACGATGACACATTCCGGCAGATAGTGGAGGAATTTCGAGCGCTTGTCGAAGAAGGCGGTGTCGTATTCGTCGCCTTCGAGCACGTTGATTTCCGAGTCGGTGAAATGGGCACCATGACCGAGATTTTTCGGAATGCCGCCGATCATATAGCCGGGATCACGGCCAGCGTTTACGAAGATCCATGCCAGCATCGAGGAAGTGGTGGTTTTCCCATGGGTGCCGGAGACGACGAAGTTGCGTTTGCCCCGGAGGAAAAATTCCTTCATCACCTCGGGCAGGGAATGATAGAGCAACTTGCGGTCGAGGGCGGCCTCGGCCTCTGGATTGCCACGGGAAATGGCGTTGCCAATGATGACCACATCCGTGTCGGCAGGGATGTTTTTCTCCGCGTAGCCTTCCGTGAGGGTGATGCCTTGGGCGCGCAGGAAGTCCGACATCGGCGGGTAAACGCCCGAGTCCGAGCCGGTGACGGTGAAGCCACGTTGTTGCATGGCGGCGGCGACCGCACCCATGGCGGTGCCACAGATGCCAGTGAAGTGAAAGTGGGTCTTTTGGGACATGGAGCGGGGCCGACGCTAGGCGGCGAACACGGCGCTGCCAAGATGGAATTCTTTCTCCTCACTCACCGCCGCGCGCGCGGAAAATTCCAAAAAACCCTGCTCGCCACTGCGGGTCAGGTCACGCATATTCAAAGCCATGGATAGCAAGCCCACCCCCTCCGAACGGAAAAAACATAACCGCTTTCACGCGCCACATCTCCATCTTGCCCCGGTTTTCGGCAACGACTGGTTTGCGCTGAAAGCCGAAGCCTTCGCCCGATTTTTCGGCACCCCGACGTTTCTCGTTGGCCAGACACTGATCGTCGGCATTTGGATCATCCTCAATGCCATCGGCATCTTCCATTTCGACGTTTATCCGTTCATTCTTTTGAATCTAGCGTTCAGCCTGCAAGCCGCCTATGCCGCGCCGCTCATTTTGCTCGCCCAGACCCGTCAGGCAGACCGTGATAAAGCCCATGCCGATGCCGACGCGGAGCACCGCGAGGATCTCGCCCATGCCAGCGAACAGCGCCAGCTACTCGCCAACGAGCAAAACGTAAGACTGCTCGAACTCATGCGCCAGAACACCGAACTTACCGAGCTCACCAAGTCCTTGAGCGAACGCATCCAGACACTCACTCAGGATGTCCACCGCCACATCACCGAGCAGCATTGAGCCGGGCCGAGCGGCGGATAAGACTCTGGAAAAAGCGTGAGGACTGGGAGCTTCCATAAAGCACAAGACATGAAATCCATCACACAGGCTCTTCTCCACGGCATGGCAAATTTCGCCTGCGCCGCCTGCGCCTTAGCTGGGACCGCCATATTTTCACCCGACGGTAAGTCCGTGATGCTCCTGCCACCGGAAAGCGGTGGCTATGAAGTCTGGCGGATCGATCTGGAGACCAAGGCCGTCACCAAAATCCCGCTGGGCTTGCCAGAAAATCATGGTGCTAGGTCGCTGGCGTGTGGCGCGGAGGGCGAGTTGCTCATGCTCACGGACAAGGCGGTTTATGTGCATGACGCCAAGGGCACGAAGAAAGTCTGTGACACGAAGGGCGTCGAGGACGCTGGGAATCTTGCGACAGCACCGCCCAAGGCCATGGGCGGCGTGGGGGATTGGCTCTTCGTCACTGGCAAAGATAAGAATGCTACGGGGTCTCAAACCGGCCGGGTCTGCTACGCCCGCAAGCCCGGTGGGAAGTCCTTTGAAGAGGTCTTTGGCCGCCGCATCGATAAGATTGGCGAAGGTGCCTTCACGCGGGACGGACGCTATTTTTTCCTAGCTGACGACATGCTCTGGGAAGGCTCCTTCAGTTACG
>JANXMQ010000133.1 GCA_025354565.1 Akkermansiaceae bacterium
GGCCAGGTTCCAGATGGGTATTGAGGGGAAGTTCTTGTCTCACCCGCCGGGTGAGCGGAAATCACAGCCATGGGAGCATCCATGACTTTGAAATTACGTCACTTGCCGCGTTCTGGCGAGTTTTTCATTTTCCTCTTTAGGATTAAGACCACGGCGATCAAGCTAGGGAGATCGCGAAAATAGTTTGCATATCGTGATATTTAGGGCTCGTGGGCGTTGAACACCTCGGGTTTCTCATCCACCAGCCATGGAAAGATTTTTCGCAACTCCTTTTCCTCAGGACTATGCCGCATGACGATCACCTGCGCGGGATCGATGTCTTGTTTGCGAAGAAGATCGTTGAGATTCATGGAGCGAGGAGAAATCAATGAGCCGGACTTTGCATGGATTCACCCGTCAGAATCGCGGTGAGTGCAGGATTCATGTAATAGTTTGTCCTGCCGACTTTTTGTTTTTCGAGAAACCCTCCCTTCACTAGCGCTTCAAGATATTTCGTGGCGGTAAGACGTGAAACTTTGAGATCGCGTTCGATGAACTCGACTTTGGTGTAGGGGTGATCGAAGAGGTTATTGATGAGATCCTGGCTGTAGAATTTGTACGAAGCGCGGATGTTCCGCTTCGTTTCCATGAGTGCTTTCTTGACCGCTTGAATGGTGGCGATCGCTTCAACCGATGTCTTCTCGACGGCGGTGAGCATGTAGAGAATCCATTCTTCCCAAGTGTCTTCGGTGCGCACGGATTGCAGCAGGTGATAGTAGTCGGCCTTGGTACGGACGAGATGACGGCTGAGGTAGAGAACAGGGATATCGAGTAATCCCTGCTGCACCAGATAGAGAACATTGATGATCCGCCCGGTACGTCCGTTGCCATCGTAAAACGGGTGGATGCTTTCAAACTGATGGTGAATCAAAGCCATTTTGATCAGCGGATCCGCATCGAACATCTGCCCGTCATTGATGAAGTGCTCGAGATCACCCATCGCGGCTTCAATCGTATCGGGATTCTGAGGTGGGGTGTAAACCATCACGCCCGCGCCGTCTTTAAGCACGGTTCCGGGAACTTTGCGGAAACCGGCGTTGTTTTGCTCCAGGATCGCTTGGATTTCCAAAATACGGCGGGTCGTGAGCAGGCCGTCGCTCTGCACTCCTTTGAATCCGACCTGTAGGGCTTGGCGGTATCGAAACACTTCCTTGGCGGCTGGACCGAGGGAACTGCCCGGACTAAAATCGCCTTGGAAAAGCTCGTCGTGGGTGGTGACGATGTTTTCGATCTCGGAACTGTCCTTGGCTTCTTGCATCGCCAAGGTGTTGATGAGAATCCCACGGTTCGGGATGGATTCGACAACTCCTTTCAGTTCAGCGAGTTTCCTCCCCGCGCTGGCAAGTTTTTTGAGAATGGCAGAGGTCTCGAAGCGCGCAGGTGACAGCTTCTGTAGCGGAAAGATTTCTGCGGGCTCGCTCATTTGGATCTGCATAGAAAACAGGATATTCGTATGCATGTCGAGGCAACATGTATAGGAAAACGCGATTTCCTATACATGTTTTGCTGACATGCATGGAAAATACGCGTTTTCCATGCATGTCGGAAAACGCCTCAAGCGTGATACTCCTGAATGCTCTTCACCGTGAATTCACGGGTCTTGAGCGACCGCATCGCCTTCACCGATGCCTCGGCAGCGGAGAGGTTGGTGGCGTGGGAGATTTTCTGCGCGATGGCGGTGGAGCGGATAAGGATCTCGTCGGCGCGGGATTCGTGGGTCGAGGGGGTGTTGATGATGAAATGGATTTCGCCATTTTTCATCATGTCGATCACGTTCGGGCGGGCTTGTTCGAGGACCTTGTAAACCCGGGTGCTTGGGATGCCCTCCGCGATCAGGCGGGCGTGGGTGCCGCCGGTGGAGAAGATTTTGAAACCGAGTTCCGCCAGATCGCGGGCGACGGCGACGGCGCGGTTTTTGTCGAGATCAGCGACGGAGAGGAAGACGTTGCCTTTGACGGGGAGCGGATTGAAGGCGCTGATTTGGGCCTTGGCGTAGGCCATGCCCCAATCGGCGTCGATGCCCATGACCTCGCCGGTGGACTTCATTTCCGGGCCTAACACGATGTCGATGCCGGGGAAACGGTTCCACGGGAAGACGGCTTCCTTCACGGAGAAATGCGTCGGCACGATGGTCTGGGTATAGCCGAGGTCCTTGAGTTTTTCGCCGACCATCACTTTCGCCGCGAGCTTGGCGAGGGAAACGCCGGTGGCCTTGCTAACAAACGGCACGGTGCGGGATGCACGCGGGTTCACCTCGATGACGTAGAGTTGCTCGTCCTTGACGGCGAACTGGATATTCATCAGCCCCTTGACCTTGAGCTCGCGGGCGAGGTCTTTTGCGGCGCGGACAATTTCCGACTTGATAGATTCTGATAGAGAAAACGAAGGAATGACGCAGGCGGAATCTCCGGAGTGGATGCCGGCTTGTTCGATGTGTTGCATGATCGCGCCAACGACGGAAGTTTCACCGTCGCTGATGCAGTCCACATCGACTTCCGTAGCGTTATCGAGGAAGCGGTCCACGAGGACGGGGCGCTCGGGCGAGGCGATGACGGCCTCGCGCATGTAGCGGGTGAGTTCTTGGTCGCTGTAAACAATCATCATGCCGCGCCCGCCTAACACAAAGGACGGACGGACGAGGACGGGATAGCCGATGCGGTTGGCGATGACGAGCGCTTCGGCTTCGTTGGTCGCAGTGCCGGCTTCTGCTTGTTTGAGATGGAGTTTATCTAACAGCGCGGAGAAGAATTTCCGGTCCTCGGCTTGTTCGATCGACTTCGGCGAGGTGCCGATGATCGGCACTCCATGGCGTTCGAGGTCGGCGGCGAGATTGAGCGGGGTTTGGCCGCCGAACTGGACGATCACGCCGTAGGGTTTTTCCTGATCGCAGATGTTGAGCACATCTTCTAACGTGAGCGGCTCGAAGAAGAGTTTGTCCGAGGTGTCGTAGTCGGTGGAGACGGTCTCGGGATTCGAGTTCACCATGATGGTCTCGTAGCCCAACTCTTTCAATGCGAACGCGGCATGCACGCAGCAGTAGTCGAACTCGATGCCTTGGCCGATACGGTTAGGTCCGCCGCCGAGGATGATGATCTTCTTTTTGTCCGACTGGCGGGCTTCGTTTTCATCGCCGTAAGTGGAGTAGAAATACGGCGTGTAGGCTTCGAACTCCGCGGCGCAGGTATCGACGAGCCGGTAGGTGGGAATGATGCCAAATTTCTTACGCCCCTCGCGGATGTGGTCCTCGGTGGTGCCAAATGCCTTGGCGAGTTGGCGATCCGAGAAGCCCATTTTTTTCCAACGGCGCATGTGGCTGGAGAGCTCTTTGCCGATTCGTTCGGGCGTGCGCTCGGCTTCCGGGATGGCGGCGATGATCTTGTCGCCGGCATGATTTGGAATATCGAGACCTTCGTCCGCGATCTGTTTGAGGTGTCCGAGGAACCAAGGATCGATCTGAGTGGCATCGAAAATTTCCCCGATCGTCCAGCCATTCACAAAGGCGGTTTGCAGCCAGAAGATGCGCTCGGCATTTGGGATTTGCAGCTTGCGGGTGATCTCGTCGCGGGTCGGGTTTTGCGGATCCTTGTTATCGAAACCAAAACCCCAGCGCCCGGTTTCTAACGAGCGCAGGCATTTCTGCATGGACTCCTTGAAAGTGCGACCGATCGACATCGCCTCGCCGACGGATTTCATCGACGTCGTGAGTACGGGATTTGCCGTAGGAAATTTCTCGAATGTGAAGCGTGGGATCTTGGTGACTACGTAGTCGATGGTCGGCTCGAAGGAGGCCGGGGTGACGCGGGTGATGTCGTTCGGGAGTTCGTCGAGCGTGTAGCCGACAGCCAGTTTCGCGGCGATTTTCGCGATGGGAAATCCGGTGGCTTTCGAGGCGAGAGCGGACGAGCGGGAAACGCGCGGATTCATCTCGATAACGATCATGCGGCCGGTTTTCGGGCAGGTGGCGAACTGGATGTTAGAGCCGCCGGTTTCCACTCCGATCTCACGGATGACGGCAAAGGACGCGTCGCGCATGATCTGGTATTCGCGGTCGGTTAGAGTCTGGATCGGCGCAACGGTGATCGAGTCGCCGGTGTGGACGCCCATGGGATCGAGGTTTTCGATTGAGCAGATGACCACGCAGTTGTCAGCGCAGTCGCGCATGACCTCCATTTCAAATTCTTTCCAACCGAGCAGCGATTCGTCGATGAGGACTTCCGAAACCGGCGAAAGATCGAGGCCGCGGGTGATGATTTCCTCGAATTCTTCGCGGTTGTAGGCGATCCCGCCGCCCTGGCCACCGAGCGTGAAGGCGGGGCGGATGATCAGCGGAAACGTGCCGATTTCCTCAGCCACTTTCTTCGCTTCCTCCATCGTGTGGGCGATGCCGGAGCGCGGCATGTCGAGGCCGATGCGGATCATCGCCTCTTTGAAAAGCTGGCGGTCTTCGCCCATATCGATGGCGGCTGCTTTCGCGCCGATCATTTTCACGCCGTGCTTTTCAAGCGTCCCGGATTTGAACAGCGACATCGAAGTATTGAGCGCTGTCTGTCCGCCGAGGGTCGGCAGCAAGGCATCCGGCTGCTCTCGGATGATGATTTTTTCCACCACTTCGGGCGTGATCGGCTCGATGTAAGTGCGATGAGCGAATTCCGGGTCCGTCATGATCGTCGCCGGGTTGGAGTTCACCAAAATCACCTCGTAACCCTCTTCCTTCAGCGCCTTACAGGCTTGAACGCCGGAGTAGTCGAATTCGCAGCCCTGACCGATGACGATGGGGCCGGAGCCGATGACGAGGATTTTCCGGATCGAGGTGTCTTTGGGCATGGTGGGAGAAGGTTCGGGAAATACCGCCGGGCGGCTAAATTTCGAGGTGTGTGGCAGGGATCATCCGGCTTGTAAAGGACGGGATGCGCGGAACTTCTCAGCCGCCGGTTCTGGCTTTCAGGAAGTCCTTGAACTCCGGGGGTAATGGCGTTCCGGCTCCCAGAGAAAGCTCGAACAATGACGCGACGCCGGCAGCTTCACGGAGACGGGAAAACCCTGGGCTGTCCTGCACTTCCGGTGTCCCCCACTTGCTTAGCACGGCCCGCACCTCGGGGTCGGCCTGATGAATCCGCAGCACGCGGAAAGCGGCTTGACGGGCGATTTCCTCTGAGGCTCCCGCGTCCGCCGTCATGGCGATGTTGTAGGCGTTGAGGGCCGCTATCGAATTCCCGCTGTTTTCAAGCGCTAGAGCCTGGCAATAGGCGACTTGGGCGCGTTGATCGGCGGGCAGGCGGATGGGGAAATCGACCTGCGCGAGCTTGTCCCAATTTTTCGTCCGCACCTCCTCCCAAAGCGCGTCGATTTCCAACTGGCGGAGCCGGTCCGCTCCGAGTTCGGGGTCTTTCACCAGTGCTTTGCGCGCATGGGCCAAGCCCTCCAGATCACCCAATTTCCGCAGACATTCGGTTTCGTAAAATGCGGCCAACCCAGCGGCTTTATGGCGGCCTTTGATGGCGTTGAACGCCGCCTTCGCCTCATGATATTTCCGGCCTTGATAGAGCGCGATGGCGTCGGCCATCTCACGCGTCCTAACGGCTGGCTTTACGGTAGGTTGGTGCTCATCGGATCTGACCGACGGCGTGGGGGATGTGTTCTCAGTGATGTCGATGCCCGCCGCACGAATTTCCGCCAGATGCGGGGAATTGGGAAACAGTTTGGCCAAGCTACTTGCATATTTTCGTGCGACATCCGCCTCCCCAATGAGCGAGGCGGTGCGGATAAGTTGATAGATAAAATTCTCGCGGTTTGTGGAATTCGGATCGTATAATTCGATTTGTTGATAAGCGGCGAACGCGCCCCGGGTGTTGCCGTTTTTTTCATGGATCAGCGCGACCCCGGCCAGCCTGATGACATCGGTTGAATCGGCTCCCGGCGCGACGGCAGCGGAGGGAGGTGAAATCTGATAAATAGCAAGTGCCGCACGTTGCATTCCTGCCGCGCAGGCATCGCCCGCGAGCTTGAGAAAGACCTGTGGGTAAGTATCTGTTTCACCCGGTTCGGCAAGGAGTTCGCCACGGTTCTTGTCAATGAAATCCAACAAGGCCTGCTCGTTTTTTTTCTCAATCACCACAACGACGAGCGCTTGGAAGGCCGCGATAATCCCGGTTTTTGGAGTGGGGAAATCGACCTTGTTGTGGATCGCGATTTCCAGGTTGTCATTGCCCTCGGCAATGTGCCCCAGCTTGTATTGGCAGACCGCGTTGTTGATATAGAATGCGCCGTGAGAAAATCGGTCGCGGGTCTTGTCACGCTCTTCGATGAATTTGGCAAACTGACCAATCGCGAGTTCCCAATTTTCCGCACCCATCGCCGCCTCACCGCATTTGAGGAGCGCGGTTTTTTGATAGGGATTCGCCCGTTCGGCTGACGTGCCGTTGTTTGGGAAATCCCTATAACATGTCTCGAATGATGCGATCGCTTCCTGCCATTTCTTCAACTTCATCTCACACACACCTTTGTGATAATAGATCGCGCCGAATTGTGCGCCGAACGTTATCAGCGGATTGTCTTTCCCATAACTAACAACTGCCCGGGTGTTGAAATCAAGTGCCTTCTCCCAGTGACCACTTTTCATCGCAGCCCGCGACCCCACGACGAGGTCCTCCAAGGGCACCTCTCGTGCGAACGCATGGGCGCATAATACCACTACGGCGGACAGGGAAATGATGTGGCGGCGGAAATTCATGTGGGCGACACCGGGTATCACAACTTTGTCCATCCGACCAGCAAAGACTCGGCATGCATGGTGTCGTTGTGGCTTCCCGCTCCGAGGCTTTCGTTTAAAAGGCCCACCGCCTGCCAATTGCCTCGCGTTCGACTTCCGGGTTTCTATCGAGCGTCACTGGCGGCTCATTCCGCCGGAATCGGTCCGACCGGATTCATGGAATCTTGATCCAACTCCCAATGCAAGCGCCAGAGTTCTTTTGGCGGACTGACTTGATAGTCCTTCTCCCAGATCTCCAATATTGCTTTGAATGGACTTCCGAGTTTGACCGTTCCGCCGGCGAATCTGAATGGTCCAGAACCTTCAAGGCTCTGTGAGTTGAATGAATCCGGGAGTATCTTTGGTTCTCGCTCCGTTGTCATTTCCCCAGTCCAGTTAACCCAAGCATCATGAGGGAATGGAAACAAACGATCTCCCACCACGTAACGCGTTCGCCAGACCTTAGGATCAACAGCATTCACGCACGGCTGATCCACAATCCGCACCTTCATCCACTTGGCCACAAGCGCCTTCCGGGTAGCTGTTGTTAGCCGCTTCCGTTGCCACAATTCGGAGAGCAATTCCTTCGCGGAGTCATCCGCTTCACCTTCGCAGGCATTCAGAAGTTCTTGCTCGGGGATGCTTGGAGTGAAGTCCCATAGACGCAGTAACACGTGTTTGGTGATTTTGTCGTCACTCTGCCGCCATGCCTGGAGCCACGCATTTGTCCCAGCCCATGATGACAAGTCGTAGTGACTTATGACCACATCACTATTTTGAGCCCACCACTTGGCGATTCGCTCCGGATTAGCGGGTTCATTGAGAAAACCGAGAGCGCGGCCGAAGTGTGACATGGCCTGGGCACTGGTAGTCACTTCCTTGTCGTTGGCCCACTCGATCATCAATGGTAATAAGATCGGGTGAAAGTAACCTTGGAGAACTAGGAGCATTAGGTATCCGCGATTTGTGTCCCGGTTGTCTCCCGAGTGGCACTTGATAAAAACTTGCCTGCCAAAAGCCAGCAGTGGATCGAGCACTGCCGGATTCAGCAAGGGAGGCTCTGTTTGCATCCATTCATTGCTGCCCAGCGTTTCGAGGACATCGTCAATCAGCGGGTCATCCAAACTCAGGAAATGGCTCAACACCTCATCAGCGGCAAATGAGTCGATGGACGCCAAGGCCCTGAATGCCTGCTGCCTGGGCATCATTGGAACTTTCACATCAACCCAAGGCAACACCTCCGGGTAAAGCGCCCGCGAACTATGGATGCTTCCGACGAACCCGAGCACTCGCGCACGGTCCGTCTCAGAACCCGCATCACGGAGAAGCTCGGCTAGGACCGATTCCTCGGTAGCGGATGGTTTCTGTGTGGCTCTTGCTATTTTTGAAAAGAAATAGCCGTGTCCAGCCCAAGGCCATGGCGAATACTGGGAATCCTTGGGTGTTTTCCAAGGCTGGTGTGCTCGAAGGAACTCATAGCACGTCGCCAGACGTTCACCATCACGAGGCTTGGCGAGCACCGCGTCCAGTTCCGCATCCAACTTCAAGGACTGTTTCAACTCCTCCATGAAGGTCCGCTTCGTCCAGGATGGATGCGCTTGGAATGCCGCGCCAGACGGACTCATCTCAGATGGCATCCAGGCAAAAACCTTATCGCTTGGTCCGAAGGCAACGACACTACCGGTGTAGCCCAGCGCTAGGCGATAGACGCCATCAGCCCCCAAATCGGTGAGAAACACAACCACCTGCGGATTGTCCTCATTTCCGAGGTCCTTCGACACGCTTTTGAAAGGGATTTCTTCGATTGGCAGGCGAAGGTCACCCGGTCCCTTCGGCTTTCCCTTGAATACTTCAATCACCCGCAGGGTTCCATCCGGATGAAGTTCGCCATGCGCGACGATCTCTGAATTTCCGGCACTCGTATCGAGGTCGAAAGGAGGAATACTTCTGCCAAGTGCTAGAGCGGGCAGGCAAAGCCACCCTGCCAATGACAGCAACCTCAGAGCGGCCATGCACTTGAATCTGTTTTTCATGACATTGGCAGCTTGTTGCCAGATCATGAGCCGATCAATCACGCAAATAGCCGCATATCGGCAGGGCCGACTCCAACTAACAGCCGCTGATGGATGATTGTCATGGAAAGAACTCATGGTGTGATCAAAACCGGGATATTAACTCCATCACCAGCATGGCTGGAAGCTAACCGGTGAGGGACTGCGATCAAGCCTCCGGTTATCGAACCCGTAATCGGAGTCCGGGAAATGTAGCAACCCGCAAGCAGGCATTTTTCCGGCCAAGGCACTTTTCCGCTTGACCTGTTCAAACGATCACTTTTTGCTCGCTTCATGAGCCTGCCATCCCTTTCCAGCCGCCTCAAGCAAATCTTCGGCTACGACGACTTCCGCCCGCTGCAACGCGAGATCATGGAAACCTCGTTGGGGGGGCGGGACGCGCTTGCGATTTTGCCAACGGGTGCCGGAAAAAGCCTTTGCTATCAGCTCCCCGCCTTGGTCCGCGAGGGCCTGACGGTCGTGGTCTCGCCACTGATCGCCTTGATGAAAGATCAGGTCGATCAACTGGAAGCCAGCGGAGTGGCGGCGACCTTTCTCAACTCGTCGCTCGATGGCGGTGAGGCGCGGCGGCGGATCGACGGGCTGGATGCGGGAAACTATCAACTCCTCTACGTCGCGCCGGAACGCTTGATGCTGCCGGATTTTCTCGGGCGCTTGCAGGCATGGAAAATCGCCGCGCTGGCGGTGGATGAAGCCCACTGCATCAGCGAGTGGGGCCACGATTTCCGCCCGGAATACCGGCGTTTGCGCGAGGTGCGACAGGTGATCCCGAACATCCCGGTGCTCGCTCTAACTGCCACCGCGACGGAACGGGTGCGCGGGGATATTGTCAAACAACTCGAACTCCGGGACGCGGCGGTTTTCCTCGCGAGCTTCAACCGTCCGAATTTGAAATATCAAGTCGCCGCCAAGTCCGGGGCGGCGGCGCAGGTCTGCAATTTCGCCAACGCCCGCCCCGACGACTCAGGCATCGTTTACTGCCAGTCACGCAAAACCACAGAAGCCCTCGCCGCCACCCTGCGCGCCCAAGGATTTTCCGCGGTCGCCTATCATGCCGGACTCGATGCCGCAGAACGGGTGAAAAATCAGGACGCCTTCCTCCGCGACGAGGCCAAGATCGTCTGCGCCACCGTCGCCTTCGGCATGGGCATCAACAAACCGAACGTCCGCTACGTCATCCACGCCGATCTGCCGAAAAACATCGAGGGCTACTATCAAGAAACCGGGCGCGCCGGGCGTGACGGCCTGCCCGCCGACTGTCTGCTGCTGTTCTCACGGGGCGATGTGATGAAATACATGAAATTTTTCGACGAGATCCCGGACCAACAGGCCCGGGACGTGGCCCGCCACCAGCTCGACCAGATGACGCATTTCGCCGAGAACGATGCCTGCCGCCGCCTCAGCCTGTTAGGATATTTTGGCGAGATCTGGGCGGAGGAGAATTGCGGTGCCTGCGATCATTGTCTCCACCCCCGTGAGCAATGGGACGCCACCACGGATGTCCAAAAGCTGCTCAGTTGCGTGCTGCGCATCCGTCAGGCGGGAAATTTCAGCGTCGGCCTCAACCACGTCGCGGAAGTCCTAACAGGTGGGCGTTCGGAAAAAATCCTGCGGTGGAAACACGATGCGCTAACCACTTATGGCGTCGGCAAGGACCAGCCGCGCCCGTATTGGGTGGACCTTGGCCGACAGTTGCTGCGGGCCGGTCTGTTAGCTGCCAGCACGGATCAATTTCCCACCGTGTCTGTTAGCCAGCGCGGGATCGATGTCCTGAAACGACGTGAAACCGTCATGCTCACCCGTCCACTGGCCAGTCCGCGGGCCAAGTCGCTGGTCCGCAGTGGCGAAATCCCATGCGATCCCGGTCTTTTCGAGCGGCTGCGAACTCTCCGCAAGGAGTTGGCAGACGCCCGCAACGTGCCGCCTTATGTGGTTTTCTCGGATGTCACCTTGCGCCACTTTAGCCGCGAGTATCCAGAGACTCCAGACGCCCTGCTGCGCATCCCCGGCGTCGGCGAGAAGAAGCGCGAGGACTATGGCGAGACGTTTCTGACCACGATCCGTGCTTGGCTGAAGCAAAACATCGCCCAGAAATTCACGCCACTGGAAACCGTCGCCACACCCGCGCCGCGCGTGTCAGGAACCCCTGGTGGGACCGCTACGGTCACGCTGGAGCTCTTCAAAAGCGGCGCATCCATCGATCAAATCGCGGAAACCCGCGCACTCGCCGTTTCCACCATCGAGGGCCACCTCGCCGAGGCCATCAGAAATGGCGGACGCTTTGATCCCCGGGCTTTCTACACCGCTGATGAGGAACAGGAAATCCAAGCCGCGATGCAGGGCCATGATGGGATCACCCTCAAACCTATTTTCGAGCAACTGGAAGGCCGTATCAGTTATGGAAAACTCAAAATTTACCTCGCCATGACGGCTCGGTTGGATGCAGTGGGCTGACCCTGTTGGCGCTTCAACCGACTGCCGTCGGCTTGATGTCGAGCATCAGGGAAATGTGCATCGCGGTCAGCTCGCCCATTGACTTGCAATCGCCGAAGCCGCTCGTGCCGTGCATCCGGTCCAGCTCACGGGCGAGGGTAACGACGTGATCCATTGGCGCAATGTCCTCCCGCCGCATGATGCCTAACAGCGCACGCAGTCGGCTGCTCTCAACTTTGGCGCGGCGGGCCATCTGCGCGTGCTCCTCGGCCACATATTGGTCGATGCTCTTGCGGTTGAGCACCTCGAAGGCGAGCCGTGTGACCTTCCGATTCGAGTTGAAACGAAACGCCAGATAGATGTTGCCATTGCCCTCATACGATTGTTGGTCGAAGTCGATAGCCCGCACCCGATATTGCACCTCCTCGAAGTCCGGCGTAATATCGACCACATAATTCACGCTCCGCATGTCGCCTAACAGCCGGATGAATCCGCGCTCCGTGAATTTTGTGAACTCCTTGGCGATACGAACTTTATTAAGTCCACGCCGGGGCAAGTAATCGCGGATAAACACATCTCCCGGAACCCCGGCAATGTGTTCCTCGATCAATGTGTTGCCGTTGACCAAATAATTCATCCGGTTGGGTGACAGGATATGCTCCAGCTCCAGCCCGTAGATGCGCGATGCGTCCGCTTGTTTCACATAGAAGTAGTCCGAATTGTCATTGAATAAATTGGTAATACGGATGCGGAAAGGTTTAGAATTTCCGAAATCTCCGAAGTCGATGCGATCCACTAACAGGTGCTCGTGCTGTTCCGCATGGCGTCCGAGTTTCAGCTCGGTATAGATACTTGTCAGACGCGGCCGCAGCTCGGCGAAAACCTCAGGCGGATACATCACCGTCAGCCACAGAGTCTCCCGGCCCGTCGGATCCTCATACGGCACCGCCCCGCTGAACCGGCATAATTCATCATAAACCTTCGGGATCTCCCGTTGGCGGTCGAAGTGATAGAGATACTGCCGCAACGGCGGCGAAACCGGATACTTCGTCTTTTGCCGCGCGATCATGGGGTTCTGAACTCTTCAAAATCACCGCGTGAACGACGCCACCAGCGACGCCAGATCCGCCGGGGCGGCGCGGTCTGCGGTGAGGATCGCCGCTTTTTGCAGCGAGATGATTTCCGCAATCCCTTGCCGTGAGAGGTCGAGCATCGCGGTCATTTCCTCGCTGGTAAACACGGCCTCCTCGCCGCTGCCTTGAATCTCCACAAACTCGGAAGTCTCGGTCATGACGACGTTGAAATCGACCGACGCGTCCTTGTCTTCCGGGTAGTTCAAATCCAGCACCGGCACACCCTGATAGACGCCGGCGGACACGGCGGCGACGAGCTTCTTGATCGGAAATTGTTTGAGCTTGCCCGCCGCCATCAACTGGTTGAGGGCGATGGCCATGGCGACGCAGCCGCCGGTGATCGAGGCGGTCCGGGTGCCGCCATCGGCTTGCAGGACATCGCAGTCGATCCAGATCGTGCGTTGGCCGATTTTTTTCAAATCGACCACGGCCCGCAGGGCGCGACCGATCAGGCGTTGGATTTCCGAGGACCGGCCATCGAGCTTGCCACGGGAAATGTCGCGTTGTTTCCGCTCCAGCGTCGAGTAGGGCAGCATCGAGTATTCCGCCGTGAGCCAGCCGCCATCGACCCGTTGCGCCCGCATCCAGCGCGGTACGTCTTCCTCGATGCTGGCGGCGCAGATGACCTTGGTTTCGCCGAAGGAAACCAGCACCGAGCCGCTGGCATACGGGGCGACGTTAGGCACAAAGGAAATCGGGCGAAGTTGGTCGGGTTGGCGTCCGTCGGGGCGTGTCATGTGAAGAGTCAACGCGACCGCAGGGCCTGCCGCAAGCGCGGAGAAATTCCCATCATCTGCTTGAATTCGCGTTTTCCGGTGTATCTATGGGCCTCGCTATACGGTAAGTTTCTTTCCTCACATGCTATTCCCCCAACAACTCCGTGGTGAGCTTCGCAAGCTCTTCGCCCGCCCGCGCACTTGGATGGGCTATGGTGCCTTCATTGCGATGGAGGCGCTGATCCTTTTCGTTTTCAAACTGAAAGGCGGCCAGGAATTCATGCGCCGCAGGATGGAGCGCAACGGTCTCGACTTCGGCACATACTACAGTTCACTCACTATCACCTTCATGATCATGATTTTCAGCATGGTCTTGTTGGGATCGATTTATTTCGCCTTGGTGGCGGGCGACATCGTGGCGAAAGAGGACGAGGATGGAAATCTCCGAATGGTCTTCGCCAGGCCGATCAGCCGCTTGCGTCTGTTGTTAGTCAAATACACGGCAGTCTCGCTCTACACATTCACCTTTGTATTTTTCGTTGGAATCACGGGCTACGCGATGGCCGCGGCGGCGGTCGGTTGGGATGGCGGATTGTTCGTGATGGAGCAGAAAATGAAGGTCTTTGCCGCTTATCCCAACTGGTCCGAGGGGGCGGGACGGCTCGCGCTCTCCGCTGTCGGCATCGGCATCAGCATGATCACGATTTCCTCGTTCGCGTTCATGTTCTCGTGTTTCAAAATCAAACCCGCCGCCGCGACGATCATCACGCTCAGCATCCTGTTCGTGGACATGATTCTACAATTTTTCCCGTTCTTCGAACCCTACTTGGGCTACTTCATCACCTATCGGATGAGCGCATGGGTTTTCATCATGGAAACCCATATTTCATGGCCGAAGATCATCGAGTCCTATGCCTTCCTCGGCGGGCTCAACGTGACGCTGTTCACCCTCGGCTGGCTCTCGTTCCAGACGCGTGATTTCAAGACCTGAGCGGTCACCAATTGATATTCTCGCCGCGCGTGTCGATGTGGGTGAAATCCCAGTAACCACCGACGCCGCCCTTGAACAAACCCAAGTCCCGAAGATTACGGGAAGTCGCGGTGACCACCGAGGCACGGATCGGGAATTTCACGTCCACAGCGACGTTGGCCTGGTGCCATGAACCGGACTTCGCGCCATCGCAATGGGCGTTGTAGGCTGGGCAGCGGTAGGCGGAAATGATCTCCACCTGATTGACGTTCATTTCTTGCGCAATGCGATCTGCGACCCGCAATGTGTAGCCCATGCGCGGCCACCAAGCCTTGGGCGGCAGGGTGTTCCAGACAGAACCCTTGCACTTGGCGTGAGCTTCGATGATTTGGGCCGGGGAAATATTTTTCAATTTCAGGTTCCAAAGATAGTGGGTGTATTCTGTCAGAGCGGCTCCTTGCACCCGTGCCCAATCCGGGGGCAAACTGGTGAGGTCGATTCGGCCATTTGCCGGGTGGACAGTGGCGGATGTTTGCGTTTGGACATTCACCCTTGGCCCGGCGCCGGACGAATACGCGCGGGCCGTGGCGGATGAGGCGAGCAGCCCGAGACTGGCGAGGCCAAGTCCACTGAGCATCCGGCGCCGGTCGAGAAGGACGGATTCTGAAGGTGGAGATGTGTCAGGGGAAATCATGGTGGCTGGGTTATTGGGGGTTTTTAAAAGCGGATTGCGTGCCGGGATCCGCGTTTTTTAAGTAGGAAAATTTCAAATTCCCCGCGACCAAAGCAGACAAGGCGGATGCGACAAGCAAAAAAGACTGCAAAATTGCCGACGAGTCTCCATTTACCTTTGGGCGGGCATTCCGTTCCAGAATCCGACGTGAAACGCAGATTCTCGCGCAGTCTGGCCCACTTTCTGGAAATCTACGCCCCACTCTCAGACGACTGGACCTTCCGAAATAACAGCATCCAACCT
>JANXMQ010000135.1 GCA_025354565.1 Akkermansiaceae bacterium
AAAAAAAAGCGCCGAGCGCACGTACAACATCAGCGAAATCGAACGGGCCATCGAAGACCCATTCAGGTGGGGCTTCCCTACCCCCAACTTGCCCAAGCTCGAAAAGCGTCATTTGGACGAACTCAAACAAAGGATTGGTAATAATCTGCGGAGTCGTCGCGATGGGAATTCTTCTGGGGATTACTTGTAAAAAAAAAGTCCCTGAGCCGGAGAAAATAAAACGCGCACCAACCGCAGTGCCTGCTACTGGAGAAACACAGAAATCCGCCGGGAAAATCGTATCGCCAGCTAGCGATGAAAAAGCCGTCACACCTTCAAAGTCTGACGAGAAGACCACGCTGGAGCCAGAAGAGTCCAAGGATTCACCAGTAAAGGAAAAAACGAAAGAACCATGAAAACTTGATCTGGAACGATGAATCCAATCACGCATCCCCTGACTACTCCTTGCACTAGTGCCAGCGACTCGTCCTGATCTTCAATATCGCGACGGGAGATGAGCTCCGCGGTAATCCTCACCGAACAACGATTTTCCCACAACAAATGCTCATCGACTACGGGCGGGTCTATCAATAAACATTTCACCACCCATGATGTCCGACAAAGCCAAAGCCCTCAAAAAGATGCAGAGACTGGCCACCGCTGCCGTGGCGGTGGCTTTTGTGCTCTTAATCGCCACGTTGTTCCTGCCTAATGCGGTGTGGGTCCACTACCTGAGGGCTTTTGCGGAAGCGGCAGTCGTGGGCGGCATGGCGGATTGGTTTGCCGTGACCGCTCTATTTCGTCATCCGCTGGGGCTTCCCATCCCCCATACCCGAATCTTGCCGCAAGGGAAAGATCGGATCGCGACATCCCTCTCAAACTTTGTCGTCACCAATTTTCTTAGCCGCGAAGTGGTGGAGCGGGAACTTCACAAAATCGACCTGAGTGCCAAAGGTGCTGAATATATCGAAAGCAAAGCCGATGCCATTGCTATACGGGCCACGGAATTCCTACCCCGACTCCTCCAAGCGCTCGATGACGAAGACATCAGCCGCTTCTTTGAGGCTCAATTCACCGACCGTTTGCGTCATATTTCAGTCGCGCCGATTGCGGGGAAATTGATCGAACTCCTCACATCGGGTGACAAGCACGAACAGATCGTCAATGATTTATTGGCTCTCGGGGAAGGTGGCCTAAGTGATAACCGCGATGTGCTGACAAGCATGATCCGCAAGGAAATCCCCATTCCAGATTCGCTTTCCATGCCAGGCCTGCCCATTTCCCTGCCACTGGGCACGGTGAAAGACAAACTGGCGGGTATGATCGCCGAGGAAGCCGTGAAGCGCATTCTGCGGACCATCGCCGAAGTGCGGGAAAATCCGACTCACGAAATCCGCTCACGTATCCGGGAAAGAATTGCTCGTCTCGCCGTGGATTTGAAAGAGTCGCCGGAAATGCAGGCACGCGGAGAGGAGATCAAGAACGAGTTTCTGGCCAATCCGAATGTTTCTTCGTATGCAGCTCGAATCTGGACGGAGGTCAAGAGGGCCATCGAAGACGATGTCATCCGTCCCGATAGTCAGATCCGTCTGCAAATCGCCAATGGACTCCGCCGCGCGGCAGGGCAGGTGCAAAGCGATGAATTGATCCGGGAAAAATTTAATCACGTCCTGCGAAGTGCGGCGCTCGAAATCATCTCGGACAACTCCCAACAATTTGCGAGAATCATCGAGGAAACGGTTGCCAGATGGGACGGCGAAGAACTTGCCAACAAACTCGAACTGGAAGTCGGACGTGATCTCCAGTTTGTCCGTCTCAACGGCACTTTGGTCGGAGGCTTGCTTGGAATCGTCCTACATGCCATAGTTTCAGTGTTCTAACTTTTTATCCGAATGCCCCACCTCTCTGGCCCCTACATGGTGTCCTGCAACTCATGCGGTTGACATCTGATTGTCTTCATGTAACTCGGATCAGGTATCGCATTTCAACACTTATTGCAGTTTTATACTGATATGCATTATATTTTGTGGAGACAGCTTTGGCAGAAAACAGGCGAGACGCCCGTTTGACAACACAGCCGAGACGGCCATGCTACATTGCGATTTCACAAAATGTAATGACGGCCAGTATGTTCCGGCCCCGATAGGTTGCTTTTTAATCTGTGCGCCCACCGGTGCGGAGAAATCCCGCGACTTGTTTGGCAAGCCATGGCTCTGCCTGCCACGGCACGCGGTGTCCCGCTGCTGGGGCGATGGCGAGCGAGGCGGCAGGCATCCGGGCGACGGCACGCTCGGCGAGGGCTCGAAATTTTTCATCCTGCTCCCCGACCACCCACAGCACGGGAATGGTGATTTCTGGTAGCCGCTCCCACAGCGGTTCCTGCGCACCCAGCGACCAGTCGATGAAGCTGCGGGCGATTTCCCGGCGGCGGGCAATTAGAATGTTAGATGTTAGAGAGTCGCGAGGGGCAGAGTTGGCCAGCACGGGCTGGGCGTCCCATGCGGCGAGAAATTGTTGCCAATTCCCGGCCAGCGCCTGTGTCGCCCACGCCGCATCGGCCTCTCGCCTGGCCGCGCGATCCGGCCCGGATTCCAAGCCCGGATGCGCGGCAATGATGACCGCCGCCTGCCACGGATGAGGCTTGTCCAACAACGCGTGCAAAGCCAGCCGCCCGCCCAGCGAGTAGCCTAACAGCGCGCGCCCGCTGCCCCGGAAGACCTCGCCACTGGCCTCGGCATTGAGGGCTTGCGCAAAGTCAGTTAGAGTCTGTGGACCTTCCTCCAGAAAGCGCCATAAGTCCACGGCCCGCGAGCCGATCCCGGCACCTGCTAGATTTTTCGCGAAGCCCCGCCAATCCGCAGCCATGCCGACGGCCCCGTGCAGGCACCAGCATTCCTGCGGCCCGGCCTCGCGGCGTTCGTCCGCTTGTTTGGAATACTGGATCACGTCTTGGGATGGGCTGCCTGCTGGTAAATTTCCTGAAGCTTGTGCTGGAGTTCCGGAGGGCCATAAGCCCCGGTCAGGATCGACACCGCAGCCGCGATGGCCAACACGCCGATGACTAACAACAGCCAGTAAATGACTGCGAGAAACTTTCCTGCCCCGTCGAGCTTCTTGTGAAAAGCATACCCGCCTGGGCAGGCAAAACAGCGGTATCCGAGCCAAATATTCAAGAACGGCACCAGCATGCCAAACCACCACCAGCCGCTCATGCCCAAGTTTTTGAAGCGGTTCACCGTGGTGGAAATCGCGATGATCACCGGCACGAACATCGCCCCCATTATGATCCACTGGAGTACAATGGGACCGAACGATTCGAGCATTATCCCTGAGGCGTGCTTAATCACGAAGTTCCACAAAAGCGGAAACAACAGAATCGCGAACAGGTAGCTCCGCCGCCGTGCGCCCGGCCATTCGCTTTGCCGACTCATGATTTCCTCCGCGGATTCCTGCTCGGGTGGCGTGTAGGGATCGGTGTTGGCGGGTGAGAGGCTTTCCTTGGGTTCCGGTTCGGCACGCCGCTCGAACAAGCCCTTGATTTCCCCCGAGGCTTGCCAGTTTTCCATCCCGTGTTTCCAGACGAGATCCAAGCGTGGGTTCAGCCCGCCGGCCTTGGCTTTGTCTTGCAGTTCCGCGAAAGACACTGGCCCGATCCGCTCGCCCTCGTGTGAATAAAACCAGTTGTCCCCCCGGCTGTGAGCCGCGCCCGCATCGGCATGGTGCTCCTCCTCGGCTGAGGTGGGTTCGGAATCGGGTTCGTTCATGAAGGTTTAATATCCAATTCCTGAAAAACTGTCAAACGCGACCGCCGATTTCCACACGGCGAGGCTTGTCAAAGTGGTGGCACTGGAGAAACTGACGGCGCTCGCATGGAAGATAGGCGGGAGGATTTTCAAAATACGATCATGCACTTTCTGGGGATTGAAATCGGACATGGCGGCACCCGCGCGGTCGCCTTGGATCTGGAGTCATCGGTGATCCGCGCCGAGGCATGGGTCCAGCATGACTGGATCGAGGGTCTGCCAGCGGGCTACCGTGAGCAAAATCCCGCGCAGTGGATCGATGCCGTGGACCGCGCCGTGCGGCAGTGCCTGGCCGCGCTGGATGGCCAGAAAGAACGCGTCGCGGCCATCGGCGTAGCGGGACCGCAGCGGGGCTTGGTGATGTTAGACGATGCGAACCGGATCATCCGCCCGGCGAAACTGGCGGGCGATACCTCGGTGAAACGCCAAGCCGATGAGATCGCGCGGGCCTTCGGCGGCGCACCCGGCCTGATCGAACTGGCGGGCCAAGCCCCCGGCGTGGAATCCGCAGCGGCGGAATGTCTCTGGCTGAAACAACACGAACCCTATCATTTCCAACGGGCCGCCAGCTTGCTAACCGCCCAGGATTTCATCGCCTACTGGCTGACCGGCGAGCGGGCGACCGAGGCAGGCAGCGCCTCGGGCACCGGATTGTTAGATATTCGCTCGCGGAAATGGTCGGCAGAGTTGTTGGATTTCATCGACCCGCAGCTCGCCTCGCTGCTGCCGCCCATCGGCGCCTCCAATCAACCGCGCGGCTTGCTCCGTCCGGCGCTGGCCCGCGAGTGGGGCGTTTCCGAGCTGGTGCAAGTGGGAGCCGGCAGCGCGGCGCCCATGCTGGCCGCGCTCGCGGCCGGCTGCGTCACGAATGGCACGGTGGCTGTGGAACTCAGCTCGACCGGCGTGATCGTCGGGGTTGGGGGCTCCCCCGTGATCGACTTCCGCGGGGAAATCTCGCCGCTCTGCAACGCGACCGGCACCTGGCTGGGCCTCGCGACGACGACCAACGCGGCGGTCGCCCCGGAAATCCTGCGGCGGCACTATGGCTGGACCGCGCAGCAATTCGAGGCGATGGTCGCCAGCGTCGCACCCGGCGCGGACGGACTACTACTGTTACCGTACTTCACCGGCGAGTCGATCCCCCGGCTACCGGATGGCACGGGCGTGTTGCATGGCATTACCCCGGGAAATTTCACCCCCGCCCACTTGGCACGAGCGGCGGCGGAGGGCGTGGCGCTCGGCCTAGGCTACGCGATGAGCCGCCTCCGGGATCTCGGATTCGAGCCGCAGGAAATCCGCCTGCTCGGCCCTGGTGTTGTTAGCCCGGTGACACGGCAGCTTCTCGCGGATGTGTTCGGCACGCCGGTGCTGCCGGTTTCTAGCAGACAAGGTGCCGCTGTGGGCGCGGCCATGCAGGCGGCGGTCGCGTTTTTCCATGAAAGCGGCGAGTCGCTCGGCTTCGAGGAAATCGCCAGCTACCTCGTGGCCGGTGACCCGGAAGCCCGCTGTGAACCCAACCCGCAGACCCACGATCTCTATCAGGAAATGCTGTCTCGCCAGCAATACCTCGTCGATACCTTGCATCCGGCGGGATTTCTGTGAGGGGTGAGGCACCGTGAATCCGAAAAAAGGAAGCCGTGGACTGCCGCCCGTTCTGCAATTCAAGCTTTGAGCCTAAAGAGGAAAATGGAAAACTCGCCAGAACGCGGCAAGTGACGTAATTTCAAAGTCATGGATGCTCCCATGGCTGTGATTTCCGCTCACCCGGCGGGTGAGACAAGAACTTCCCCTCAATACCCATCTGGAACCTGGC
>JANXMQ010000149.1 GCA_025354565.1 Akkermansiaceae bacterium
CCCGCCTCCGTCTCCACCTTCCGTCCCGAAGGCTAACATTCCAAGAGGTCCAGAACCAGCCCGGCCAAATCGAAGCTCCCGATCTGGCAAGTACCCTCACGCCCAAATCCAGCCTTAAAAAATAATCAAAAAAACACCTTGTTTCGATCTGTTACTACTGACCCCAAAGACGAGTTTTTGGTGGGCAACTCTCTCATAAAAATACAATTCCAATAATTTGATCTAAGGTCATGGTGGTGACGGGTTCATTAGATTAGTAATCAAGTCAAGTAGTGATCCTCCAACCGTAGCGGAACCAGTAGCTAATCCGTCTGATAAAACTTCACCAACGCCTGCACCCTGAAGTGCAGGAGAGACTACCCCTAATGCAGATCCACCTACTGCCCCGAGTGCCCCTATCCCCATGGCAACATTGTTCGGTTGCCCGTTATCCAATGCGCCCAAATAACTCCCCAAGCCACCCGCAGCAGCCCCTCCACAATAAGGACCCGCCACCGCACTTGTAGCAACTCCGTTCATCCCCGGTCATTGAATTTTACACGACACTAGTATACTTAATAGTACTATTGATACTCCTCCATACACAACCAGAGTTATTTCCAGTTCCTTAACTATTTTCAGGTGTGATGAAACGACGACATTAAATGATCTCATTAGTCTAATTGTTGATTCTTTATTGGCGTCTGCTTTATTTTCCATATACAACTGTTCAATGCTTTTACCGTTTCTATCAGAAGATGGTGGCGGTGGACTTGGATTTACCAAACCCGCGACTCCAATCGCAAAAGCCGCAAATGAAATTAAAAATAGTAATCCAATGATTGATTTTGTTAGTTTATTTAGCATATATTAAGTCTTTCTTACGATTTGACCCTTCTTTAATGAGAAGGTTGGCGGCATCAAGTGCGGCTTTAAGCTCTGCGATTTCCTCGACCTCGGGAACAACGACTGGTCCCTGAGTGAATGTTCCGGGTGCTTCAGCCCCTCCGTTGATTCCTTTAGAAGTAGCGTAAACAGGGTCAGTCCCGTAAACAGAGTCAGTCCTAGATTTTTTAAATAGCATCATATTTTCTCAGGGTTTTTTCCTCTTTTTTGTCCCGACGTATCCGCTGCACCAAAGTGCTTACGTAGGAACTGTGGCCCATCGCTAGGCGTACGGCCAGCCAACTGTTGCTCACTGCGGTCTTGGCCTTGGCCACGGCAGCACAGATCACCTTGCGGCGGTCCCCCTTTTTCAAATGTAGCAGATCTTCCCGCGCTGTGGACAGGCCTAGTCCGGCACCAACCGCTACCACAATCCGCTCCGCCTCACTCTCATTGTGCGCGCGAGTGGCACCTCCGGAATGACTGTCCCTTTTCCGAACTCCTGACTTCGCCTTATCCATCAGCCCCAGCAGCTTATCCCGGAAACTCTCCTTGCCCAGATACCAACCACGCCGCAAGGACTCCATTGAGGTCTCGTCGATCTTGCCGCCATCGGTAGCGGCACGCGCCTCCAACCACGCGACATAGGCAGCCCGCCCCCGGCGATCGCGACTGAGTTTGAAGGCATCCAGCACGCGATCCACCACCAGCCATGTCGGAGGATTTCCCTTGGAGTAACAAAGCAGGCTGCTCCACGGATAATCGACAAGCTTCCCCATGGAGCCACCGGCCAACCCGGTACGCGCTGGATTGAGATGAATATAATCCGCCACCGATTTGAAATAATACGCATCCGCCGCCGCTTCTCCCGCAACCGGTACCGCCTTATAACGCCCTTGGAACACATGGCCCCGGCGTTGATAGCGGCTGTTCCATGCCTGGCTGAATGTCCCCAACAGCACACGCATGCCCGATGACAGGTTCGGCTCCGGTGTTTCGAGTAGCAGATGGAAATGATTGCCCATCAAAACCCAAGCATGCACCCGCCAACCGTGACTTCCGCAGACCTTCTCCAGCCAATACAAGAACGACTCGTGGTCCTCCTTCTGGATAAACAGCGGCTTCCCTCCATCACCACGGGCCATCACGTGATACACCGCGCCAGAATACTCGAATCTCGGTTGCCTAGCCATGCAAGTAATCTCCTGCGAAAAGCCGTCCGGGTCAATCACAATTTTTATAAATTCTAGGACTGACCCTGTTTCTCCGCTGCCGATACCTTTGACGCCAACAACGACGGCGAGGTCAACCTCCTCGAATTCGCCACCGGGCAAAATCCCAATGCTAACAGCCGCACCATTCTCTCCGCGATCCGCACCGCCAGCGCACTGGAGGTCACTTACACCCGCAGCAAAGCCGCCTTCACCGGCGGCGTGACGTTCGCGGTCGAGTGGAGCGATACGCTTGCCCCAAGTGCGTGGTCCACC
>JANXMQ010000216.1 GCA_025354565.1 Akkermansiaceae bacterium
GATTTGATTTGATAGCTGCCAAGTCCGCCTTAACCCGCTCCTTTAAAGACTCATTCTGTTTCAGCGGCTTTTTTGACACTCCATTTGTTTTTGCATGTTGCCATACGAACTCGTCGGGATTGAGATCTGGAGAATAGGGTGAAATGAAGTGAAGTTCCAACATTCCCCGTGTCCCTTGAACATAGGATTTAACAATTTTTGCATGATGACTGGGATGCCCATCCACTACTAGGAATACACGCCCCCTACCTCCTTTTCTGAAATCCTTTAAGAATTCGACAAATCTCCCAGCATTGAACATTCCCGTGTAAACCTGACTCCAGAACCCTCCTTTAGCGCTAACGGCACTGATAGCGTTCACTTTCTGCCTCTGGCCTGTGGTGGTGCCCTTTGGTGTCTGGCCCTTTAATCCATAAGTCCTGCCCAAGTTTGGCTCAGATGTAAAACCAGCTTCATCCAGAAAGAAAATCGTCGCACCATGGCTCTTTGCCCGGCGTCGAAGCTTCGGATAAGTCTTCTTGATCCATTCTTCGACCGCTTCGGGATTTCTTTCGTAGGCTCTGCGCAGTGGTTTTTGCGGAGTAATATTTAGACTGGCCAAAAGACGACCCACAGCGGTCAGCTTCATCGCGATGCCGAACTTATCCATAATCATTTCAACTACGATTTTTCGTGTCCAGAGTCCGAAGTCGAATCCGTATTGGCGAGGATCTTTCCCGACTATCCAACCACGCACTTTTTGCTTTTGCTTATCACTGATCTTAAATGCTGGTCCTTTAGCCTTACTCGCTTTCAAAGCTTCCAGCCCACCTTTGTCATACTTCTTCAGCCATGGATAGATAGTGGTCCTACATAGCCCCAAAGAATCCATGATATCGGAAGAGCTTTCGTTATCCTCTCTCACACGACGAACAGCCAGAATTCTGATGTGCTCACTTGTCCCATGATCCAGTTTTCTTCCATCAATCTTCGGCATGCAGAAGACTTTAGCAGGTTATACCTTTGTAGGTCTATCCTAAAGACTTGTCAGTATGCCGACATTTTTCCATGAAAAAATTCCGATTCATTATTCTGGGTGCGGGTCCAAGCGGCTTGACACTTGCCCATTCTCTGCTTGATCGCGGTGTACTACGTTCCGAGATCCTCGTTCTTGAAAAGGAAACCACTGCGGGGGGACTCTGCCGCAGCGCGACCGTCGATGATTCGCCTCTCGATATCGGTGGTGGACATTTCCTCGACGTGAAGCATGCGGACGTTCTCGATTTTGTTTTTCGCTTCATGCCCGAGACAGAATGGAACCGTCACGAGCGTGTTTCAAAGATTCATCTGCGCGGACAAATGGTGGACCACCCTCTTGAGGCAAACCTCTGGCAATTCAGCAAGGAAACCCAAGTCGATTATCTCGAGGCCATAGCCCAAGCTGGCTGCGTTCGCAGCGATCCGACTCCGGAATCCTTCGCCACATGGATCCGCTGGAAATTCGGTGCAAGCATCGCGGACGATTACATGCTACCCTACAATCAGAAAATCTGGTCGATGGACTTGGATTTGTTGGGAACCTATTGGCTCCATAAATTGCCAGAGGTATCATTTAGGGAAACCCTCAAAAGCTGTCTCGAAGGCAGACCTTTTGGAAAGCTCCCCGCCCACGGTGTATTCCTTTATCCGAAAGAACATGGCTACGGCGAAGTTTGGCGACGCATGGCTGATGCGCTAGGAGACTCGATAGCCTATGGGATTTCCATCGAGTCGGTGGATCTCGGTACGATAACAATCAATGAATCATGGCGGGCCGACCACATCTTCAACTCCGCACCGTGGCACCACTGGCTGCGCTGGACCGACATCCCGGAATCCGTCGCCTCCGACATCAGAGAACTCCGCAATGCCGGTATTGATGTCGATTACGTCCCTGAGACCTTCGACGGACAAGCCCACTGGATTTATGAGCCGGCCCAAAGTCTCGCTCATCACCGCAAGCTGCTGCGCTCGAATTTCTGCCCCGGCTCCTGCGGGTACTGGACGGAAACCAATTCCGTGAGAAGCGTATCAACCACTGGATGGAGACATACGAATCCCTATGCCTATCCGGTCAACACTATAGGCAAACCCGAGCGGGTGGCACGCATCCTCGAATGGGCGAAGGCAAATCAGGTCACTGGCTTCGGCCGATGGGGAACTTGGGAACACATGAATTCAGATATCGCGGTGAAAAGTGCGCTTGCGCTCGGACGGTCCGTAGCATAGCAACCTACATTTTAGCACATGTTAGTTCCAGATGTCACCGTTGTCACCCCCAGCTACAACTACGGCCATTTCATAGGGGACTGCCTAGAGAGCGTCGCTGCCCAAAAAAACGTGACCGTCGAACACTTGGTAATGGATGCTGAATCCAGTGACGCCACAGCGGAAGTGGTGGCTCGCTTTCCCCATGCCAGTTTTTTTCAGGAAGCCGACAAGGGCATGAGCGACGGAATCAACAAAGGTTTCGGTAAGGCAAAAGGCAAATGGGTCATGTGGCTGAATGCAGACGACCGCCTGAAGCCGGGCGCGTTGAGAGAAGTTGTGGAATTCGCAGCCACCCGCGAAGACGCAGATGTCATCTACGGTGGGTGGGATTTCATCAACGAAGAAGGCCGTTTCACCCGCAGAATGGGTTTGTTTCCATTCCGCAAACGCATGCTCATCCAGCAAGGCTGTTATATCGGCTCCACCGCTTGCTTCTACCGAAAATCCAGCACACTCGACAAGGACTTTCTGCTCGATGCGGATTTCCACTACTGTATGGATGGTGAGTATTACGCACGTCTCGCCAATGCGGGGAAAATCTTTGCCTACCTGCCAGTCGTGCTGGCAGATTTTCGTCTCCATGGAAACAGCATCAGTCAGGCCAATCTGAAAGCCCGTGATCCTGGAGGCATCCTGCGAATGCAACGCCAATTCGCCGAAGTCAGAGCAATCCGACGTACCTATGGTTGGAATTTTGGCTCCAACCGTGAATTGGCCGACCTAGCGGACGGATTGCTTGCGCTGATGTTCCGACTTGAACGAGGCCTGCTTAGGGCGTTGCACTCACAGCGATTGCGCGAACCCGGTAATTGAAGAGGGTGTCTCTGGACGTTCCTTTGATTAAATATCAAATTTTTCTTGAAAATTCCATTGAAAAGCTGCCTTCCGAATTGCGCACTGGATTACATTGTGCGTCACAAACTCATATACTCTTATCCATAAAAATAAACTCCTCATCTGTGGTGCAGGCGGCATTATCGGTAGTCACCTAGTAGCCGATATAATCAGTAAAGACCACAGCTGGAGTCTAACATTTTGCATTGCGCGAAAAGGAGATGAAAATTCAAATGACTCCGACTTGGATCAAGAGGATGTCAAAATTCATCGTCTATCACCATCGCTTCAGAATGCTCGCCAGCGGCGCATTCACGCAATCCCCTTTCAGCTATTCCCTCTACACTCAGGCAGATCTGAGCCAGCGGAAAACCTTCCGTGTCGCACGCCCTACTGGTCTGTGGCACGGTAGATACTAGCGTTTTTCCAAGGATCGAATCGTCCTGCCGAGCATCAGTGATGATACGCTGATGGTTGCCCAAAAAATCGTGAGCAAGAATGTTGCAACGGAAGTCGTAATAGTGGGTTCAAACCTACGCATTCCGTAAAACGATGACTTCTGGGGTTCGGCACCTCCAAGAAAAGTCGTAAATCAAACACAACTAACTGCGATTATTGGATTCAAAAAAGAACATTTTTCTTTCAAGCCTGTTCAAGGGACTTGATGAGGCGGCGATTGGCTATTGCATTTCAAGGAACGCGGACGAGACCTTTGCGAACACCGGCAGCGATTTGGATATCCTCGTAAGCCTCGCGGATGAACCGTTGGTGGAGAGTCACTGCATCCGCATCGCCAAAGAGCATGGATATCATTTCGCCCTTGGAACGAATTTCACCAACCGTTGTTTGCTGTTCTGGTCGGCTCCAGCCGATTTTGTCCGGGTCGATATCGAAGACGACGTCCGCTGGAGAATCTTCCCGGTAGTTTCCGCAGTCACTATTCTGGCGGGCAAACAAATTGAAGGGGCGTTTTATGTTCCATCCGCTCTCGGGGAATCGCTGGTGATCGCAGCCAAAGTGGCATGGATGGGAGAACTCACCCAGCGTTACCATCAGCGTCTGGAAATATTGCATAAAGAACTCACCGCCGCAGGTAGCGCACCCATTCCTCCCAACGAGCAGGCAATCATCAACCTTGCGCGAGGCAACCAAGCGCAAAATCTGCGAAAGCATTTGATCCAGCGGGCATTGCTCTCGCCAAGCACCTGGCCGACTGTCGCCGCCGCATTTGCCACGGACTTCATGCGAATGGCCTGGAGGCTGTTGATACCTCCCGGCTACCATGTGCTTTATTCCGGCACAGAACCCGTTAATTGGCCCCGGCTTTCATCTTATCTCAGTCTGGCGCTGCCTTCCCAGAAGAGCTTTTATTTTAGTGGTCGCAAAAATTTCAAACGAATTTTCTTCAGTCTTTTCCGCAGCGGACTGGTATTTGAGGAGATCCTTCACGCGACCCCTCCAGCACCAGGCCCATCATTGCGGTCCTATAAATTTCTCAGCACTTCTATCAGAAAGATTTCCGTATTCCGTCCAAATAGCCAAGTCCTATACCTCACCCATGAGGACAGCGGTTGGATGAAGGAAATCCATTATTCCGGTGATGACCACGAACTCGCCCTCACCTCATTCATCGGCGATGTCATGGCGAGAAACAAACGGGAGGCCGCCCGTGATCGGAGCCGCCGCCAGCCGCGAGGAAAATTCATCGTGCTGGTGGGACTCGACGGCGCTGGTAAGACCACCTTCGCCCGCAATCTCTGCGGAGCCCTAGCAGAAACCGATTCATGCCGGAAAGTTCGTTATTATCACTGGATTCCCTCGCTATTCCGGCGGTCCTACCCATGGCCGGCGCTTGCGGAAACTCCACGTAAAAAGGCCGAACAAGGAGGTCTAAACTCCCTGCTTTCCACCGTGCGCCTGCTCAAGAACTTGCTGCATGCGCGGTGGATCTATCACATTGGTATCCGCAACTGGACAAGAAAAGGCGAAGATGTGGTGGTGGATCGTTATCTCTACAATTACTGGCTCGACCCCGTTTCCCTGCGTTACAGCGGACCCACTTGGCTGCTCGATTTAACCGCCAGAATGATGCCGAAGCCTGACCTGATCTTCTCACTGGAAACAGATGCGGACACTCTATTATCGCGGAAAAAGGAACTCACGCGCGAGGAAATCGCATTGCAATCCACAGCCCTACAGAAACTGCCTCTGCATGGAGTCCGCAAAGTCGTGTTAGATGCGGGACTCTCGCCATCCGCCGTGCTGGAATCCGCACTTCACGCATTGCGGGAGTTCTGCGGGAAAATCTAACCGCACCCTGCGGCCAGCGTTGATTCATCGGCACCGAGTCGAGAAACCCGCCTACCACTCGTGCCGAGGCCGAGGCCATTTCAGGCGACCCGCCTCCATCACATTTCACCATGCAAGACATCCACATCCCTACTTTAATTATCGGTGCCGGCCTGACCGGTTTGAGCTGTGCGCTTCACCTTCAGCAAGATTACTTAATGGTGGAAAAAGAGCAGGAGCCGGGCGGCATTGTTCGGACTCGCACCAAACCGGGTGGCTTCCACTGCGATGGCACTGGGCACTGGCTCCATCTCCGCAATCCCTACACCAAGGAACTAGTCCACCGCGCGCTGGGCGATAACATTGTGGAATACACTCGTAAGGCGTCGATTCACAGCAAAGGAGTTTTCACGCTCTTCCCATTCCAGGCAAATCTTGACGGACTGCCGCGTGAGGTGATTCTCGAATGCCTAACAGGCTTGTGGAAGGCTAGGCACCCGGAGGATTTCGGAATGTCTCAGCCTGACGGACCGCCCACCAGTTTTGAGGAATGCATTCTACGACTTTTCGGAACAGGAATCGCCAGCCATTTCATGACTCCCTACAATGAAAAATTGTTAGGGGTTCCTTTGTCCGAGGTGTCCCCCCGCTACGCCGAACGCTTTGTCCCGAAGCCCTCAATCGAAGACATTCTCAACGGTGCCTTTGGCCAATCCAAAGAATCACTCGGCTACAACGCGTCTTTCATCTACCCACGCGTCGGTGGTATCGGGGCGCTTCCGAAAGCTCTCGAAACACTGCTTGAGGTAAAGCCTCATTACGGCCTGAAACTCGAGGCCATCAACCTCGCGGCAAAGACAGCCACATTGAGTAATGGTTCGCTCGTGCGTTATGACCATTTAGTGAATACCATGCCACTCGTCGATTTCCTAAAACTCTGCACCGACTTGCCTGAGATCGTGACGGAAAATGCCGCAAAACTCAGATCCAGCACCGTCCACTACTTTGATGTCGGTGTGCGTGGCCCCGGTGCGGAGGGATCGGAATCTCATTGGGTTTATTTCCCTGAACCGGAGTTCGTTTTCTATCGGGTAGGTTCCTACTCGGCCGTCCACAAGGAACTCGCTCCCGCAGGATGTAGAAGTTATTATGTCGAAATTTCCGGAGGCTATGATGCCTTCCGAGATCGCCCGGATGATTTGCGCAAGCGCGTGCGGGAAGATTTGATCCGTGGCAGAATCCTCTCAGAAAATGATGAAATCCTCATGATGGATCTCTGCACAATTCCTCATGCCTACGTCGTCTTCGACAGCCACTACGAGGCAAGCCGCGCAAGTGTGCTCGATGGCCTACAACCTTTTTCAGTCACTTCCTGTGGCCGCTGGGGTGGCTGGAACTATGGTGGCATGGAAGATGCAATGCTCGAAGGGATTCAAGCCGCCAAACAAATCAATAACGCCTGAGCACTCCATCACGCGACTCGATGGACCGTAAACTTAAAATACTCATGATCGCCTATGCCTGTGATCCTGCTGGTGGCGGGGAGCATTGGTTAGGTTGGGGCTGGGCCAGCGAGGTGAGCCAGCGGCATGATGTCACATTGTTCACGACCTCGCGGGGACGGGAAGCCCTAATGCCCGTCGCCGCCGAGCGTGGTATCGAGATTCATTACATCGACGTACCAAACTGGGTCCGCGGGTTGAGTGGATTCCCCCCTGGATTGGGAGCATGGTTCCGCAAAATCTGGTGGCAAAAAATGGCTCTCGCGCAAGCTCGTAAAATCCACGTCAAGCGGCCGTTTGATCTAACCCACCAAACCACTTTTCACACATTCCGCGTCCCTTTTTCCTGCGCCAAACTCGGAATTCCGTCGGTATGGGGGCCAGTCGCCGGGGGCGAGTCCGTGCCACCGGGCTTCGATAAATACCTCGGAACTGCCGCAGCATCCGAGCAACAACGCGGACTCATCAACCGAATCAGCCTCCACCTCCCATGGGTGCGAAGTTCTCTGAAAAACGCATCCCGCATCATTGCTTCCAATCGCACGACCCTCGAATTCCTGCCAGCATCCGTGCATGAAAAGTGCGTGGTGATTTCCCCTAACGCATTGCGCGAAGAGGACGCTCTCGCCAGCGTCCCGACCCGTCCCGCCAGTGATACATTCAACATCCTGTTTGCGGGAAATTGCGCACCAACCCGCGCGATGCCACTGGTCTTCGAAGCTCTATCAACTGACTTTCCCTTGGAATGGCGGATGAAAGTAGTGGGTTCTGGAACGGCCTTGGATTTTTGGAAACAGGAAGCGGCCCGGCTTGGGATCGCCGCTCGAATCGACTTCACCGGACCAGTGCCTAGAGAAAAACTTCAGGAGTTTTATCATGAAGCATCGCTATTGGTTTTCCCCGCACTCCGCGACAGCGGCGGTTCAGCGCTACTGGAGGCGATGACTCTTGCCCTGCCGATTCTCACGCTCGACTGGGGCGGTCCCGGCGAAATGGTCGATAAATCCTGCGCCGTGATGGTGCAGCCTGAAACTCCTGAGCAAACGGTGAATGAACTGCGAGCCGGACTTTTTTACCTCGCCACCCAGCCAGAGGCTGCCAAGCTTCTGGGAAAAGCCGCACGAATGCGGGCACTCGAACATTTTCGGTGGCAAGAAAAAGCCAATCTGGTAGCATCAATATACAACGAACTCCTTGATTAAATCCTATCTGCACGTATTGCATCTTCGGTTCGTTTATCTCAAAAATCCATGAATTGGTTTTCCAAAGCACTTATATTCAAGGTTCTTTCCACCGTGCCCGGAGGTGCCGCACTGTACCGTCATGCTCAATGGAAATGGACTAAATCCATCGTTGCCACACCCAACTGGGTTGGCCAGAAGGTGGATGTAGGGATGAGCTACCTCAATTGGTTGCTAGAACATGGATATTCCTTGGAAAAAATCCGCACCATGCGACATCTGGATCTTGGCACCGGTTGGCATCCTACCATCCCACTGCTATTTTCCAGAATCGGCCTGCGTGACCAAGTCCTTGCAGATGTGAATCCTCTGATGACCGGTGATACCTTTCTGGATGCACTGGCGATCACTAACGGCCTGTTAGGCGATGAAAGCCATCCTGCGAGAAAGTATTTGCTGGATACCTCGATCCCTGAGAAGCCGCCTGAATCCGAACTGGATAAGTTGCTCACTCGCTATGAAATGGCATACCACGCGCCTTACTTCGAGTGGGCGGCCACTACCGGTCAGCAGATTGATTTTGTGACCTGCACTCAAGTGCTGATGCACCTCGAACGCCCGATCCTCGATGGGTGCTTCAAACTCGTTCATGGCATCTTAAAACCCGGCGGTCTGTTCATGGTGCCGGTCCATTTGTTTGACATCTACTCCAACTCGGATCCGCACATCTCTGTTTACAATCACCTGCGCTACTCCCGCCGGTTTTGGAAATCGGTGGTAAGCTCGGACATGATGACTTTCAACCGCTTGAAATCCCCCGACTACCGGAGCGCTCTCGAAGGTGCCGGGTTCGAAATTATCGAGTTCCATGTGGACTACGGAACCGAAGCTGAACTTCAAGCACTGCGTTCGCTTGAGATTCATCCCGAATTCCTGTCCAAATATACCAATAAAGAGTTGTCAGAAAAACACCTGTTCTTTGTAGCCCGCAAACCATGATTATCCTAAATTACCATGGAGTGAATAACTCCATAAAGCCGGATTTTTACACCATCTCTCCGGCTCAACTCGCGAATCATCTGGCGATCATTCGCAGACTTGGTCTTCGTGCGATTTCCACGCTGGAGGTCATGGAGGCGAAACAGGATGGCGGTATCGTCATGCTTCATTTTGACGATGGCACCTGCGATCATTGTGAGATTGTGGCTCCCTTGTTGAACCAGGCCGGCATGAAAGGCGTGTTCTTTGTATCTACTAACAAATCCAACAAAGAGCGCTATCTCTCGGTCGAGCAAATCAAATCCCTCGCAGCGGATGGCCACTCGATCGAATCTCATGGGCATACTCACCATCGGCTCGACAAGCTCACTGCAGAGGAACTCGACCACGAACTCGCGACCAGCGTTACTCTGATCACTGACTGGACCGGACGCGCGCCCAGCCAGCTGGCTCCTCCCGGCGGTTACTTCAATGATGCCGTCATCCAAGCGGCCAAGCGCCACGGCATGAAAATCACCCGCACGATGCGATGGTCGAAAGTTACCATTCCTATCCGCGACAAGCTGGATTGCTTCGTCGTCACCCAGTCCACCTCCGACAAACAAATCCAGATGTGGCTGGAAGAACGAGGACTCGGCATCACGCTTTTAAGTTACTATGCCAAACAAGTCATACGTTGCTTCTTACCTTCGAGATTATATCTTGGTGTGAGGAGATTGTTAGGTTCAAAAAGCAATCATCTGACACTCTATGTTGCGATGGCACTCGGGCTGGCCACTGCCTCAGCTCCCCTATCCCCGATGAAAGAAGAGTGCCTCAGCAGGATCACTCGCCGCACGATCAAAATCCCAAGAAATGGATATAAGAACAGAATAATGCGTGATCTCGCACTTCAATTCGCTCACCAAAAGATGAGCTAGTGGACTTTTTAAGCTGAGTGGTAAAATCATTAGGCGCAGCGGCCAAAGTTTATCAACATCGGATACCACGCCGTCACCAGACTTGGAGCCGATGACTGACGATGACGTGCTAACCCAAGTGATGGGCATTTTCGATCCTCAGGCGACAGCATTGTTAAAACTGAATCGCGGGGGACGCTTGCTATTGGGTCTCCCACACCATCACACCGCCTTCACCAGAGCGCTCAGACTTTATCAACCGCAGCGACTACTTGCCAAATGGATCATCATGGCCTTGCGTGGCATGGCAGGGTTTCGGATTCAAAATTACGTCCTATCTGAAGTTTTACTAAATCTAGAAGCCCAACCTATAACGCCACCCCTATCGGGAATCGAGACTGGCACCTGCGGCGTCTTGCTAGGTAGTCCAGAGCACAAAGTGAGAAGAGCCATCGCCAGTTATCGACATAAAGGTGAATGGGAAGTTGCTAAAATTTCCTTTAGTAACGACGGCGCACGGATACTAGAGCAGGAAGCGCAGACGCTTGAAACATTGCATCCATTGGCACATGGCACCCCACGTCTGCTTGGCCTACATCGGGGCAATGGATTCACGGTATTACGGATGCCATATCTAACTGGGAAACCGCTCCCGTCAGGCGATTTCAGCCAGGCAGTCGAATTGCTGGCGACATGGATTTCAAACCACCCCCCAAAGCCAATCACCGAATTCTCCGAATGGCTGGCGATTGAATCCGCGTTGTCGGCTTGTGATGGTGGCGAGATCGCACTCAGGCGACTCGAACCAGCAACGCTCAACCCAGTGATCCGCCACGGCGATTTCGCACGCTGGAATTTATCAAGACAAAATAACGGTGAACTTGTGGTGTTGGATTGGGAATGGGGACACGTAGAGGGAATGCCAGGAATTGATCTCGTGCATTATTTTTTACAAGATGCCCGCCTAGTCAATAAATTGAATGCACACGATGCAATCAAACAGACCTGCAAGGCACTGGCAGCGCCGCAATGCAGAAGCTATCTAAAAATGACCGGATGGGCTGATGATTCATTGCTGCCCCTCATTGCATGCCTTGCTTATAAACAGGGCTCAGGACATCAGGAGAACCGTGAAGTATTGCGGTCTGGCGTGGAATTGGCAAATGGCAAATGAAAGAAGTCTAAGCCGTTACAATCCGTATCCCATCAAGTTTCTAAGATAAAAAACAAGCCCCACATTCTCCTGATGGGTCAGACACCGCCACCATGGCACGGCCAAGCGGTGGCGACTCAAATTCTATTCGATCACGACTGGCCGGATTTTGAAGTGCATCGACTGCGCATGGAGTTCAGTGAGGAGATGTTAGAGGTTGGGCGTTTCCAGTGGAAAAAAATCGTCCATCTTTTCCTTTTGATTCGGAGAGCCCGAAACATACTCAAGATACACTCGGAATGTATTCTTTTCTATCCGCCTGCCAGTGCCAATTGGATTCCATTTCTGCGAGATGTTGTATTTCTATCATGCGTAAGGCATCTTGCGCACGGCACGGTTTTCATTTTTCATGCCAGTGGTCTGCCGGTCTTTGCCACGGGCGGATTTATCAGGAAGTTACTGACACGTATTACCTATCAAAACGCCGACTTCGCGCTTGAAGTTGCCCAGGAAAAGACGCCACCGCATGAGGTTTTCACCTCGAAAACGTGGCAGTGGTGCCCATGTGCTATAAGCGTGCCGGAATGGTCTTTGCGAGAGCGAATGCAGGACGGTCCCATGACCGTTCTTTTTGTTGGTAGCCTACAGGAGGGAAAAGGCATCGTCGAAATTGTCAAGACCGCCGCACTCCTAAAAGATCAGGGGCGTGAACATGCTTTCCGATTTAGGCTGGTAGGAAAATGGTTTTCCAAGGAATTCGAGAAAGAGATAATTCAACTGCGACGTGATCTGGAACTTGAGGAGATGGTTGAACTAACCGGGCAATTGACCGGCGAGTCCAAATGGGAGGCATACGCCAATGCTGATCTTTTTTTCTTCCCCACGCATTATGCATCCGAAGCAACTCCTATAGTCCTCATGGAAGCACTTGGTATGGGCCTGCCAATTCTTTCCACCACCTGGGCAGGCATCCCAGCCATGCTGGATGGCTGCGCATCGGTAAAATTACTGCCAATAAAATCTCCCGAAGCATACGCCGCTGCCCTCGCTAGCCAGAAACCAAAGACCGCGACAATCGCTCAAATTTCAAAAGATTATTATTTAAAGCACTACCTGCCCATTCGATTTATCGAACGCGTGGGAAATGCGTTTGAAGAAACGATCAAATCAAAGACCTCCGAGGCCCACCCCATTTCAAAGCTCAATGCTCCATCTGCCTCAGGCAGGATTCGGTATCGGGATAGTGTAATCCACATCACGGCTTATCTCGCCGACCAAAATCCAGGGTATGATCGAAGTTATGGAATCTCACGAATGTCACAGGTCGTATTAGAATCTCTCCACTCGATATCATTCATAAAAATTAAGGCCATCGTATCGACGACTTCACAACAGGCACCTGAAAAGCTTGAGTCTATGGAAACCTTACCGTGGGGCACACGCCAGAAGTGGTTACGGCTGTTGACGGACCATCTACATCCCCTGTTCCGCCACGGCATAGCTCGCCCGGTAGTCTATTATTTCCCGAAAGGTTACTTGCCCTTATTGAGCTACTGGTGCCAGCCATCGGTAGTAACCATCCATGACACGATCATTCAATATGATGCCGATCATTTTCCGAACTGGCGCAAATGTTACGAATATTTTTATTGGGAAATGATGCTCAAACACACGCTCCGTCGTGCGACCCGGATCATGACTGTCTCGGAAAGCTCAAAGAGACAGATCCATGATTTCATGGATCGCCATGGAATTGCAAGGAGGGACATCACGGTCACCTACGAACCCTGCCTCTATCAAAAAATTTCCCAACCCGTCGATGCACCAAAGGAAAACTATGTCGTTCACCTTGCATCATGTGAGCCGCACAAACGTACTGCCCATCTAATCCGTTGGTGGCACGATGCCGAAACTCAGGGACGTCACTTGCCAACCTTACAACTTATCGGCACCGTCCCCCCGGAGGTTGCCGCGTTGTTAGCAAGCTCACTAAGTATCGTGAAACGTCCGTTTCTCGAAGAAGCGGCCCTCCAATCCGCTTATCTAGGGGCGCGTGCATTGATCCTTCCGTCGGAAATCGAAGGCTTTGGGTTGCCAGCATTGGAAGCCTATTACCTCGGCACTCCCATCTGTTTTGTCAAAGGCACCTCGGTCGGGGAAATTCTCAGCGTCGCAACGACCCGAGGCGGGTTCACTTTGGATGATCCAGAATCCCTGTTCACCGCGTTGAGTGACGTAATGGCAATGAGTCGTGGAGAAGTTCACCAATGCGGCCTCAAATTACGTGAAACTTACGCTGCGGAAAAAGTCGCTGAGCGGATGGCTGAAGTCTTCCGCGAGGTTAGCAGTGTGAACTGATATTTCTCAGCATTATACCCACATGGCCACACTTGCCACATGGCTGCGAACCTTCGGTCTCGACGCGCGACGCCTGCGCACGTCCCTGCGCGGCATTGGACGCTATTGCGAAGAGCGGCGCGAATTCCGGGCGGGACTGGCAGCCGAATACAAGTGGGGAAACGACTTCCCAATCCTTGACGAGCGCACGGCGGCCAGCGGCAATCCCGGTGCCTATTTCTATCAAGATTTACTCGTCGCCCGTTGGATATTTGATGCTGCTCCCAGCCGACATGTGGATGTCGGCTCACGGATTGACGGCTTCATCGGACATCTCGCGGTATTTCGGACGGTGGATGTTTTGGATATCCGTCCACTGCCGCAGTCAATTCGCAACGTCACTTTCCATCAACTTGATCTCATGGAGTCACTCCCAGATCATTGGGTGGAATGCACAGGCTCATTATCCTGCCTGCATACTATCGAACATTTTGGCATGGGCCGCTATGGCGACCGCATTGATCCAGAAGGTCATCTCAAGGGACTCGCCCAATTGAAACGCATGGTTGAACCGGGTGGACTGCTATATCTATCAACACCGATCGGGCCACAACGAATCGAATTCAACGCGCATCGGATATTTTCGGCTGATTCCCTGTTAGCATGGTTTAGGGATGGCTGGATCATCGAAAAGTTTGCTTACATTGATGATGATGGGAATTTGCACGATAACATCGACCCGGAAACCGCAGATATTTATAACCATTTCGGCTGTCACTGCGGCTTGGGCATTGTTTCCGTTAGAAAAATTTGATCCATGATCCGCATCGTGATGCTCGGCAGGACAGGAAACAACCTGTTTCAGTATGCGTTAGGCCGGGTGCTGGCGGAAAAACATGGAGTCCCGCTAGTATTAGATGCTTCGTGGTTCAATGCGGAAGGCTGGCGCGAAGTATCCCATTTTCTGAATTTACCGCTCAAGGCCAAAGTATTGCGTCGCGCCTCGTTAGCCAGCCGGGCGCTTCGAAAGTTCACTAACAAACACTACTGGGAATACCGTGGAGTACCAATCTTCAGGGAGTCAGTCCACGACCAGTCGTTTGATCCGAGATTTTTGGATGCTCCCGCCGATTGTTTGCTTTTCGGCTATTTTCAGTCGCCCCGCTATTTTGAAAAAATTGCGATTTCTTTGCGAACTGAATTAAATTCCCTAATCGCTGGTTCCGTGGCTATCCCCCCCGTCCTCCACGCCAAGTTGACCCACCCTGACTCAGTAGCCATTCATGTTCGGAGAAAGGATTATCTGGAGCTACCAATTTTCCAGGTTTGCGACAATGCCTACTACCACAACTCCATCCGATTGCTACGCGCGCGTCTGCCAAACGCGCGCTTTTTCATTTTTTCAGATGATCCAGAGTGGTGTCATTCAAAGTTTCAGGAATCGGACCAGGAAGTCATTGAATCGTGTACTGCATCCGCCAACCCGCTTTACGAAATGCGTCTGATGAGCCTAGCCTCTCATCACATCATCGCTAACAGCAGCTATTCATGGTGGGCCGCGTGGCTGGGTGAAAAGCCTGAGCAGGAAGTGATCATGCCGGATCGGTGGTATGCCCATGGGATCAATGCGCCGATGGATGAGAAATCGTGGAAGGTGACGCGATTGAAATAAAGTCGCAGGCGAAACCAGAGTGAAAGCTCGGCTTGGAACCGCAAACTTGCTATAGCTTCTGCATCATCCATTCCCATTACTTGAAGTCCTAGCCAGACCTCACTGCCATTGCTGTCCCATGTCCACCCGTTTCTCGCCGAGTCTTGCACTACTGAGCGGCTTGCTAGTTTTCACAATTGTGATTCAACTGCGATCAACCTTATCGTGGGGTCACGAAAATTATCAAATCACCGAATGGCTGATTAATTATGCCGGCGGTTTTGTCCGGCGGGGTTTGCCCGGAGAGTTGATCTGGCATCTATCAAAATTGACGGGAATCCAGGCCAACTACCTCGCCATATTCGCAGGATTTGCCTGCTACCTTGCGCTTGTAGCTTGGTTTCTCCGACGAGCGACTCCGACATTTCCCGCATCAATCCTCTTGTCTTGCATCATCTTGGGAATGCCGGCATATCAAGATGTGATCGTTCGCAAGGACTGTCTTGGGCTCTTGCTGCTACTCGGATGCGTGAGCCTTGATCGAAGCAAACTTCCCCGATCCGCCGCCATTCTATGCATCAATGTGCTGGCGTGTCTTGCAGTCCTCGCACACGAGGCATTCATGTTCTATGTCATTCCGGCCTTAATTCTTTTTAGTGCACGTGAGCGAGAGCCCTTGAACAGACTTCGTATCATCCGACGCAGTCTCGCCCTACTTCCAGTCGTTGGATGTTTTCTTTTTACTACATGGTATCACGGCACACCTGCAATCGCCAAAGCAGTTAATGATTCATGGTTGCCCTTGTGGCAGGTTATCGCCCCCGGAAATCCGCATATTTCGGAACCCGCTGCGGCTATTCAGGCGCTGGGATGGACCTCCGCGCAAGGATTTTCTCTGAGCTATTATCTTCTGACCACAGGATTCTATCAACCTTTGGCATGGGCCATGGTGTTTATGGTTTCATTCGTGCTGTTCGTTTTATATACAAACCGCGACGCAGACCGGAATAGCCATCCCGCCATGGAAATGCGGATTCAGGTAACGGCAATGCTTTTGGCACAACTGGTATTCATCTCGCCGCTTTTTTTGTTAGGAGTTGATTACGGTCGGTGGCTCTTCCTGTGGGTCGCGAGTACTATCATTTTTCACACCTCCGGTATCAGGGTTCCAGTTTGGCTTGAATCACTCGTCGCTGCGGCTTTCCGGCGGGCGAGGGTATCTGTCCTCATTGAAAAAGTGCCAGCAAGGGACTGGTATCTGCTTTTTTTTGGCGTTCCGGTCTGCTGGAATATGCATAATTTCCTTGTCGCCGGTCCGGTGCCACGACATCTTGAATTCATTCTATCGTGGTTCTAACTGGATCTCGGCTTGGTAATCTTCCTGTCATCATGGCATCTACCTATCCAAACAACTGGGCGGCAGTCATCCCCCTCGCCAACGAGGAGCATGAATTGCCTGAACTAGCCGAGGCGCTGCGCAAAGTGATGACTGCCGTCAAGGGCGGAACCGTGTATTTCATCATTGACGGTGTTTCCAAGGACCGGACGCTGCAATGCTGTGAGGCGCTGGAAAATCAGGATTCGCGGTTCAAGGCCCGTTGGATTCCAGAAAACCGTAGTGTGGTTGATGCCTACATCAATGGTTTCAGGGAGGCCCTCAAAGACGGGCATGAAATCATCATTGAGATGGATGGCGGCCTGTCGCACGACCCGCGTGCAATTCCCGCATTTCTCCGGGCGCTCAACGAGGGCAACGACTGCGCGTTTGGAAGTCGCTACATCAATGGCGGATCGATGGTGGACTCACCGTTCAAACGCCGGGTTCTCAGCAAAGGCGGCACGATCCTCGCCCGCATTCTGCTCGGGGCAAAACTTGCGGACATGACATCGGGCTATCAAGCGTTCCGACGTTCCGTGCTGCTGGAAGTGGTGGACTATCCATTGCTCTCCAAAGCTCATTTTTACCAAACAGAACTGCGGCACCTGTTGCGGAAGCAAAAACTGATTGAAGTTCCAATTCACTATCGGGCACCGTCTCCTCGGGTTTCTCAGGGAGCCATCCGCAATTCGGTCACGGTGCTGATTCATTATTTCCTCCGCCGCATTCAGGGGAGATCACCCGCCATCTGATATCCCATACCACCATGTCCACTGCCCTTGTCGTTACTTCTATTAATTCTCCAAATGTCGCAATGCGTGAGCTTGCAGCGGGATGTACCAAACATGGATGGGATTTTGTTGTGGCGGGAGATGGCAAAAGCCCCACAGATTTTGCATTGGAAGGATGCCGATTCCTGTCACTCGACGCTCAGCGCGCCAGTGGCTTCTCGTTGGGGGTGACTTGTCCTGAGCGGACCTATGCCCGGAAAAACATTGGTTATCTGGCAGCCATCCGAGAAGGTGCCACGGTGATCGTGGAGACGGATGACGACAACCACCCGAAAAGTGATTTCTGGAATCCTCGCATGCCTCATGTGGCATGTAGGCCGATAGTGACGAATGGCTGGGTAAATGCCTATCGTTACTTCAGCGAGCATTTTATTTATCCGCGGGGGCTGCCCCTCAACCATGCAAGGGATGATGTTCCTATGGCTGGGGATTTCGATACTTATGAATGCCCGATCCAACAGGGACTCGCGGACAATGATCCAGATGTGGATGCGGTTTACCGGATGCTCTTCCCGCTGCCCTTTAACTTCGAGATCGCCCATGACCCGGTCCTGCTGAGGGACGGCTCATGGTGTCCCTTCAACAGCCAGAATACGACATTCTTCCGTGATGCGTTTCCTTTGCTCTATCTACCTACGCATTGCAGTTTCCGGATGACTGACATCTGGCGGAGCTTCGTCGCACAACGGGTGTTGCAGGTGAATGGGGCGGGAATTCTGTTCCACGGCCCTACCGTCTGGCAGGAGCGCAATGAACATGATTTACATCGGGATTTCACCGACGAACTCCCCGGCTACACAAACAATGCCGAAATGCGCAGGGAATTGATGGAACTTTCGCTCGTATCCGGTGATTCTATCCAAACGATGATGGAGCAGTGCTACGAAGCGCTCATGCGCCGTGGGTGGGTCGGCCGGGAGGAGGAAATTTTGTTGCAATCCTGGTTCGCCGATCTTCGACATCTATCCGCGATGCACTGACCCAAAAATTCTTGTCATCCAACGGGATCAGCAGAAGATGCCGTGACCTGATAGTCCTTGCCCGTCGTTTTATCTATCTGTTTCTCCGCTCGAAACTCCAAGCTCCGTGCTAATATGCGATGGTTCACATGCACACCGGTTGCCTTCGGAGGTGGGGCGGATTTTTTTGCCCGGGACAGCGGCTTGCTCTGTCGCGGATTCGAGGCCCTCGGCGGCGAGTCCCGGGCCATCATGCCGGGAATGCCCCGCATTTCGGACGACGCCGGTTTAAGCCGTACAAAATATGCGAATCTTGAATCCACCGCATGGTGGAAAAGTCATCAACTGGATGGCGTGGTCCTCTATACATGGGGAAGTCCCGTCTGGAGGAAAATCGCCGCCGCCATCCGGCAGTCCGGTATTTTTCTCGTGTTGAACTAGGACAACGGCAGACTGAACAGTCCGCTGGCCGGATTTTTAAAATACCGGATTTGACCACTTGGAAGTCGTGTTTTCCGAGGAATTGCGTTCTTATCCGCCGTATTTTTTTGAAATTTCCAAGAGTGCCTTTAATTCCTTCAACACAGCAACGTTCTACATGCCTTACCCACTCCGTAGTTTTCAATGAGTCGACGTGAACAAATTTGGCGAGTCACAGGCCCGTTTTTCAGACTAGCTGGACGCATTCTAGGTCCCTCTGTTTACGAGGGAGGACTGCCGGTCGGAATTTTTTCTGAAGCTACTTGTATCACTGCTGGCACGATCAAAGGGGTGATCGTGTTCGATGGACAAAAACTGCCGCTTATTCCGCCAGACTCCGAAATAGTCGCCGCTGGATTGCAGCAACATAAGTTTGGTGCCTGGCAATGTTTGTGGACACAACGCGACGATGCATTCCTTGCGGGACCCAGCCTCCCTCATACCGATTCTCATGGACGGATCTGTTCGGAAGCCACCTACAATGTTCACACATGGAACGACCCGGTTTGGCATCGCAAAGGGCACGCCACAGTGAGAAATTTATCGGGTGACTATACCAGCATCATTTCGAGGTGGAATATGGGAGGCAATTATTACCACTGGTTCCTAGACGGTCTTACCCGTCTTATACATCTCAACTCATTTCCGCCATGCTGCAGTATCCTGATTCCTCGTGCTCTCCCCCCATATGCCAGGCGATCTCTAGAACTCTTGGGATTGGCGGACCGGGTCGAGGAAAGCGCGGAAGAAGATCTCAGAATCGAGCACTATTGGTTTGCTGGCCCTACGATGTTAACCGGATGTCCGGACCCTGCCGGAGTTAAATGGCTGCGGGCCCAGCTTGTAACTCATTCCGAGATCAAGGGTGCGCGCTGGATTTACGTTGAACGAAACGCGGCAACTCGCGGCTGCACGAACGCTATAGAAGTTCGTGAATGGTTTTCCGCACGGGGCTGGGAAGTTATTGATCCCGGGACAATGACTCTCGACGAGCAAATCACCATGTTTAGTAAAGCAACAGCTGTGGCTGGCATTCACGGTGCCGCGATGACTAATCTTCTTTGGATGCCTCCCTGTGGCAAAGTTATTGAGCTCATGCCCTCAAAACGCCGCAATGGTTGCTACGCAGCCTTGGCTTTGGTCGTTGGACTGCAACATCGGAGCGTAGTCATCCCCTCAGATCGACGAGGAAACATCCATGTCTCCATTCAGCACCTTGAATCGTTCTCCCAATGGGCGGAAAATTCCTATTGATTAATCAAAGAGTTTGAATCGATGAATATTATCGACGCCCCCCTTCCGACATCATAAATTATCTATGGATTTCACCGTCATCACTCCGAGTTTGAACTACGGACGCTTCCTCAATGATTGTCTATCGAGCGTTGCGAATCAATCCGAAGTGACCTTGGAACACCTGGTCTTCGATGGAGGTTCGACCGACGACAGCGCGGAGAAAGCCGCTCAGTATTCAAGTGTCATTTGGTCACAGGAAAAAGATTCGGGAATGTCGGCTGCGATTAACAAGGGATTTGATCGGGCTAAAGGGGATTGGGTGATCTGGCTGAATGCCGACGACCGGTTGAAACCCGGAGCGCTCGCCAAGCTCCTGAGCGAGTTGAAAAAGTCGGATGCCGACGTGGTCTATGGCGATTTTGATTTCATCGATGAATCCGGTAAGCTGATCCGTCCCATGAAAGTGCCGGGGTGGTCGGCATTCGTGAATATCTATCACCATTGTTATGTGCCATCGACTGCGGCGTTCTATCGGAACTCGACGATCATCGGCCAAGGCCATCGCCTGCGGGAGGATTTTCGTTATGTCATGGATGGGGAATTCTATGCCCGGCTCGACTCCATCGGCAAGAAGTTCAAACACGTTCCGTTCAACATCGCGGACTTTCGCATGCATGGAGGCAATGCCTCGCAGCGTCATTTGAGCCGAACGCGGGACATGGACACCATTCTCGCGGCCGAGCTTCAACATGTGGAATCGCGGGCAATTCGCCGAGCTTATGGCATTACGCTTTTCAAAGATCCTTATCACGTTGGTCTGATTGACGGCGTGCTTTCGATTATTGCGCGGCTCTGGAAGGCTGTTCTCAAATTGCGATGAGCATGGCCGACGGAACTTCACCAGCCATTCGCGTCGCCGCAGTCTTCGCGACGATGAACCGTGCGGCAACGGCAACAGCCTGCGTGCTGGCGCTGGCGCGACAAACGTCCCCGCCGGAGTGGGTGATGGTGGCGGACAATTGTTCGACCGATGACACGGTGCTTACGCTTGAGTCGTTAGAGGGCTTGCCGTTTACTCTGGTAGTCCATCGGATGCCCGATAACCGGGGCAACGCCGGCGGCGTGGAAGCAGTCATGGAGCGAGCATTCGGCGCAGGGGCCGATGCTGTTTGGATTCTCGACGACGATTCGTGGCCCCGCGAGGCCGCGCTGGCATTTTTGTTAGAAGGCGAGTGGGATCCCCATGTGGTTAGGCATGCATTGCAAATTGATCCACTCAGCGGACGATTCACCTGGCCTTTGCAAATCGCCGATGGGCAAGGTGGCTGGCGCTTGGCATGGAGTGAAGACGAACTGCCCGAGGGGCCGAGAGTACGCAGCAGGATCTCGTGGACTGGGGCCCTTTTGCCGCGGGAGGTGCGCGAACGCATCGGCCCGGTGAAGGCTGATTTGTTCATCCGCGGTGAAGATGAGGAATATCCTTGGCGCATCGAACAAGCCGGATTTTCCCAAGAGGCAATGCGTGGTGCGGTGATGGATCACCCAGGACCGCAAAACATGGTTCATTGGGAATTTCTTGGAAAGTGTTTCTTCTTCGAGCGAGGTCTAGCGGATTGGAAACTTTACTACAAGGTCCGCAACATGGTTTGGTTGAAACGCAAGCAATCAGGAGATTTGCGTGCGATCAGTATAGCCGCCGCCTATACCCTAGCGGCAACTTTCATCGACGGTCTGCGGCGCATACCGCTGCTCTGCCGGGCCATCCGCGACGGCTGGAACGGGCGCTTGGGGAAGATGTAAAAATGCCATGATCGCCCAATTAAAATCCCTTGTCCGGCAACTTTTCTATCGTTCGTCCTTGTTCCAAGCGCTCGTGGGCTTCTTCTCGATTCTTCTCGGCCGCACTGAGGGAATCGGCATGTCTCACCTACTTTCCTATCGGGAGAACGATGCCATCGGGCCGCTTCAGAGAGATGAAGCCATCGCCCTGTTCGGGATCGTCCGGACGCTGCGGCCAAAGGTAATCGTGGAGTTCGGTTTTTTCCATGGCCACAGCGCATTTAACTTTCTCCAGGCATTGCCCTCAGACGGAAGATTGTATAGTTATGATATTGATGCAGATTCCATCATTCGGGCGAAGACTGAGTTCAACTTTGACCCCCGTTTTACATGCATTGCGAAATCACAAACAGCCTTCGAACCCGGCGACATTGACAACCACTTGATCGAGTTTGTTTTCTTTGATGCCGCGCATGAACTGGAACTCAACATGACGACATTTGATCGCATTGTCTCATCACTGGCACCGAATGCCATGATCGCAATCCATGACACGGGCTTGTGGCATCGGGCACATTTCGCCCCAAATCATGAAGCCTTCACCCGTGAATACCCCGGCGAGTGGATGAGCGAGGATCTGTATGCCCATCAATCGGGCGAACGGGCATTTGTCGATTGGATCGTCGCTACTCATCCTGAATTTGGGGCATTGCACTTTCACTCAACCCGGACCTTGCGGCATGGCTTTTCGTTACTTCAGCTTGGCAGTCAGCTTTGCCAGAATATATCTATCAATCCACAACCAGCGGACTGTATCGTTTGAGAGCTTGGTGAATCACCAGCGCGAGGGCAATACCTGTCGCGTCACAGAGCAAGTCAAAGACATCAAGCCAATCAAAGCCATAGCCAAAAGCGGTTTCTGCCGCCTCGGTTGCGAGGGCGAAGATCATGGCAAGCGACCCTGCCGATCTCCGTCCGACCAAGCAGGCGATCACCAGCGTCGGCGCTAACAGAAGCAGGATATGGAGCAGCGAACGGGCGTTTTTAATATTATGTTTGATCCGCAGCGTGATGTCCCCTTTGTCGGGAATGATTCCCACCGATTTTAAAGTGGCCGGATGGGCAGATGACTCGATTTTTTTAGATTGATTTGGGTTAATCACCGGAGCCGGGGTGATGCCGGAATTGATCATTTCACCGCTGATTTGAAATGGAGTGCCAAACGAACGAAGCGACTTCCATGGTCCCGGCACGACAAAATAGATGCCCATCAGCAGGCACACCATCGCAGAGATCGCGGCGCGGATGCTGCGGTTCCGCCCCTCGGGCGCGATCCAAGCGATCACCCAAGCAAGCCAGCCCGCCATCAGCAGCCAGCGCCCGATTTTCCACAGCTCTCGTTCGCGCAAGACTGTAGCCTCAAAAGCTACTAGCTCGAGATCACCTGCGACACCCAGATTTTCCAAGCGCAGGGCTGGGACCGCCGGGGCACGTTCCGGCCGCAATACGAGTTCGCTCATTTCACATGTCTGATTATTTCTCACTGAGCAAAATGGGTCATTCTCCCACTCCGAGCCGCCGCTTTGCGGGTGCCATTCGATCAGACAACGGCCATCCTGCCATCGCTCTTTGCCGGGGATGAGATTCTTCGAGCTGACTTGGAACCACAGGTGCAGCATGGCCATGGGTGTTAGGCCCGGCAAATCCAAGTGCACGATTACCTCCGGATGTACTGGATCGACCCGCAAACGCAGGATTGGTTGATTTTCCGAGCCCAACCACTCGGCACCTGCGGGCAAATCCGCCGCTGGCCGCAGATCCGCCAGCCCGAGTGTGGGCAATTCCGGTGTGCGCTCGAAGCGGTGTTGCCACAAGTAATCAAGTGCCGCGACCAGCACCAAAAAACATCCCGCGAGAGTGAGTTGTCGCATTTCAGGTGCTTTGAAATCACGTCCGCACCGGATTTCCAACCAAATTCCCTTTATTTCCAGCCTACCAGTGGGCTGTGACGGATCAGTAAATCCGCTCCTCATGTCATTCTGCGATTGCAGAGCATGAATTTTAAGTGATTCTACGCCCGGCTCGGCTATATTCAAAGCGCTCATCCGAAACCCTTATGGCCATTAGTCGCAAAGATTCATTCACCCTCCAAGTGCTCCAACTCACGGACGCGCTGCTCGTTTGGTTCGCGTTTTGGCTGGGAGGTGTCGTCCGCAGTTGGCTTGAATTGTCCGGGCCGGATGAGAGCCTGCTGCAGTCGATGAACTGGGTGCTTTACATTGCAGTACCCTTCACGCCCCTGATGCTTGAGCGTTTTGGATTTTACGATCACCTCCGACACAAACTGACGAGCGCCGCGATCTGGCAGTTGTTGAAGGCACTACTGGTCATCGTCCTAATGGTCGTGGTGTTCGCAGTCTTCGCGAAAATGACAGGGACGCGGCGACTGATTCTTGGTCTTGGTTTAGTATTTATCTTCATTTTCTTGCTTATCCGTGATCGTATCACCCAACTCTGGCTGAAACGACAGGTAGAAAGCGAAGTCACCAAGGAACGCATTGTCATCGCCGGATCAGGGAGTGAAATGGCAGATCTGCTGGCGGAGTTCGATCCAGAAATCGTCTCAAGTTGGAAGGTCGTCGAGCACTTTGACCTGGGCCAGCGTGACACCCAAGAACTGTTCAATCTGTTAAAAGAACAATCCGTGAGCCGGGTTTTATTTTCCGCGAAAAACACCGAGTTCGAAGTCGTCGCGCGGGCGGTGGAGGCCTGTGAATTGCAAGGGGTTGAGGCATGGATCGCGGCATCATTCATCCGGAGCCAGATTGCGCGGCCGGTGTTTGATGCGATTGGGAACAAACCAATGCTGGTCTTGCGCTCGACACCCGAGTTGTCATGGGAGCTGTTATCTAAGGAAATTTTTGATCGGATCGGGGCGGCGATCATTATTCTGTTCACCCTGCCATTTTGGATTTTCGCGGCGGTGGGCATCGCCATCAAGAGCCCCGGAGCACCGGTGTTTTTTTCACAAATGCGTGCTGGTCGCTACGGCCAACCCTTCCGCATGTGGAAATTCCGAACCATGGTCGCCCATGCGGAAACTATGCTCGATCAGGTCAAGGAGGATCACGGCAATCAAATGGACGGGCCAGTTTTCAAGTTGAAAAGCGATCCAAGGATTTTCCCTTTCGGCGCATTTCTACGGAAATTCAGCATCGACGAGTTCCCACAGCTTCTCAATGTGCTATCCGGCGAAATGAGCCTCGTCGGCCCTCGCCCGCTGCCGGTGTATGAAGTGGAAGCATTTAACGAATTGTCCCACCGCCGCAGACTAAGTGTAAAACCGGGAATCACTTGCGAATGGCAAGCCGGTGGGCGCAATACGATTACCAGTTTCGAGGAATGGGTGGCGATGGATCTCAAATACATCGACAACTGGTCGCTCTGGCTGGACATCACTATCTTGTTGCGAACCATCCCGGCAGTGTTGTTCGGTAAAGGGGCAAGTTGATTTCGCCTCCGGCCACGCCTTGGCGATGTGGCCCCTCAGCGACGCTTGATAACAAGTTTTAGAAATTCGCCCCTAATAGATTCCTTTCCCCCCGTAAGCTCATGCCCGTCGTGTCAGCAATTTTTCTAGTCGCCGCCTTAATTCTCGCGGTGGTCATCGGTCCGCAAACCCGACCGTGGACTTGGGGACCGGCGATGCTGGCCCTTGGTTTTGCAGTATCGGCGGCGCTACCAATATTATGGAAAAGCAAGCGGACGGGTGGGGATTTCGGCTTGATCGCGTTTGGAACTCTGGTTGCGGCTTGGTTCGCGTGGCGGGCGTGGATTTCACCTGTGGCGGAATTGGGCCAGGCGGACATGATGCTGCTGGCGGGAGTCTGGGGTACCTTCATCAGCATCCGCGCCATTGAGGGCAATACCCGTGCCGAGCAAGTTCTGGTCTGGGGAATTGCACTTTTATTGTTAGCAAATGTGGTGGTTGTAGGCAGACAAATTTTCGATCCGGAATTTTCACCGATATTTGGAGCGCGGGCGGAGAAATGGCCAACCGGCTTTTATGCACAATATAATGAAGCTGCAAATTATTTAATTGCATCTTCAATGCTGATAGGTGCTGCCGCTTTATTCGGACAGCACGGCAAAGCCACGCGAATATTGTTCGCCCTGATTGTAATCGGCGGATTGACAGCAGTGTTCTATACCCGATCACGGGGCGGTATTTTGGGTGCCGCTGTTGGCTTTGGCGTTTCTGCAGGTGTGGCCTTGATCATTGGCAAGCGCCGCAAGGCTCGTTGGTATATTCCGACATTATTCGCAATGCCAGTCATCGGCTTGGGAATCGTCGTGTTCCTATTTTCGGGATGGCAAAGTTCACAGGACCTGCGGCATTTGGGAACTCGGCTCGATCAGTTGATGGATAATAACTGCCGCCTTTACTTCCTTGGCATGGCGATGTCCTGCATTGGACTCCATCCAATGGCGGGTGGTGGCAGTCGGAGTTTTAGTTGGGAAAGCTTCAGATTCGCGGACGGCAAAGCCCAAGGCGACACCATCACCCATATCCCCGAGCAAGTTCATAACGAATTCGTGCAGGCGGCCACCGACTATGGAATCATCGGTGCTGCCTTGTTAGCGGGCTTGCTGGGTGCCCTTATCGTCGGTGCGGTCGTCCGGATTCTTTTTGCCGAAACCGCACGTGAATCCTCTTTTGCCAGCGCTTGGCGTCTTGGAGGGCTGGCTGCCTTTGCCGGAATGTTTATCCAATCTTGCTTCAGCTTCGTTTTTCATCTATTTCCTGGAGCTTTGCTACTCGGAATCTGTCTGGGGCAAATGTCTCGGACTACTGGAAATACGCCTAAGACTACACAGACGATCGGAACCCGAATCCTACTCTGTACCGCTGCTTTAGTCTCGGCGATGTTCTTGATTTCCCTCGGATGCAAAGGAACCCATGTGACATGGATCCTTTGGTCCAGCTATTTCAGCAAACAGCCGAATACTATGGATGAATCCAGAATCGATGCTCTCACCGAGGCGATCCGGGTTTGGCCCCAGTCCCTATTCTATCAGGATCGTGCGGCTATCTATCAAACTATGGCTTCGACGAGTACGGATGCAAATGCTATTGCCCCTGCCGAACAGGCTGTCCGTGACTATGAACAAGCCGAGCAACTCCACCCTTTCAATCCTAGCCCTACGATCAATCGAGCGAATACCCTCAGCCAACTTTTTCGTAATACCGAAGCTGAAAAAGCTTACGATCAGGCCATCCATTTGCAAGGCGGAATGGAACCCGCGTTTCGAGGACACTTCTCTCTTGCCAATCACCTCATGCGCAAAGGCATTCGTCAATTTAGCTCCGGGGAGCCATCCGTTACACTGGCATCTATGGAAATTGCGGTCCAACAAATGGATGAAGCCGTGAAGGAAATGCACTGGATTACACCAGACATGAGGGAGCCTATGGTTTTTGCCCATGAGAACTTAGGCGCGGCTCGCGAGGCAAATAGCGATTTGAAGGGTGCGCTCCAAGAATACAATTGCGCTACAACGCTGCGTTTTGGCAGCCGCGCCCATTATCGCGCTGGAGTCCTCTTGGGTAAAATGGCGGCCAGCGCCTGGGCAGGTCGTCGTCCGGCGGAGGCGCTGGGCTATTTCATGGAGGCGAGGAAGCGCATCGGCCTAGCCA
>JANXMQ010000064.1 GCA_025354565.1 Akkermansiaceae bacterium
CCACGGATTGCACAGAAGACACGGATAAGAAAAGAGTTACGAAAGACGCCGAACTCATCCTTTGGGTGAATACCTAAAATATTCCAACTGATTCATTATCCGTGTTTATCCGTGTGATCTGTGGTCCGATTTTCTTTTCCAGGGTTACAGCTACCTGGGAGTCACCGGGCGGCTGGATCATGTCGATTTCCCCAACGGCCGGAAAACTATCAACCACCAGTCACCCTGCATCAATGAGCCAGATGACACATCGCCTGAGAAGACACCCGAAAGATTCCAAACGACTGAAAGGATATGAGAAAACACTCAAACCCAAGGACCCTGCCTAAGCCGCTTTGAGGCCTGTCATCCTTACCTTGTTCCATCTTTGAATTTGAAAAATCTAGGCCCGACCCCGTTCATCAGCCATTTGAAAAGATCTTAACCGTTTCAGACGCAGCTCTGCAAGGTGGCCGGGATAATTAAGTGCCTCATTGGCGACTGATGCGCTTGTAAACCATGGAGGTTCCGTCAGCGTTGACGCCCTTTAATATATCAAGATTCCCTGAATCGACTGACAGCTTTTCCCAAGATTTTCCCCATTGGATGGTGATCGACTCTCCATCATACGAGCAAGAATGCTTACCGCTCGTTTCATCCGTTAGGAGATCACCCTTGAAAATGCGTGTGGACTTTCCGTTCACTAACCACTTGCCGTCCAATTTTGGAAACTTTGAAGATCCAAATGGATCAGGCGTTGCCTTTGCAATCTCCTTCTCGATCTCGTTAGCGACTTCCAGATTGCCTGCGGCCATGGCTTTCTTCTGGAGCTTCGCCAGTTCCGTTGCATAGACGCCATTGATTTCAGCAATCTTGGCATCGCGCTTTGACTTCAAGGCTTCTGCGTCTGGAGGCAGGGCGAGGAGGGGCTGGAACGAGAGGAGCGAGAAAAGCAGGCAAGCAAGGTTGGTTTTCATGGTGAGAACACCGGTACCACGGGCGGGAATTCAAAGCAAGATCGAATCACAGCCTGAACGCCTCTTGCACGAAGCCCTCGCAGATCAATTCAATACGGCGGGATGTCACGTCAGAGAATTTCATTTCAAATCGGTCCGGCTTGAATCTCTGGGGTCAGTCCCCGCACTGCAACATTTTCTCCAGTTCATTGATTCGTTTTCTCAGTTTCTGATCCCGTTTCACCTTGCTGACCTGGCGGCTTACCGAGCCAGAATGGCCCATGTGCAGCCGCTTGGCAATCCAATCGAAAGCCACCGTCGTCCGCTGCCGAAGCAACGCCGCCAGCAGCGCCTTGCGCTCGTCACCTTTGCGTAGATCCGCCAACTCCGCCGCGCTCTCCGGCAATCCCAGCCTCGGCCCGTATTCCTGAACGAGCCGTTCGGCATCTTTCTCCCCGTGATCCTTCTCCGCTCCTGCCGCTTTGCGGCGTTTCCGCGCCTGAACTCCTCTCGTCTTGTCCACCAGAACCAGCAAGCGGTCGCGGAAGGTTTCCTCTCCCAAATACCAACCGCGCCGCAAGGCATCCTGCGCCGTTTGGTCAATGCACCCGCCGTCGTTGGCCGCCCGCACCTCCAGCCAGCCGACGTAGGCCCGACGGCCCCGCCCGGTTTCCGCCAACTCGAAGGAGTTCAGCACCCGATCCAGCTCCAGCCATTTTGGACCCTTTCCTTTCGCATAGCATGGCATACTGCTCCAGCGATAGCCCGCCAGCTTGCCTGCCTTGCCGCCCGCCAGCCCCGCCCGCGCCGGATTGAGATGAATGTAATCCGCCACGATCCGAAAATAATAACTGTCCGCATCGCTACCATTGACCGGAACCGACTTGTAGCGCCCTTGAAACACATGCCCCTGCCGTCTGCGGGCACGGTTCCAGCCCTGGCTGAACACTCCGAGCAACCACTTCATGCCCGCCACCAGATTCGGCTGCGGCGTTTCCAGCAGCAGGTGGAAATGGTTGCCCATCAGAACCCAGGCATGCACCCGCCAGCCACAACTCCCACAAGTCTCTTCCAGCCGTTTCAGGAATACCAGCCGGTCGTCATCAGTTTCAAACACCGTCTTTCCGCCATCGCCACGGGCCATCACATGATAAACCGCCCACGGATACTGGAATCTCAACGGCCTCGCCATACAGACTTCTGCTCCAATTCAGCCCCCGCGTCAATCTATTTTTGTTGCGTTGCGGGGACTGACCCCAAGAGACGCGGAAGCCGTGGCTACGGCACATGACGACGCGGCGGACTGGGCCCAGCTTCTTATCACGGCTATCGCCCAATGGTCGCTGAAAAAGAACGCGGACTCAGACGCTGCGCTCGAGCAGTTGATCAAAATCGGCTCGGACAC
>JANXMQ010000252.1 GCA_025354565.1 Akkermansiaceae bacterium
AGGCTAACATTCCAAGAGGTCCAGAACCAGCCTGGCCAAATCGAAGCTCCCGATCTGGCAAGCCTCCTCACGCCCAAATCCAGCCTTCAGAAAAAATCAAAAAAACTCCTTGTTTCGATCTGATACTACTGACCCCAGAGACTGCGGGGACTGACTCCAGAGACACTACAAATTTTCCCTGATAAATCGTGAGAGAAATCAGCTAAACTGTTACATAGATTGTCAGATTTGGTGTTTGTATCGCTTTCTCCAGAGATATAAAGCAAGTGCGGAAATTACGCCTCCAATCGCGAGCCAAAGCCCAAGTGCCTTACTATCCACCTTGTGATCGGCTTCAGAAGTCGTTAGATCGACAGGGATTTCGCCATGTCGATCCGATTTTGGATCATATCCGGGATCATAAGGAACCTTCTTGCCTGTGAGCAACTCAATTTTTTTGATGAGTGAGGCATCTGGGCGTTGGAGTTTGATGCCGGGTAAGGTTTCGGGATAAGGTGCACCTTCACTGAGGCCATCTCTGTAAGTGTCGGCAAGTCTTCCTTTTGCGGTAGCCTCAAAAGCTTCTGCCGCTGCTTTATCGTTCGCGAATAGTTTGATGGCTCTTTTTAAAATCGCCTGCACTCGTGGATGCTGCCAGTTGACCTCGAGAAAATGATATTTCTTGAGTCTTCCGTCAAGTAGCGAGCTCGCATTTTCCAATGGAAACCTACCTGATTCTCCCATGTCCAATATTTTTCCTAGGAAGTCTAAATACTGTATAGGAGGAAGATCCTCTGCAGCGTAGCATATAACATTAATTGTAAGTGTTTTATTGTCTTTTGAATTATTATTGTAATTCGGGGCGTAAGAATCGAGCAGCTCAGACCAATGTTCACATATGTATTTTCCGAATTTTACCTTATCACCAGTGTCGGTTCCATAATATCCGTCATCCGAAGAAAAGCTTCCATGCACTGCCTTGTCAAACTCTTCTCGCGACATGGATTCAGCGTGGCAATTTGTTTTCGTGAGAAAAAGCACAAGAATGATAAACGTGATACTGACATAAATTTTCATGGTAAGATAATCGTATTTACTATGGTGTTTGATAGCGTTGTCGAATCGCAAAGGGTTTGTAATGAGCGTCCATGTTTTGAATATTGATGAATTTATTGATAGTTTTGGGTCCAGCACCGATCCATGTCCCATCGTAATCAAGAATAGCCGCATGTCCCGTTGCGTGTCCTGTGCCAAAACCTACGATGACTCTCCCAGGCTCGATGGAAGTCACTGGATTACCATAACTCCATCCATAATCTGCTAAATGAATGTGATCGCCAGGATTATTGTACCAATCCTCACGGGCTGGCGCAGCGTGCGGAACCGGCAATGCTAAGTGATATATGTAATAATAGGGGGTCGTGGCTCCTACGCTTCTCGAAACGTGCGTCACGAACAAGGTGCATTTATCCTTATTAGTCATATCCGGATTCCATAAACTATCAAAATCCACTTCGACATTCTTGTTGAAACTATACTTGGTAGATCCAAGCCATTTGACGGCCTTATTTCGAATTTCCAGAGAAAGTTGATTGCTGGTCACACCAAAAAAGTCAGGAGATCCGGCTTGCTGCAGGGCATTGAGCAGTGGAATCACTGAGCTATCTTTAATACTCCGCGCATCCTGCATCCGCACATAAGGAAACTCGATCTCGTTGCCATTGGGAAAGGTCAACAGCGCTTCGAATTGAAACACGCCAGCTTCTGCGGGAGTTATGGTGGGGTTATTTCCCTCGTAGGGATTCGCAGTCGGTCCCGGAGCCATTTTCTTCCATCCTTCGAACATTCCATCGCCTTTCAGCCTCCGTGACCGCCAATAGATTTTCGTGCCAGCGAAGTTTTCGGTCGGTGCTGGGAACATAGCTTGGAACGAGCCTTGAAGAGGGAGACAGACGCCGTCGGACGAATCCAATACAGTCACATCCATATTAGCTGCAACGGTAATTCGGTTGGCGGAAATGACTGAAGGGAGGTAAGATAACAGCGTATTTTCCACAGGATATTGATTCGATAGTTCTTTTGGAATCCCTTCAGTTTCACCTGCTTCGCAATCAAGCATCACCTCGACTCGCACGGCATTGGTGACATCGTAAGCCTCGGTAGTGGTGTTGTAGGTCTGAATTATTTTTGCAAGATACAGGGGAACATGGTAGCCTTCTGCTGGCGCGGGAGCGTCGAGCTTCAGACGGAAACGCGAGCGGTGGTAATAGTACTGACTGTATGTCTGTGTTCCAGGTAAGGCTTCATGCCATTCAATGTCGTAGTTGTTGAAAGCGCCATAACTGCTCCAGTCCACATTCCCAAAGGAAAATTGATCCACGACACTCTTGAACGAGGCATAAGAAGATGCGTTCCTCATCGCGTTCTCTTGAGTTTCCGTCAGGCCGATTTCTGCGGATTGCGACACGCCAGCATCAATGAGGAATGGGTCGCCACCATTATGATAATCGAGCATGTCACGATAAGCGTCAATGCTTTGCATCTCGATGATTGCGTGTGGTGTGAGTCCTTGAGCATCGGTGGGAATTGGATATTCCTCACTGTCGTCGGTAGAGTCCGATTCGACAGATGCTTGATCTGGCGTACCATCACCATCTGAGTCCGCTGCAAAAGGATTGTTGCCATCGAGGATGAGTTCTTGCCAATCAAAGCGGCCGTCGCCATCGGAGTCCACGCCCCAATCTGCGGCGTAACGGTAGAAGCATTTCGAGTTCGGATTCTCGGGTTGCGGGGTGCATAGCGTGGCATTGGCGACACTGTTGGTGATGTTCTGCGTGATGGCGGGTAGGGCAGCGGTGAATGCCGCTACCATTGCGGAATCTTCCGTGCCTAGGGTTGGTGACGTACCTAGGAAAGTGACGGGAGAATGAATGCGCGGGCTAATGGCGAACAGGTAGTCTCCGTGGTGGTTGAAATAGCCGCTGTCGAATTCGTCCCATACCGCGTATAGCGTAACACCTGAGAGCAGAGTCCGGCGTGGGGTGTGATCGTCCAGTGATGACCAGGAAATCAGAACGCCGTCGGTGGTGGTTTTTTCAAGAATTAGATAGGCGAACTTGTTTTGTGAAACGGTGGAAGGAATGGGTGCAGACGTGGTTGCGGTGGCCCCGCTTTGAGTAGGTGGGAGTCCTGGAAACAAAGGGTTGACCCATTCTTCTCCGGTGCCATAAGTGGTGGCGATGGTTTCCCAGTTTCCTGCCGCGAGATTGTTGCTTTTCTGGAGGCGATAAACCACGCCGGGCACGGTCTGGATAGACAAAGTTTGCCACCAATTTGAAGCATCGTCTTGATGGGATTCGAATTTCCAATCCGCCTCAAAGGTGACGGCGCCAAGGGGCGTGACTTGGGCCAACCAAGGCACGAATAAGAAGGAAATTGCGAGGATTTGTCCGAGAGCGGAGCGAAGGATAGAAGTCATGGCAAGGGGCAGTTGGATTAAAATGACATTGTGGAACAAAGAGAAGCGCTGTGAAGGTTTGATTGAGAATTTTTGAATTGGGAGACGATGAAAAACAATATGACGAATCGTCTGTCCCTCTGTCATCTGTCGCGGGTGTCATTTTTTAATGGGCTTGGTGCTTGGAATAACGCCTGCAAACAAGGCGATGATAAGAATGCGCATCATGTTTGGGGCGGACGTTGGTATGAATTCCGTTGGGATCGTGGCCTTTCGGCTGCGCTCCGGCAAGGCAAGATGCAGGGCACTTGCGGTTCATCGAAAAAACAGCGCAGCAGGCGGATAGCGAACCCAAAAAAGCCCTCCTGCGAGTTCACGCGGGAGTTCGATGGGGTCGGTCCCGGTAATCAAGCACAAGACTTTTCGATAGAGCCGTTTTTCAAGGAGCCTCCATCGTGCGCCTACAGACGGAAGGCGAGGAATCCGCCGGATCGACGGACGGCGACTATCAGCGCGAGATGGCGGAGAAGGATCGCGAATACGATTCCACGGCGGCAGCGCTGGAGGGGAAATCGATGGGGTCGATGGGGTCAGTAGTATCAGATCGAAACAAGGTGTTTTTTTGATTATTTTTTAAGGCTGGATTTGGGCGTGAGGGTACTTGCCAGATCGGGAGCTTCGATTTGGCCGGGCTGGTTCTGGACCTCTTGGAATGTTAGCCTTCGGGACGGA
>JANXMQ010000036.1 GCA_025354565.1 Akkermansiaceae bacterium
CGGAGGCCTTTAGCCGCCCCCGTAGGAGAGACTTGGACATGCGCCACCGCCTCCCCGACCTTTCGGTCTGGAGACGGCGCTATTTCGGCAACGCCTGCCGCTTACTGCGGGGTTCTTATGCCCCGGCCCGGATCTCTCCGGGCACCGCCAATCAATCCAATGGCACCCGCTCCAACAAGCTCCAAAATGGGCTATTTCATTCGAGGTGAGCCGTCGAGCAATGCCGCGACCTAGGTTTTTGCCCGCACTTCCTTGGGCAAGGTCAGCTGAACGCTAGTATCTCGTAAAGTGGTATTTGGTAGATGCGCGAAAGCTCAAAATCTTGGGGGAGCACACGCGCCCTCGCGTGTAGTTTTCGACGCCCTCGTCGAAAACAGCTTGGAATGGCCTGAACCGCCAGTCTTCGGCGAGGGCGCCAAAGACAACACGCGAGGCGCGTATGCTCCCCAAGGATGCTTCACCACCTCCCCATCCGTCATTGTGAACTTCACGAGACACTTGAGCGGGTAGCCATTGGATCAGACACCGGCATCGGCGAAGTTACCTTGCGTCATGCTGTAATTCCCGGCTCTATCATGATCTCAATCGAGTTCAAAGTAGTCTGCGGGGTCGTTGATCCACACATCGAATGGCATCATATTGCCTGCCTTGTCGAAAATGATATTGTCCGGTTTTGCATCGTGAATTTCCACTCGAATTTCGGGATTTTGGTATGAAACTATCTGAAAAATGGGAAACCGCTATCTTGGCTGTTTGGGAATTCGGGCTGGCTGCTTGGTTCTGCTTTGAAAATACCATCTCGGCAGGCAAGATGCCCGCCGTCCGAGACAGGCTGGAAGCCAGTCCTCCGTTTTTTCAAACCGAGCTTGGCCATTTCTCTATCATCTAACTATGCAAGCATCTTTAGCTCGGCAGGCTCCACGTAATTACCAGTGGTTTTGCCCAATCCGCAATTTGCTCTTGCTGGTGCTCTACTTCTTCGAGGCTGGAGGCTCCTCATTCTGAAAACCATTTCTGCCAAGAATCCTGGAACGCGAAAGGCACTCCCTCTTGTTGACAAACGCGGATGGTGTGGCCCGTTCCTCCAGCGAGTGGATCTTTCAAATCCACGTAGAACAGGGCGCAAACGGGTTTGGGGAACAGCTCCGAGTGGCCGGTGACTTTCATGGTGTCCCTGATGAGATAGGCGGCCTTGGCAGCTAGTGCGCCCTTCTTGGGCCGCGTCTCGATGAGACCTTTGTTCTTCGGACTGGCTTTGGCGGTCTTATAGGCGACTTCATCGTCCTGAACGATGCTGAGGGACTCGGGAGAATCATAAACTGCCTCTGCGTAACGTGCGCTTTTCCGGTGGCCGACATAGGGAGCGACGACTTGGAGCCGCCATGGCGCGACTTGGGCGACTCCTTCGCTAAATGCCTGATCCGTGCCCTCAGCATTGCCTGATCGGAAGCGGAGGTTGGGAAATCGCTCTACAAGATTCCTGGCCGTGAGTGTGGCAAGTGCGGCATCGTGATCCGGGATGGTCCTGCGTCCTTCCAAAAGCACGACGGCTTCTGGACTTGCTCCAACTATCGAAGTGAATTCGGCTAAGGTCATGGCGTGTAGCGATGTTGAAGATGGTGACGATCTTGGAACTGCCGACAATGGCGAGATCCGCATGAGGGAAAACTTTACGAACGTCGGCGCTGCCACTTGTCATTTTCCTTCCAGCCCTAAACCATGAACGCCGTGTCGCCCTTGGCATCGACAAAGGAGCGAAACATGATACTCGACGCGGCGTTCTTGTCGGGAAAAATTCGGGTTCTTTTCACTGGCCTGCTCATGGGTGCAATTCACCGCATTTCAGAGGTAGGCGGTTACAAGCACTTCTTGCAGGAACTGACACAGGCAAGTTTGGTAGGCTCTGTATTTTCAATGATGTCGTGTTCCCGGCACTTTTCGCAAGTGGACCAGCCTGCCCCGCCGCTGTGGCAGGATGGCGTGTATATCGCCGGAAACTTCAATAGCGAGAGCGCTTGTAAGCCGAGGACATCTGGGCCATGTCTGCGGCCACCAATCCAACCATGACCACCGCATTTTTCCTGACCTTCACGGCTTCGGCGCTGATGTTTCTCACCCCGGCGTCCGCGCTTGATGCCGACACCACACTCGCACCTCGCTTCGGGAACTGGGGCTTTGACCTTGCGGGGCGGAAAGAATCGGTAAAGCCGGGCGACGATTTTTACGCCTATGCCAACGCCGGTTTCGTCGAGCGCACGACCATCCCGGCGGATCGGGTCCGCTTTGGAAACTTCGATGCACTTGCCATCCTTTCTGAGCTTCGGGTGCGCGGCATCTTGGAGGAAGCGGTGAAAAATCCGACCGATGAGAACCGCAGGATCGGTGCCTACTATTCGTCTTTCATCGATGAAGCGGGCGTGGAAAAACTCGGCATCACTCCGATCACCGGCGAGCTCGCCAAGGTGAAGGCCGCTACGACAAAGGAAGAGCTGATCACGCTGATGGCCGATCCGGGTGGTCTGCATCATGGACTATTCGGTGCCGGGATCAGCGCCGATGCCAAGAACCCCGGACGCTACGCGGTTTACTGCGGCTCGGGGGGCCTCGGCCTGCCAGACAAGGACTACTACCTCCAGCCCTCATTCGCGGCAATCAAGACGAAGTATGAGACCTACGTGACGACCCTCCTGACGCTGATTGAGTGGCCGGAGCCTGCTGCGCGTGCGCAGGAAATCGTCGCCTTCGAAACCCGCTTGGCCGCGGCGAGTTGGGATCGTGCGGCACATCGCGATCGTGACAAAACCTACAACCCGATGACGCCAGCCGAGCTGAATGCCTACGCGCCCGGCTTTGATTTCTCCAAAGTGCTTGCGATTCGCGGGCTCGCGAAGGTCAGCCGCGTGATCGTGAGCGACAACACGGCATTTCCGAAAAAGGCGGCGATTTTCGCAGAGACTCCGATCGAACTGCTCAAGGCCTGGACCGCTTACGGCATCGCCGACGCCTCCGCGCCATTTCTTTCCAAGGCCTTTGTGGATGCGAGTTTTGATTTCAACAACAAGACCCTCTCCGGCCAGCCCGAGCCGATGGCGCGTTGGAAACGCGGCGTCGCCCTCACCAACGACGCGCTCGGCGAGGCGGTGGGCCAAGCCTACGTCGTGCGCTATTTCCCGGCGGAATCCAAGCAGCAGATGCTCGATCTCGTCAGCAACGTGAAAGCCGTCCTCTCGGCACGCATCAACAAGCTCGACTGGATGGGCGACGCCACCAAGAAGGCCGCGCAGGAAAAACTGCTGAAGGTCTCGGTAAAAATCGGCTACCCCGACAAGTGGCGCGACTACTCGGCGCTGATCGTGAAACCGGACGACCTCTATGGAAACATCACTCGTGCTGACGAATTTTCCTGGAAACGCGAACTCGACCGGCTCGACCTGCCGGTGGACCGCGACGAGTGGGGTATGCCGCCGCAAAAGGTGAATGCTTACTACAATGCGACGATGAACGAGATCGTCTTTCCTGCCGCCATCCTGCAACCACCGTTCTTCGATCCCAAGGCCGATCCGGCGGTGAACTACGGTGGCATCGGTGGAGTGATCGGCCATGAAATCAGCCACGGCTTCGATGATCAGGGCCGGAAATCAAATGGCGACGGCGTGCTTCAGGATTGGTGGGCCAGCGAGGACGGTGCGAAATTCGACGAACGCGCGGTCCGTCTCGGCAAGCAGTATGAGGAGATCGAGATCATGCCCGGCGAGCACATCGACGGCAAGTTGACCATGGGTGAAAACATCGGCGACATGGGCGGCCTCAATCTTGCGCTCGATGCCTATCAGGCTTCGCTCAAAGGGCAGCCCGCACCAGTGATCGACGGCACGACCGGCATCCAGCGCGTGTTCCTCGGCTGGGCCCAAGTCTGGCGGCAGAAGATCCGTGATGAGGCATTGCGCAAGCAGATGCACACCGATCCCCACTCGCCCGTCATCGCCCGCGTGAACGGCGTCGTGCGGAACATCGATGCCTGGTACGAAGCCTTCAACGTCAAGCCCGGCGACAAGCTCTACGTGAAGCCCGAGGACCGCGTGAAGATCTGGTGAACGGGAAATTTTTCTCAATCACCCTATCTTGTCGCAGCGGGCACGACCAATGTCGGCACGGTCGCTTTGCGGACCATATCCTCGGCCACACTGCCTAACAACAACGACGCGATCACGCCGTGTCCGTGCGAGCCGATGACGATGAAATCGGCTCCGCCGTCCTTCACGTAATCGAGCAGCGTGTGTAGCGGACTGCCTTCAACGAGGTGGGAAGTGGCGCTTGGGAGTTCCACTTGGACGGTGGCGAGCAGTTCCTCAAGCTTGGCGATGGCGCGGCGCTTGGCTTCTAACTGGAACACGGTCATGGCTGGAAATTCATCGGGAGTGAAACCGTAGGCGCTGTATCCGGGCTCCGGCTCGACGGCGTGGAAGAGCTCCAGTTTTGCCCCGAAGGATTTGGCGAGACCGATGGCCAATTCGACAACTCCGGTCGTGGCGTTTGAGAAATCGACTGCGGCAATGATGGTTTTCATGGTGCTTGCAACTTACAGCCCCGTAGCTCACTTGCAAAGATTCATCATTTGATGCGGCACAAATGAGAGATCACGCACAATCACCGTTTGGCTTTCCCGGTATTTTACGGCAAGGTCCATCCGCCATGATCCGATTCCTCCATACCCGCATCCGCGTCCGCGATCTCGACCGCTCGATCTCATTTTATGAAAAGCTCGGTTACAACCTAACCGATAAGAAAGCCTCGCCCCAGGGCAATAGCCTCGCGTTTCTGGGACTCGCGGGAAACGATGTATTCCTCGAACTCTGCCACTCGCCGGAATACTCGGCAAGCTGCCCGGAAGACCTGATGCACACCGCGCTCGGGGTGCCCGACATCATCGAGTATTGCGCTGGCATCGAGCAGGCCGGCATCGAAATCTGGCCATCCGGCTGGCGGGAGAAATTCGCTTCCGACGGACGCAAAATGGCGTTTGTGACCGATCCCGACGGCTACGAAGTCGAGATCCTCGAACGTTGCTAGCTGTTAGGAATTTCCGCGTGCTTCCCGAGTTCACGTGAGCTTCGGCTCCCAGCCCGCGCGGTATTTGCGTTTGATCATGGCCTTCACCTCGGGCAGGCCACGGGCTTCCATGTTTGCCGAATCCCAATCAATCTTCTTGCCAAGACGGACGGATAGATTTCCAGCAAGCACCATTTCCGTTAGCGGGCCAGCGTGATCGACAAAGTTAGAAATCGGCTTTGGTCCATCGCCCCGGACGGCGCGGCAGAGTTCTTGGGTGGGGCCGCCTTTGACGCGGGCGTAAACCGGTTTGATCGTTAGAGATTTTTCCTTGAGGGCTTCGGGGAAAATAATGGGAGCGGTGCTGCAATAAGCGTCATTGAAAAAGATGACGCCCTCGGTGCCGACGAATACCTGACCGAAACCCTCGTTGAGCTTGAGATCGGCAGGGATGCCGGGTGGCCGGACGAAATCCTTGTCCGTATTCGGGTTGTTCACGCCATCCTGCCAGATGATTTTGACGGGCGCGCGTTTGCCCTTGGCGGGGAAATGATAGACGATCGTGGCCCGTTTGGGAGCCATGTTTTCGTCGAACTCGGAGACTTTGCTGGATTCCACCACGAAGTCGCCCTTGAGATCGAGCGCCCAGAAGGCGGAGTTCATGCTGTGGCAGCCAATGTCGCCGAGAGCGCCGCAGCCGTAGTCCCAAAATCCGCGCCATTTGAAGGGGTGAATCGCCGGATTATAAGGGCGATTGGTGGCGCAGGTACCTTGCCACACATCCCAGTTGATGGTCGCTGGTACGGGAGTGGCGGGGAAGCTGAGTCCGGGGCCTTGTGGCCAGATCGGGCGGTTCGTCCAGTAGTAAACTTCCTTCACCTCGCCGATGAGGCCGGCCTCGATCCACTCGCGCAAAATGCGGGTGCCTTCCAGCGTCGCGCCTTGGTTGCCCATCACGGTGAACACGCCTTTTTCCTTCGCGTATTTGGCCAGCGCGCGGGCTTCCCACAGCGTGTTGCACATCGGTTTCTGCACCATGACGGGCTTGCCGTGCTTGATCGCTTCCACGGCGATCGGGAAATGCATGTGATCGGGAGTCGAGACGGTGACGACATCGATCTGATCCGCCACGGCGGCAAACATTTCGCGGTAGTCGGAGAAAACTCTGGCATCCGGGAAACGCTTGTGGGCTTCATGGGTCATGCTTTCATCGATATCGCAAAGGAAAGCGATGCGGTTGCCCGGAGCGATTTCACCAATATCACTGCGGCCCTTGCCGCCGCAGCCGATGGCGGCAACATTGAGCTGCTTGAGGGCCTTTTCCTGACCGAGCAGGAGATTGGGAGCGAGCGCGGTGCCGGCAAGCGCGGCGGTGGCCTTGATGAAACTGCGGCGGGTAGGGTTTTGCATGAGGTGTTTTGGATGGTGCCATTCAGGCGATGGCTTTCTACGAGACAAAGCCAAGGCATCTGTCGGGATTTCTAGCCATCCTCGCACATGGTTTTGATAGGAGGCTCGGCCTGAGCTTGCTCGACGCGTCCGTCGCCCAGACGATACTGGACGAAATCTTTAGCGAAAAACTCGTTGAACACCCACTGGCCCAGAATCCGCAGCTCTCTGGGGTCAGTCCCCGCACTGCAACATTTTCTCCAGTTCATTGATTCGTTTTCCCAGTTCCTGATCCCGTTTCACATTGCTGACTTGGCGGCTCACCGAGCCAGGATGGCCCATGTGCAGCCGCTTGGCAATCCAATCGAAAGCCACCGCCGTCCGCTGCCGAAGCAACGCCGCCAGCAGCGCCTTGCGCTCGTCACCTTTACGCAAAGCCGCCAACTCCGCTGCGCTCTGCGACAATCCCAGCCTCGGCCCGTATTCCTGAACGAGCCGCTCACATCTTTCTCCCCGTGATCCATCCCCACTCCCTCCGCTTTCCGGCGTTTCCAGCAGCAGGTGGAAATGGTTGCCCATCAGAACCCAGGCATGCACCCGCCAGCCACAACTCCCACAAGTCTCTTCCAGCCGTTTCAGGAATACCAGCCGGTCGTCATCGGTATCAAAAACCGTCTTTCCACCATCGCCACGGGCCATCACATGAAAAACCGCCCCCGGATACTGGAATCTCAACGGCCTCGCCATACAGACTTTTATACCAATTCAGACCCCGCGTTAATCTTTTTTTGTTGCGTTGCGGGGACTGACGCCAAAAGAGGTTTTCGTCGAGATTTTCCGCATACTCGCTATGTGTTACACCGTCGATTCCCGGTGCAGCTTTGCGTTTGAGCGTGCGGAACGCCTCGCCGAGCATCTGCCGGTCGAGTAGGCGGGCGAGGCTCCGAAAACGATGTTTCGAGTCCTTTTCCGCTTTGGTTCCCAGTGCGGACAGGGTGCGTGACACGCTTTTATTGAGGATATTCGTTCCTCTCGCGTGGGTGCATTGTCCGCTTTGCATTCCTGCCTGATCCTTCGCCGTGTGATCGGTGTTACCGTCTCTGACTAGTATTGACAGGTCTGATTCCTGTGCTCCCTTGGCGTTTCCTTCTTGGGGTTGGAATACGTTAATCCGCTGAAGGTATA
>JANXMQ010000074.1 GCA_025354565.1 Akkermansiaceae bacterium
AGCCAGCACTCCAGCTCGCGCCCGGTGGTGTCTCCGGGGATTTGTTTTTCTCCGGCGTCGCCTACACCGACCGGCCCGCCGAGGCGAGTGCGCGGGTGGAGTCCTTCACCGCCAGTCGCCGCGAGGGCATGATGATCTGCGAGGTGGGGGAATTACCCGTCTGGTCGCCAGGCATGAACGCGGTTTGGAAGAACGGCGAGTATAACAAAGGAGTGGTCGCCGCCGTGCATCTGGAAGGGCGGCATACCCGTTTCAGTAAGACGCTCACGGCCACTTTTGAGAACCCCGTGTTGGAGGTCAGACTTCCTAACGGAGCAGTGATTTTACGCCGTTCCTCATCGGTTGAGAAAAAAATCTGAAAAATCTGTTTGCCGTTTGCCGCAACTTCTGCGACAAAGCAAAGCGTTCGCTGATTATCTCTTGAATCCAACCAAATCACTTCACCTGTTCCACCCATGAAATTAAAAGCATTGCTCACTTCACTGATCGCTGGTCTCACCCTTTCCCGTGAAAGCACTTCCGCCGCCCTTGCTGCGGCTGGCCCAATCGATGGACATGAAGGCGGAGTATTACATGCTTTGAAAACCCTGAAGACTCTGGGTGACAAGAGTGATGTCGCTTTGAGCGAGGCCCAGAAGATGCTCGGTGAAATCGACGGCGAGATCGAAGCAGCCGCGCTGGTCCTGCTTCCTGCGAAGATCGAAGAGAAAATCACCGCCGGTGAATTCGTCCGCAAGACCGACCACGACCTCGCGCTTGACCAAGCCAAGAAAGACGGCGAGCAAGCCGCCACCCTTTCCTTCGCGGACGAGAAGAAGAATCTCGAAACCGTCACCGCCCGCCGCCTCAAGCTCACCACCGCGCTTGGAGCTGTGATTTCCGCCACCATCCCGGACACCGTCCTGCAAGGTGACGAAGCCGCCTTTACCTTGGTGGAAACCGAAGCTGCCCGCCGTGTGTCCGAGACTGCCGCCTTCGGCATTGACCCGGTGGCCAAGGCGGATGCCTTCAAGGACATCGTCACTTTCTCCTACGATGAGGGTGGCATCAAGGGCTTCGACGCCCGCATCGCCGGACTCGAAAGCCTCGGCCTCAAGCGCGGTGCCAAGCCGAAGGATGGAGTCGCTGCTTCCCGTCAAGCCTTCGGCACGCAAGTCCCGCCCGTCACTCCCGGCCAGACCGAGGAAACTAAAAAAGCTCCCGTTAGCGCCTGCTTCTAATCCTTCTCGCCCTTCTCACCCATCTCACAACTGCCTCACCCTTAAAATACCACCATCATGGCCATTCGCTATAAAAACTTCCAGCCGGTGAAATACTCGCCGGGTCGCCATTCCATCGGAGGCATTCTTGCCGTTGCCGCCGTCCAAGGAATGATCGTGAGCCGTCTCGCCGGGTCCGTGGATACTTTCGAGTTGGCCACGGGGAAAGCGGGATACTTCCTCACTCGGAATGTGGTTTCCGCTGCGGATGCCAAGGCATTCCATGAGGCCGACATGCTGCGTCTCAACAAGGGCGGTTTCCAAAGTCCCTTCGTCATCGGCGGAGCGGTGCAAGCCGAGGATTTCGAAGAATTCTGGGTGGAAGGTTCCGCCCTGCTGGATGCCAGCATGGACGTGGATACCCGCGTAGGTGACCAAGTCACCTCCGTTGCCGGGAAATTTTCGGAAGTCACCAGCCTCACGACTCAGGAGGTTATCGCCAAGGTGGTCCTCAACATCGCTGCCATCAATGGCGGTGGTGGCCGTCGCTTCCTGCTTCAAACCATTCGTGGCACGAACCCCGTAGTCGCCGCCTGATCCCTGATCCTGCTGTCCATCACCTTATCCATCACCTCTGCCGCCCACACCCTTATGAACGATTCCCTGCTCACCTACGTCACGCCCACCAAGGCGGAAATCCAAGCCGCGCGCAAACAGGAAAAAGCCACGTTGGCCACCCTGCCGCTGCAAGGCAACCGCAAGTTGCTTCTGGAAATGGACGAACGCCGCAAGGCTGGACTTTCCAAGCGCGTATCCGAGGTTTCCACTCGCGATCGCCTGACCGGCCAGTTCGCCAAATCCATGCTCCGCTGCGGTGACCGTATGCGTGAGGAGGTCAAGGCGTTCTTCGAGGGCGCTCTCGCAGGTCTCGATAATGCGGACAACCGCAAGAAAATGTCGGACATGGTGGCGGCCTCCATGGGGGATACGGATTCCGCCCGTCAGGAGCGGGCCGCGCTGGGCCTCATGATTGCCGAGAATGTCGGCAAGCTCATCCGCTTCACCGGTTCCTACATGCCATGGTACAAGACCGTGAGCCTCGGCGAGAGCGATGTGCCTTACATCCGCACTTACGTCCCACAGGAAATCAACGTGCGCATCGGCACCGCGGACGGCACGCTCATGACCCATGATGCGCAGCCTGATTTGGAGGATGACACCAAGGCAGTCCTGTTCTTCATGATCTCGGACATGCTCCGGGCCAAGATGTTCGATGAGAACAAGGGCTTCATCGCAGACGCCGCCCTCGGGGTGGTGGAAATTGCCTTGGACCTCGTGGACAAGATCGACAACTACCTCTCGCAGGCCGTGCGTGTCGGCACCGCGAACTCGGTGTTCACCGCCACCTTCGTCAACGACGGCACCCCAGCCGCGCACTATCAGGTCAGCTCGCGCATCATCACCGCGAACTACCCGACCGGCAATATCATCGCTCCTGCGAGCAACGGTAATACCACCAAGCCGCGCTTCGATTGCCTCCGCGTCATTGACGAATACTTCGGTCGCTTCGGCTCCGCGCTTGACGGCATGGCCATGGGGCCGGTGCGCATTCACATGGCGTCCGGCATCGCCCACCAGTTCGGCGACGAGTTCACCCCGACCAGCGTGGCGAACCCGTATGCGGACCAGCTCTTCAAGAACCGCAAGATGCTCAACTACAACGGGCGGGAATTCGAAGTCATCCCCGATGACACCATTTCACCTACGGACAAATACCTCTACGTGAACTGCGGAATGCCCATCGGCATCTACTTCGACAAGCCCGCCGGTTCCAAGGTCTTCCGCAAGGAGGATGATGTCCTCAACGAGGTCACCACCTGGGAGCGTGCCCTGCTTGCCACCCTCTACCCCGTGCCATGGGCCATCGGTTCCTGCGCCGTCCAATTCAAGACGTAATCGAGTGCCAAGTAATCAGTGGGCAGTGATCCGAAAAGACCGCTGCCGCTGATTGCTCAATCTCTTCATCTTCTCTGCTCATTGATTACTGCTCACTTTTAACTCATTCACTCCCATGCGCCTATCCCTTCCTGCTGTCTCTGCCGCCAATGTCCCGGTCGCCCAAGGTCCCGAGATCAACTTGGAATCTTCCGTCCGGATTTCTCCGGTGGATCTAATCAAACTTGGCGAAGTCCGCACGGACGCCGCCGGGGTCGCCGACTGGTATGCCCAAGCCGGAGTTTCCGTTCCCGCAGGCGGACTGGATCTTCACCTCCACTCGGATCAAGCGTTGGAAAACCTCGCGGGGAATCCTTCCGTCACCCTTACCACGACGCTCACCGGAGCGGTGTCCGCCACCTCGCGTGCCACCATCGTGGTGCCATCGTGGGTGCCTGACCAAACCAAGAACTGGGGTCAGGATGAATCCGTGGACTTTACCGGTGTCGGGAGTGGCAATTCATTGCTGCTGGTCACCGCCATCGCGGATCTTAGTGCTTCGTCTAATCTTCCTGCGAATGCGGTGTTCTCCGTCTGGGGTTCTCCCGTCGCCGAGAGCTTCGTGTTTTACGGTTTCAAGCGCAGTGCGGATGGCCCGGCCAAGACGCCAAAGTTCGTCCATATCGCCGACAAATACGACTCCGCCGCCTCCGTGAAAAAAGGCCGCTCGGGTGATGCGGTGCTCAAGCTCGACATGGTTCACATTTCCGACATGAGCGGCATCAGCCGATACAATGGCCGTAAAGTCGCGGTCATGATCGACGTGAAGAAAAACGGCGTCGTCCAGACGGGTCGCCTCATTTACACCGGCTACGGTGTCTCTGCCGGCACCCCTCGCGGCGATGGCGATGGCGAGGTAATGGATACATCCTCCGGTCCTTTCGAGTGCCTCCTGAGCTTCACCGCTCCCTAACCCAACTTCCTACCCCCAAAGGTATGAGTGATGCCCGTTCCGTAGATCCAGCCGCCTTCCCGGTGGCAAGGTCTGCGGTGCTGGCACCAGCTTCTGCGGTGGTGGCTTACCGATCCGGGGGGAGCGGGGCCACCGCCGCAGTTACTTTTTCCTAATTCCAAAATACCATGAAACCAGTCAACAAATGGGTCAAATTCGATCTCAGCGCCATCCCTTCCGAAACCCCCGTGCAAATCCGTGCGGGTAAGGACAAGGAGGCACTATCCGCCACCGTCGTCCTCAGTCAGCACGGCCAACTCTTGGAAGGCGAAAACCGCCGCCTAGTCGAGTGGGTGCCGGAGGAAATGAATTTCGCCATGGCGGAGGAATCCGCCGCCTGAGCCGAGCCTCACTCCTCGGCCTCTCGCATAGAACCCCGCCCGGTTATTCCGGTCGGGGTTTTTGTGGTTCATAATTCCCATAATTCCTATAATTGCTATGGTTTCCTAGCAAAAGATAGGAATTATAGGATTTATGGGAATTATGGGACCCATAAAACTCATAGCGTCAAGCCACTTGACGGCCACAAGCCGGTCAGGCCGTCATTGTAGCGGAACCCGTAGGTGAAACTAAAATCGTGGAACGCCGCATCCGTCCCGTTGAAGGGGACCATGGTCTGGCCCATGCGCTCATCGGGCGGATCGGCGGCTCCAGTGAACTCGCCAAATGCCGCCACCGCAGTGCATTTCCCCTGCCCCCAAGCGAGGGCCGTCGCCTGCACCCGGGCTTTCACACTGCCAGTCGCGATCAATCGTCCGATGTTGTAGCCAAACGGAACCTGTTTCACCGGCTTGGCCATCGGTATTTCCGTCATCGGTTCATGGTCCACCATGCCGATGCGCTGGATGCTCCATTGAGCTTCGATGATGTCATGGCCGATGGAGCCGGTAAGCGCTGCCTCGAAGGTATAGGAAAACTGGAAGGACAGCGCCCGATCGATCAATGAGGCGGCATTCACCCGCTCGCGCGAGTCGGTGAATTCCTCCTTGGTCGGATTGGAAAGGGAGAGTCCCGTGAGCAGTGCCGCCACTTGGGTCTTCGCTTCGGCTCGACTGGCGGCCCAGACGGTGCCGCTGATGGTGCGCTCGCCCACCATCTTCGTGTAGTCCGGAGCATCGCGGTCGGTGTATTGGATGGAGGTCTGCGTGTGGTCCGTTCCCCAAGCGTAGGAGAAATCCAGCGTGGCGAATTGCTCGGTCGTGGTAATCACCAGTGGATCACCCGTCACCGTCGCCACAAAAGGTGTTCCCTCGTTCTCCTCATCCGTCCGCAAGATCACTCCGGTGGAAATGTATTTTCGTGCGACCATCCGCGCCGTATCCAGCGTGGCGGCGGAGATTTTTCCACTCACGCTGGTCGTCCAGTCGCCGAAGTTCCCCTTGCTGGTGGTGCGGCGGATTTCCCCCCGGATTTTCCCGGTGGCCGTCTGATACTCGCGGGTGAAATTAGCGCTCACCAGTAGCACGGTGCCCTCGTCATCGGTCGCCCACTCCACGCTGAGTTCCGCGTGGAGTTCCACCGGGTGCTTGCTGCCTGCCGCCTCCTCCACCGTGGCCAGTAGCAGAAATAGGCTGGAGGCCGTGGCAGTCCCGGAGTAGGTCGTGCGGGTGCCATCCGACGCCTCGCGGGTCTCGATCTTGACGGTGTAGCGGACATCGCTGGTATTCTCCACAAGTTCAAAGTCGAAGTTGATGCCCAGCCATTCCGGCGAGCTCGCATCCTCGCCGTCCGCCCAGGTATCCTCTTTCTTGATTTTCGCCACCCGCCGGCCACCCGACCGATATGCCTCCAGGATGGCATCCGCCTTGGCATGGGCGATCGTCTCATCCGGTGCCTCGATGCTGCCGCTCACCACGATCTTCGTCTCGCCCGTCGCCGGATCTTCGGTGAAGGTGGTCTTGAATTTCACCTCGGCCTCGTCATCGCCGGGCAGCGTCACGCGGCGGCATTGGGCGCTCAATTCCAGAAAATCCCAGCCATCATTCGGCGTGGCGGAAAAACTCTCGAACTGCATCACCTCATCAAACCCCGCAAATCGCACCCGCCCCTCCTTGCCCGCCAGCGCATTCAGTCGTGCCGCTTCGGTCATGAGAAACTCCGCCCGTGTCCCCGCATTCGTCAGCGGGTCCGCATAAGCCGTCCGCGCGGTGAAGGTCACGCTCGTCGCGATCTCGGAGCGGATGGCCTTGCGTCCGTCCACCCGGGTGATCTTGTGGCTGTCATGCCATGAAAGCGGGCGGGCGATGGTGATCACGCCGCCGCCGTCGAGCGGATCCACGGTGATTCCCAGCGGATAGTCCGCCTCGCTCACGGGTTGCAGGGCGGAGAAATTCATTTCCACCCGCCCGCCCCCGCGGGAAATCGCTTCCGGCAGCGAGTTCTCCCCGGCCGTCGCCATGTAAGAAACCGCCAGTCCATTCTCGTCGTGGATCTCTAGCAGCGCCTTTGGGTAGCCTGCCAGCAGCGTTTGCAGCGCCCGCACCCGTGCCCAGACCGTGGCGGGCATTTCCGCCCGCAGCTCCACGCTCACGGCAATATCAATCTGCGTGTGCGTCGCGATCGCCGGAGCCGCCGGGGAAGGAGATCGGCGCATCGTGAATTTCGGCGTGCCGTAGCAACCCAGATCCGTGCCCGCGAATGAAATGGTCCCTGACTTCATGCGCGGGAATGTCGCAATGAATCGTTATTTTGTCGAGTAATTGATTTTATAGTTGCGACAATCAATCAATCCGGTCAATCTTCGTCTGTGCCCAAGGACTATCTATTTCCCACTGGTGAGGCCACGGGCTGGCTGCGGAAGACTGCCGATTTCATGGCATCCGCCGGTGCTCGCTACCTGGTAGATTGCACTTCGGGGCCGGTCAGCATGACATTGCCGGACGGCATGGCAACCGGGGCTGGCGTCATTGCCAAAGACGCCGCTTTTTCATGGGGGACCCATTCTTTCACCATCGTTCCGGCAGCTTCGGGCCTCGCCATGAAAGTCAATGGCAGCACCGCTCACTTCGTCACCCAGATCGCTGGAGATGAATTGAACCTCGTCGCCAATAACACGGGCTTCGGCATCGCCCTCACCGGCTCCACCAAGGACTTGGTCCGCAGTTGATTTCTTCTCTTTCCATCAACTCTCAACTCTCAACCTCTTGCCATGACACCCACACCCAACCAGTCCACCCTCACCGATGACGGCGAATACTCATTGTATGATGTATCCCCAGGCCGCGATGTCCGACTGGAATGGGTCATCGTCGAGGGCACCGCCACCGTCACCCCAGGCTACGTGGATCTGTTGGGAAATTTCAAGCCCGCTTACAATCTCGACGGCACCGTGCCCACCTTCCCCGCCGCCGGTGGCATGTGCGATGTCGGCATCGGCAACAGCGGCCTCGCCGCCATCAAGATCGAGTCCGCTTCCGATCTCGTCATGCAAATCTGCCAGACCCTCAAACCTCTCTAGCCGTGATCTGCCCAGTCATCCGCTCCGCCATTCATCCCGCCATTTTCTCGGATGCCTCCTGCTGTGTCGAAGTGCCCGAAGCTCCCATCAACATGGCATGGCGCGACGAGCAAAACCACCCGCTTCTTGACGAAAACAATCATCACGTCCTCTCATGACCGCCGCTGAAATTCTCGCCTATCCCACGCAGTTATATGCGAAGCTCGCCCATGCGTCTGATACTGGCAGGTATTACGCCATCGCCGCCGGCCAATCCGGCGCGGATGCCCAAGTCTTGGTGACGGGTGCGGTCATATCTTTCCCATTCCCCGTCTTCGACATGAGCATGATGTCGGACACCCAAGCATTCGGCTCCGCCGACATGGGGCAAATCCTCACCGACCGCCTCTGCGGCCCAGATGACACAATCCGCATTTTCCTGCCCTCATTCGCCGATGTCGGGGAGTCTGGCCAAACCCTCGCCATCCGCTCCACCCGCATGGGCGCGGCGGGAAAATTCGGCATCTATCCCGCGTGGGCAGACATCCAAGGCTCTTACGGCCGCCGCCTCTGCATTGGCCCGAACCTCTGCCAATTCTCCGCCTACCCCATGGAGGCCGGGCAAACGATGCTGCTCACCCCGCGCTTGGTGAACCAAAGGCAGCTTCAAATGACCGGCGGCAGCGGCCCCATGACCGGCTTCACCGTCGGCGCGGTAGTCACCGGCTCGGATAGCGAAGCCACCGGGCGCATCCTCTACGTGGACATCGAGGCCGGAGTCATCCAGATCACCCCGGATGCCGGGTCATTTACCGGCAGCGAAAGCCTCACCACCGATCACGGCGGCAGCAATTCCATGGTCGCCTCCGCCGTCAACTGCGACTGGATGTGGGTGGCGGAATTAGTAACTGGCATCTTCCCGGACCTCGACAAGAACGATACCTACCCGAGCGGGTGGTATAACTGGTGGTTTTAACCCTGAAAATTTCTCCTCATGAACTGGACCCTCACCACCGAATCCCTGCCGCCCACCTCCAAAATGGTCCTGACCAAAGTGGACGACGGCACCAACTCGCCCACCAAACTGGAGAAACTACGCTACGAAAACGAAGCATGGGTTTACCCAAACCGCAAAGGCATCGTCGATTGGACCCCTACCCACTGGAAAACTGAACAATGAACGCCAGCCAACGCCTAGAATATATGATCCAATGGCTGCGCGGTCTCGTGGGTTTGCAGCCGACCGACCCGTTTTTCGTGCCGGAAACCCGCACCATCAACGGTCAGTCGTTGAGTGCGGATGTGGTAATTGCCACCGGCGCAATCTCGTCTTCCATGGCCGTCGCCGACAGCGCTGCCCGGTATGCACTCACCAGCCTAGTCAATGGCCAACTTGTCCAGCAAGCGGACGGCACGCGCTGGGAGTGCGCGGATGCCTCGCAAGGTGCTAGCAATGCAGGCTGGTGGCAGTTGCCAGATGCGCCCCCACCACCGTTTGCAACCTACGTCAGCGACGTCTCTGGCTGGTCGATTGACGGCGGATGCTCGTTTGTCCTCACCGGGTCAGACGTTACAATCACGGGGGACAAGACAGCCGTGACAAACATTCAAGCCGCCCCTGGGTGTGCGGCAGATACAGTGTTTAGCTTGGGGCAAGTCCCCGCAATCTTCTCTATCAACTTCGGAGTTTATGGCGGAGGAACCAGCCCCTTGGTGACTACGCCGGACTTTTCAGGTAACACAGCCCTAATAACACTCGATTTGAGATATACCTCTATCACTAGCCCGCCGAATGTTTCCGCTTTGCTCTCGTTACAACAGCTCCTTCTTGACGGCTTAGCGCTCACGACCGCGCCGGGCTTTTCCACGAACTCCGTGCTGACATACCTGGATATTTCCAGCGCAGCATTGGTTGCGGTGGATCAAATCTTTCTCGATCTGGACGCGTCGGGCGCGAGCACCGGTTATTGCAATGTAGCATATGGCACTAACGCCGCCCCAACCAGCGCATCCGCCGCCGCCCGTGCGAGTCTCTTAGTCAAAGGCTGGATGATCATCACCAACTAAACACCACCATGCGATTTATCATTAAGACCGATCCTAACGGCGACTATCTACACCTAGATCAGCGTGTCCGCCTCCTTATCATCGCGGACAACGCCAAGGTGCAAGCCCCACCGAGCGTGACGATTTACGAGGCCGTTGACCTCGCCACGCTCAAGACGGAACAGGGCATCACTGACGCGATACCGGCCCGGCCAGTCATTACACCCTCGCCCGCGCAACTTGCCTATGACGCGGCAAAAGCAGTGTTCGGCACGCTAACACCCGGCAAGCAAGCCCTCTGGGAACCGACCCGTGCGGCTGTCTCATCCGCGCTACTCAAAGGAGACTTCGCAGCGGCAAAAAACATCCTCCAAACAACGCCTGCGATCTACGACGGCGCGGAAGCGGACAGGGAATTGTTCCTGAGCCTGTTCCCCTGATCTAACATGGCTGACGGAAAAGACATCCAGATCAAGATTGTCGCGACGGGTGGGGACACGGCGGCGGAGGAGATCCGTAAGCCAGCGGCGGCGGTGGCGGAGTCGCAAAAAACAATCCAGGCCGAAACCGAGGCCGAGAATGCTGCAATCCGGGATACTGCGGCTTCCCGCTCGGCAGCAGCAGCGGCAGCTAAGGAGGATCTCGCACAACGGATCGCGGGTGTAACCGCGTTGCGGGAAGCGGAAGCAGCGGCGAGAGCATCCGCAGGCCCGGCGGATAGCGGTTTGGCGTCCAATGTGGTATTGGCCGAGGAATTAGCGGCCAAACAAGAGCGGCTTGCCCAGGCACGGCTTGGCATCGCAGC
>JANXMQ010000214.1 GCA_025354565.1 Akkermansiaceae bacterium
ATGCTAAGAAGCGGTGATTGTACTTTGACATTGGCTGGCCAATATAACCCCAATCACCCATATGTTCATGAGGTGCTAGCTTTCGCCGAATCCATACCGGGCGTTGAAATGCTCGGGTTTATTGATCGGGAAAAACTAGCCACCCTATTCCAGCGTTCAACCTTGCTCGTTCTTCCCACCTACGAGGACAACTGTCCGATGGTTGTGTTAGAGGCGATGGCCGCAGGACTACCGGTCGCGGCATCCCGCGTGGGCGGCGTGCCGGATTTAATTTCCCATGACCTTAACGGTCTCATGTTCGATCCACATGACCCAGCCGATATTATTTCATGTATTCAGAAACTTGTCCGGGATCCCATAACTCGAACCCGACTCGCGACGCAGGCGCGGATTACCGCCGACAATCGTTTCCACCCTAGAATCATCGCGAGCGAACACTTACAGATCTATCGGGAGGTGCTCGGACTTCCCCGGTAGGATGTGGCGGGGTCGTCCACTTGGACAATCGCCAGTTATTTCAAATCGTTTCAGAACTGCAATCGTTTACGCAAGCAAAGCAACTGGGCAGAATACTACCGTTTCACACGGCAATTTCACAATAACTGCGCGGTTTGTCCGGCCTCTTTCTCACATGCCGTCCATTCATCTTGTCACCTACGCGACTCCTCGCTTTAGGCTGCGCCAGAAACTCCTGGGTCTATCCGCCCGCTTGAACCAGGTGGCCGATACAGTGACTTCTTGGACACCCGCTGATCTCCACGCCGCAGGATTTGAGACTCGCTGCAAAGACATCAAACTCTCGGAACGCGGCTCGGGCTTCTGGGCTTGGAAACCATTCATCATCGATGCCAAACTGCGTGAAATACCAGATGGCGATCTGGTCTTTTACTGCGATGTCGGAAGGCTCTATCCGTTCAAATTACTCAACCAGCCGGTGGCCGCCTTTGTACGCTGGATGACGAAAATCAACAAGACATGATGCCTGGCATCGAAATCCCATGGGACGGACCCAATTCGACATGGATCAAACGAGAAGCCTTGGTTACGACGGGGATGGATCGTCAGGACATACTTGCAGCCAGTCCTGTGCAGGCAAGCTTCTCGTTATGGCGGGCTGGACCGGGCAGTCGGGCCTTCGTCGCACACTGGCTCGATTGGTGTTCACAGCGGTCGCTTGTCAGTGACGATCCTAGCCGTAATGATCTCACCGAATTTCCCGGCTTCCGTGGTCATCGTCACGACCAAGCGTTGCTAACTCTTTGTTGCCTGCGGGAACAGGTCGTGGGCCTTAGCCTCGGCTCCGAGCAACCGGAGATTGATGTTCGCCATCCATCACAGGTGTCCCGCTACCTCTTTGGCGAGGTTGCCAGCGGACAAACACTAGCAGGACAATTTCTTCGCGCTGCTGTCTGGCCTATCGAGCGGTTCGAACACGCCTTACGAAGCCGGGTGAAATTCGGCAAAACGATCCACGAATAGGAGGTCGTCGGAGGTCGGGCCGAAAGACCCTGAACGCACCGTTTGCCTCTAACAAACTCCATGAAGATCCACACCTGTGCGCTGATGCCCTTCACGGCGGACGATTCGTTTTTCACGCGAGATTCTGGTTTACTCTGTCGTTCCTTTCAAGCGCTTGGGCTTGAGAGCAAGGTCGTCATGCCAGCACTCGCCATGGATGTGGGTGGCGATCCTCCAGATGTAATCCGCGCGGCTCCTAACGATTTCAGTGACCCGGTATGGTGGCAAAGCCTCGGGATTGACGCGGTTGTATTCATCGCATGGGGCTTTAAACAGCACACCCAGGTCATTCGCGCCGCACGTGAAGCGGGCATCCTCACTTGTGCAATTATCGAAACCTGTGGCAATCCCTTTCCCTATGGCGAAATTCTCGGCACGATCCGCATGATCTGGCGCAAGGGAAAATTCGTGGAAAGCCTCCCGAAACGCCTCGCGGGAACGCTGGCCCGCAGTTTTCTTGCCGCCTTCCAGGGCCTAACTGAGCAATATCATCGCAGCGTGCAAATCGGAGTTCCCCATATCGCCGCCTTTGATACCCCCAGTGGCATGGAGCGCTGCCTGAAAGTGGCAGAATGGTTTCCATGGATTGATTCGCGTTCTCAGGCACTTCTGCTGGGCTATCCGATCCCGGATTCCTTTGCGCCACGCCCACTCGATCAACGCCATCCGAATGTGGTCGCTGTCGCCCGCTGGGATGCGCTGCGCCATAAACGGCCACACGTCCTCATGAAGATGATCGATCATGTCCTGCCGCACCATCAGACGGTGACCTTCGAGATTTTCGGGCGTCTCACGGAAGCGCTAGAGCTATGGCACGCTGGACTTCCCTCCGGTTACCAAATCCGGGTGAATCTGCGCGGCATTCAACCGAGCACTTCGATTTCCGAGGCGCTTGGCCGCAGCCAGATTCTTTACTGCCCATCCGCCATGGACGGCATCCCGCTGGCGGTGGTGGAGGGTCTCTGCGGCGGCTGTTCGGTCGCCGGTCTTGAAACCCTCGACGTCGCCGGCCTGCACTGGGCCGTCCGGGAAGGGGACGGCAGTTTTGCCCCGGACGATTCGGTGGCCGCCCATGCCACTGCGGTGTGCAATGAGCTAACCGCATGGAAAAATGGACAACGCGACCCGATGAAAATC
>JANXMQ010000081.1 GCA_025354565.1 Akkermansiaceae bacterium
ATTGCCATGGATTTTAAATGGAAAGTTACGGGCGTATAGATGCGCCTGTAATTGATAATTGAAAAGCAAATAATGTAAGGAAATTCAAAAAATCGTTGATTGAGTGGGAAAGAATCTGCCGAAATCAGCTAAACTGTTACAATCGTTTCACGGGCGTGAACGGGGTCGGGCCTAGATTTTATAAATTTAAAGTTTGACCTGGATCAAATTGGGGGCACAGATTGCTATGGATGGCAAGACAGCCGAGATTTCAATATGCCGGGGCGGTGTATCATATGATGGCACGGGAAGACGGGGGGAAGCGGCTCTTCATCCAGAAGGAGGACTACGAGTCGTTCCTGTATTGGTTGGAGAGTCTCTGGGGTCCCCGCATCGCAACATCCTGATATGTTAGATCGCCTCTGGCTCAGGGGTTCAGCTCCTTCCCGATTTCTAACACTGAAATCCCGCTTCCTGGGGCATTGTGACTGAGTATGAAAAGGGGCATTTCGACCGGGATCGGGAGGCGAAATGTTTCGTTGCGGGAACCGACCCCAAGGAGTTGTCCAACTGGACTGATCATAAATTGATCCAGCAATCATTGTTGGTGGCTCTTCGTGAATTGCGCGGACTTTGGGGGCCAGAGATACCGAGTCTGTTGGGCTGGAAGTTGTGCCGAGGCACCTAGTATAAAATGAACCCGCAACGGTGGTTGAAATAGGGGCGATAAAGATCGCCAAATAGTTTTTTTGAATTTGAATATTGTCAGGCGTAACGATCTGAATTGAAAATCCATCATTTTTCGTGTAGCTTTTTATGAGTAACTCAGAATCTTGACTCGCTCCTGATTGGTGGGATATATCAACGTAAAAGACCTTGTTTACTGGGGATCCCAAGGGCAAAAACTCAATCTCTGTCTCCCCAGATTCATCCAATTGAACACTTGCAATTACTTGCCCCGCATCATCCGTGATATCAACCGAAAGAAGTTCTGCTATTGAATGGGGAAATGCCGGATGTTTCACGGTGATCTCGACTTTCCCTGTCTCAGGTTCGGTTGATACAAAAAGACGATTGTAGTATTTTGGTTTCAAGTCTTCTGAATTCCCACTCGATGTGATCGCGTAATAATTGGGTCGTTTCGGATTTGGAATCCGATTTGCAACTTGGTCTCGCTCGAATACGGCTTCTACCTCCACCGGGAGGAGGGAATAAACTCCATTCTTTTTTCCATTCCGCGTGGTTGGGTCGATTTCATAGACGGGACTTTCGGTGTCAGTGGGGCTTGGAGACCAGGTTTTAGGTTCTACGATTGGTGTCGTGCCGTCTGACGGCGTAAAGACTTCTAACCATGTTACTGTTTGATTCGGAGAGGCGTTGACCTGCCATTTGTATTTCAGCTTGGTGATGGTGTAGTCGGTGGCGGGTTCTGGGTCGGACACTTCTGGGATTAGGGATATACTGGCGGTCTTCTTGTTCACTGTGAAGTGGCCATCGTAGGCGGGTATCCAGCTCTCGACGTTGGCGACGAACGCGGGGATGGTGTATTCGTCCGATAATGTTTCCGAGGCGGTGGAGATTTCTCCACTGCCGTCATCATCCGTGCCATCTCGAGTGCGGGAGGTGTCGCTATTAATTGTCCACTCCAATCCATAGTAAGTGCCTCCAGCTCCGGCAGAGTTATATGTGATGTGCTCAATTTTTAGATCATCAAAAATCGAAGTATAGGTGATATCTCCGCCATCGCCATCGTCGTCCGTGTCGGTGCTTGTGATGTGGTAAACACTTTTTAGATAGCGTTTAGCAGAGTTTTGGTATCCATGAAACCCCCAGCGGTGGTTAGAAACGGTGGTTTGCTCGCCGACGAGCAAAGGTGCTCCACCGGGTAACGGTGTGCCGGGTGGGTGGCTGTCGGGATTTCCGGGATCGGTGCCTGCAGCTTGTTCCCGGGCGTTGGTGAAGCCGTCTCGGTCGGGATCGCCGTTTGCGCCGTTGTCGGGATTGATCGATCCATCGTCGGTGGGATCGAGGCCATGAATGACTTCCCAACCGTCGAGGAGAGTATCGCCGTCGGTATCAGGGTTGAGTGGATCGGTTGGAGGATAGCCCATAATCTCGTTGATATTAGGGATGCCGTCGTGATCGAAATCTGCGGTTTCGAGGGTTTCGCCGGAACCGGGAACTTGATCGGTGTATTTGAGACGGAAGAATGCCTTGTCGGCATTGCCATCGACTTCGTAGTCGATGTCTTCGTCATTGCCGCCCTCGATGATCGGTGCCCAATACCATGACTGGAATGGATTGTAGGGATCAGTTTGTTGTAAGAAATAGCTGCGACCGGCATGTCCAAACCAGCGGAATAAGGTTTCGCCCGTGGGGGCTTTGACGATATCAGATGTTTGCTCTTGTCCTGTTATTGGTGTGAGACAAATGAGAAACAAGCAGAGGATGAAGCGTTTCATCGTGCTCCCTCCTTAGACTCGGGTTGCGGATTGGCGAGGTAGCGGCTGCCGCGATGGGGTCGGAAGATATAGGTAACATCTTGTGCCTCGGGTGGGTGGGCGGCTGCCCAAGCGGCGCTTTCTTGTTGGTATTTTAATCTAGCGGCTTGGTAGGCGAGTAGGTGTTCTTTTTCCGAGGCGATGATTTCTTGAATCAAACGCACGGGTAAGGTGGCTTTGACATCATTCGGATTTCCTTGGGTGATGTGAATCTTGCCGTCGGGAATATCTGGATTTGCAGGCGTGGATTTGGTGCCGGGATGGCGGATGGCCTTGTCAACGCCGGGGGACTGCATGAGGAGAAGCTGATAGGATTCGCTGTCATGGACGAAGCTGCTGAGTCCTGCTAACAAGCTGACGTCGAAGCCGCAGGTGGCTTGATAGGTTTCCCAGACTCTTGGTCTATCCAATGGATTTTACTGACTTTGTGGTCATAGACGGTGGCGCCAAGATTGATGAAATGTTGCCGCTGCTTGGTCTTTTGTGCCAGTTCTTCGGGTGTGAATTTCCTAGGTGGTGGCGCAGGCGCGGGATCTTCGGTCGGTGGGAGATCGGGTAGAGTCGAGGCTTCTCCGCGCTGGAGGGTGACGGTATGGGAAAATTTTCCCATGACGGTGGTAGAGGCGTCGATGCGGATGTCGGGAAGCGCTTTGCGTTCTGCCGGAGCAGGCGGGACGAATTGAGGGACGATCAGCGCATCGGGAAAGTAGGTGCGAGCGGGTGAGGGGGAAGCCTCACGGGTTGCGGGGGTCTTTTCATTTTGCGAGAAAACGGGGGCGGCGCAGACCACGACGGCCAGATATAGGAGTGGGATGGTTTTCATAGGACAAGTTGGTTTACATGTCCTCCCTTAGTGGACGGGGAGTTCGTAGAGTCGCACAAAGACGACCGCGATGGCCTTTAGCCATCCCCGAGAGGTGGCTTGGACATTGCCACCGCCTCCCCGGCCTTTGAGTCGGTTTGGCGGCATCGTTGCGGTCGATGCCGACCGCTATGTGTGAGAGGATTCTGAAGCCCTCGTCTCCTTTAGGCAGTCGCTTTGATAACAGACCAAGCTGCCAGTTTTGGCAAGGGGCAAATGGTGGGCAGAGAATTCGAAATCGAAGCCGCGAAGAGCTGGGAGCATGGCTTCACAGGCCACTGCATTCTGAGATGGCCAGTGGCGGGAATTTCCGTCACATCCTCGGGCGTGGACTTACCGGTGTTTGAAATCGAAGGGGCGCTGCGGGCGGCCGTGGCGGGCGAGCGGGCGCGGGTCTTGTTGAAGGCTCCGACGGGTTCGGGAAAATCCACGGCGGTGCCGGGGATGTTGGTGGATGCAGGAATTTCCGGGCGAATTCTGGTGATTGAACCTCGGCGAATGGCCGCACGCTTGCTGGCAGGCTGGGTGGCGCGGTTGCGGCGGGCAACCATGGGAAAGGAAGTCGGTTACGCGGTGCGGTTTGACACAAAATACGGCCCGGACTCGCGGATCATTTACCTAACAGACGGGGTATTTCAACGCTGGCTACAGGACGATCCGGAGTTGTCTGGAGTGGGGGCGGTGGTGTTCGATGAATTTCACGAACGGCGGCTGACGGTGGATGTGGCGTTGGCGCGGTGCTTGGATTTGCAGGAGAACGGGCGGCCGGAGCTGCGAGTGGTGGTGATGTCGGCGACGCTGGAGACGGCGGGGCTGGCGGATTATCTGGCCCCGGCGGTGGCGCTGGAGGCGGGCGGGAGATTGCATCCGGTGGAGGTGGTGTATCGGGGGGAGAGGGTGGCCGTGGGGCGGAATGATTTCCGCGGTCCGACGCCGGTGTGGGAGCGGATGGTGAGTGTGTGCCGGGAGGCGGCGGCGCTGGAGGATGCAGGGAATATTCTGATGTTTTTGCCGGGGACGCATGAAATCCGCCGCACCATTGAGCTGCTTGAAGAGAGCGGGGTGGCCCGGGGCTGGGATCTTTTCCCGTTGTATTCGGCGCTGTCCCCGGCGGCGCAGGAGGCGGCGATTTCGCCGGGAACGAGGCGCAAAATCATTGTTGCGACGAATGTGGCGGAGACCTCGCTGACCATCGAAGGCGTGCGGACCGTGATCGACAGCGGGCTGGCGCGGACGGCGTCCTTCGAGCCGAGGCGCGGGATCAACACGCTGCTGATTACGAAGATTTCCCGTGCGGCAGCTGAGCAACGGGCGGGACGGGCGGGACGGGCGGGGCGGACGGCAGCGGGGCGGGCGTTCCGCTTGTGGAGCCAGGCGGATCACGCGCGGCGGGCGGAGTTCGAGCTGCCGGAGGTGCATCGGGTGGATTTGGCGGAGGCGGTGTTGTTATTGAAGGCGGCGGGGGTGGCCGAGTTGCGGGATTTCCGCTGGTTCGATGCGCCATTAGAGGCGTCGCTGGCACGGGCGGAGCGTCTGTTGCATGATTTGGGTGCGCTTGAATTGAGCGGGAAATTGACGGACGAGGGACGGAAAATGGCCTCGCTGCCGCTGGAGCCACGGTTTTCCCGCTTGCTGCTGGCAGGGCATGAGCAGGGCTGTGTGGCGGAGATGGCGTTCATCGCGGCGGCGGTGCAGGGGGAGGGATTTTTCGCCCGCAAGCCGGGCCAGGTGGGACGGCGGGATTTCATCATGGCGGAGGATGACTCGGATTTCGCGGGAGAGTGGCGGGCGTTTGAGTCGGCAGTGGCGATGGATTTCGATGGGCGGCGGTGTGGACAGGTGGGGGTGGACGGGCGGGGGGCGCGGGAAGTGGCGCAGGGGCTGGATCGGCTGGCGGCGCTGGTGAGGCGCTTCGGCTGGGACTGGCGGGAGGTGGATTTCAAGGCGCAGCGGGAGGCGGTGGGGAAGGCGATGTTGGCGGCGTTTAGCGATCAGTTAGCGATCCGGATGAGTGAGGGGACGCTGGTTTGCAAACTGGTGGCGAAGCGCAAGGGGCGGCTGGATGAGGAGTCTTGTGTGAAAAACGCACCGGCCTTCGTGGCGGCGGAGATCACGGAAGTGGAGGCGAGGGAGGTGATCACCCACCTGCGACGGGCGACGGCGGTGCAGGTCGAGTGGCTGGCGGAGCTATTTCCCGAAGATCTAACGGTGACGGACGGCGTGGCATGGGATGAGACGCGGCGGCGGGTGGTGACGCGGAAGGAAACGCGGTTCCGGGACCTGGTGCTGGAGGCGAGGGAGAGCGACCACGGGGTGAATCTGGATGCGGCGGCGGAAATCCTGGCGGCGCGGGTGCTGGGTGGGGAGCTGGTTTTGAAAAGTTGGGACGACTCGGTCGCACAGTGGACGGCGCGGCTGGCCTCGCTGGGCCAGTGGATGCCGGAACTGGGAATGCCGGGATGGAGCGAGGCGGATCGGGCGGATGCGGTGGCGCAGATTTGCCACGGGGCGGTGAGCTACAAGGAAATCAAGGAGACAGAGGTGTGGCCGGTCTTGCGGGAATGGCTGAGCGTGGGACAACGCGCGACCTTGGACACGTATTGCCCGGAGCGAGTGAAGCTGCCTAACGGCCAGACGGCGAAGGTGACCTACAGGGAGGGCGCGGACCCGTATATTTCCGCAAGGGTGTCCCATTTGTTCGGAATGTGGGAAACGCCGACCGTCGCTAACGGGCGGGTGCCGTTGCTGGTCCATATCCTCACGCCGGGGCAGAAGCCGTGGCAGATGACGAAGGATCTCAAAGGCTTCTGGGCCAATGGCTATGCGCAAATGAAGAAGGAAGTGGCGGGCCGTTATCCGAGACATCCATGGCCGGACGATCCGAATGCGTGGTTCGCGGCGGGGGGCAAGCAGGGGTAGGCGGGGAAATTGTGCTTTCACTTTTCCTCCCGCTGGTAGCAGCTTGTTTTCTCCATGTGGCATCTCTTGTTCATGTTTTCCGCCGTTCCGATCGCGGTGGCGTTAGTGCTCCGCTGGTGGTTCGGCATCCGGGTGCTACTCACCGATGGGATGCGTCCCTGCCATTGCGATCTGGCCAAGTGGATGCCGCCGCCGGGAGACACGGCGGTGGTGCATCGGGCGGAGGAGTCGGCGGATGAATTCGGCCGTCAGCTCCGGCTAAAAGCGCTGGCTGAGTGGCGGGAGCGCGAACCACGGGCGGCGGAAAGTCGCGAGAAATCCCGGCGTTTCGGCATGGCGGTGCCGCCCTTGAGCGGAGTGGTGGCGGTGCTCGCGCTGGTAAAGGGTCAGGTAATAGTTGCAATTTCGCTGTTTTTAGGGGCCACAGTATTAGCTGCGGTCCTAGGCCAACTGGCGCTGATCGCGGAACTCTCGGCCATCACTCAAGCAGCTAGAAGACTGCGGGAGACCAAAGGCTTTCCCCGCCGCGACGACGAGGAGGCGGTGGTCCGCTGCGCCCTCGCCCATGCGTGGAAGGAATCGCTGCCGCCGATCCTCGCGATGTTTCAAAAGTAAGGATCGCCACGCGTCTTGACTCTGGCGGCGGGTATTCCCAAACTCCCGCGAACCAAATTCCCACCATCATGAACATCGCCGAAAACATGGTTGCCACCGTTGGCAACACTCCTCTCATCCGTCTCAACCACGTCACCGCTGGACTCGATGCCGAGATCTGCGTGAAGGCTGAGTTTTTCAACCCGCTCTTCAGCGTGAAAGACCGCATCGGCAAGGCGATGATCGAAGCCGCCGAGCGCGATGGTTCGCTCAAGCCCGGCGGCCTCATCATCGAGCCGACATCGGGAAATACCGGCATCGCTCTCGCCTTCATCGCTCGCTCGAAAGGCTACCGCTGCATCCTCACCATGCCCGAGAGTATGTCGATCGAGCGTCGCGTGCTGCTGCGCTTGTTAGGTGCGGAAATCGTTCTCACCCCCCGTGCCCGTGGCATGAACGGCGCCATCGCCATGGCCAAAAAACTCATTGAGGAAAATCCCGGTGCTTTCGGTCCCGGCCAGTTTGACAATCCGGCCAACCCGCAAGTCCACCGCGAGACGACCGCCGAGGAAATCTGGCGGGATACCGATGGCCAGATCGACGCTTTCGTGGCCGGAGTCGGCACCGGTGGCACGATCACCGGGGTGGGCGAGGTTTTGAAATCGCGCGGCAGTGCTAAAATCATCGCCGTAGAACCCGTTGCCAGCCCGGTCATTTCCGGTGGCGCGCCAGGACCACACATGATCCAAGGCATCGGAGCCGGATTTATCCCCAAAAATCTCAACGTCGGCATTATCGATGAAGTCATCCAGGTTTCCAACGAAGATGCCATCGCCACCGCCCAAGCGCTGGCCCAACAAGAAGGTTTACCCGCCGGGATTTCCACCGGAGCGAATGTATGGGCCGCCATGCAAGTCGCCAAACGACCCGAGTTCAAAGGCAAGCGCATCGTCACCGTCGGTTGCTCGTCCACCGAGCGCTATCTGTCCACCGCACTTGCGGAAAAGGTCCGCGAGGAGGTTACGAATCTGCCCGTTCGGGAAATTTAACCGACGCTTCTGAGCCACGCGGTCATCGCGTGCGCGGTTGATTCAACTCCAACACCCGCAAGCTACCTGACGCTTGCGGGTGTTGTTTTTCCCGGCTGATGATTAAAAAGAAGCCGCCCTCCCGGTAGGGGAAGGCGGCTTGATTGATGATACCAGATCTCGAAAACGAAGTGACTCCTCCATTGAAGCGCGGAATTTATTCCGCGCGAAACACCTGAACTCGCGGAATAAATTCCGCGCTCCAGTTCATCGTGCCGCAAGCGTCATTTTATGTGTGAGAAATGGTATGAGACTTCGTTTATCGAGCCAACTCAAGGAGTTGGAACAAGCGCGATCGTCTTGAGAATCCGCGAGGCGATCTGATAGGGATCCCCTTGGGAATTCGGACGGCGGTCTTCGAGATAGCCTTGGTACTTGTCGTCCTTGACGAAGCTGTGCGGGACGCGGATCGAGGCACCACGGTCAGCGACACCGTAGGAGAACTTGTCGATTGCCTGGGTTTCATGCAGGCCGGTGAGGCGCATGTGGTTGTCAGGACCGTAAACGGCGATGTGCTCTTCCACGTTGTCGGCGAAGGCTGCCATGAGCGCTTCGAAATAGGCCTTACCGCCCTTGGTGCGGAGGTATTCGGTAGAGAAATTCGCGTGCATGCCGGAACCGTTCCAGTCGGTGGCACCGAGGGGTTTGCAGTGGTATTCCACGTCGATTGCGTATTTTTCGCAAACGCGGTTCAGGAGGTAACGCGCGACCCACATTTCATCAGCGGCCTTCTTGGAGCCTTTACCGAAGATCTGGAATTCCCACTGGCCCTTCGCCACCTCGGCGTTGATGCCTTCGTGGTTGATGCCGGCATCCAAGCAGAGGTCGAGGTGCTCCTCGACGATCTGGCGGGCGATGTCGCCCATGAACTTGTAGCCGACGCCGCAGTAATACGGGCCTTGGCCGATCAGTGGGAAGCCACCGTCCGGGAAGCCGAGCGGACGACCATCCTGATAGAGGAAATATTCCTGCTCGAAGCCGAACCATGCGCCGGGATCGTCGAGGATGGTGGCGCGGCCGTTGGATGGATGCGGCGTCGTGCCGTCTGGCATCATTACTTCGCACATGACGACCGCACCGTTCTTGCGAGTGGTGTCAGGGTAGATCGCAACCGGCTTGAGCACGCAATCCGAGCTGCGGCCTTCCGCCTGTTGGGTGGAGCTGCCGTCGAAGCCCCACAGCGGGAGTTCCTCCAAGGTTGGAAAGCTGGCGAATTCCTTGAGTTGGGTTTTTCCACGGAGGTTTGGCACGGGCGTGTAGCCGTCGAGCCAGATGTATTCCAATTTGTATTTGGCCATGATGATGGGGTTGTTCAGTGATTAACGGTATATGGTTACAGAAATCCTTGAGGTTGAGGGTACGCCCACAGCCGCCAAGGATGGCTGAGGCGGATGAAAAAGCATCATGCGTGCCAAGCCAAGTCTGTTTTTCACAAGTCGGCCTCGACGCCAACGCGTATTTGTTTGAATGTGACACCTCACCTGATTTGGGTCTCGATTTACGTCAATCATCCCCTCCGCGTTCTCCCGCGCCGCGATGGTCTGTCTGTCGTGCAGGGCGTGGGTGCAGACTTCATGATAATAGTTACGGCCCCTCGGTAAATGTAGTCATGCGAGAGATGACCCGAATGGTCCTCGCTACTGCCTGGAATTGGATTCATCTCAATGAGCGGTGATGATTTTCAACTCGTTGGTGGATGCATCGTTCCGGACAAGTCCGAGCGAATTCTTCGCCGTCACCTTGACGTTATAGGTTCCGGCAGATAAATCGGCAAATTTTTCCGCTGGCAGTTTCCATGTGCCATCGTGGTTATCAACGCCTTGGTAAATCTTCCCGGCGATATCCACAGTTAGACTTTCCGTCACACTGCCGAGTGTGCCTGTGAGATCCGCCGGTTGGCCTTTGACGGTGAGTGGGTTCACGGTGACATCCGGGGGCAGGCGATCAAATTTGCAGCTACCAAGTTCGAAGCCGATTTTGAATTTGCTGGCTTCCAACACCTGCCGCACGCGGGGGATCAGGCGGGCGGCGTTCCAGTAGTAGAGGTGATTGAGCACCGGGTCCGGCAGATTGAGGCCTTCCATTTTCGGGCCACCGTGCAAGCCATCGGTCACCTCTTTGGTTTCTAGCAACTTGCGTTCGTTGAGAAATCCTTGGGCACCGCCACCCGCTCCAAAGACATCGGAACCGAAAAGAATGCGGTCCTGGTATTTGATGTAAAACTCGCGTGCCTTGCTCACTGTGTAATTCGCAGGCTGGCGGGCGTTGTGCGTGAACGCCACATCGACAAAGACATTGGGATACTTGTCGAAAATACCTGCCAGTTTTTCCATTCCTTTGTCGCTTTGCAGCATGAACAATCCATGGGCGAAGATGAAGGTGGTTTGTGGGTGGGCTTTTGCGACCTCGATCGAATCATCCTCATACTTTGGGAACTCCTTGTTGTCGCCCTTCGCGTCGCCGGGATCGCCGGTATGGAAAGCGACCAGCGGCATGCCCTGCCGACCTGCTTCATCGAGTTGCTCGTGAATCATTGGAATCTTGCTGGATAGAATTTTCCCATGAGGCCACAACTTGAGCCCGACAAAACCCTGCTCCTTGAAGGTCTTGATTTCATCCACGCTCCACCAGATGCCTGCGCTGGGAATCGTGAAGGCTCCGGGGCAAAAGAGGATCCGGTCGTTCAGCTTTTCCTTCACGAAGACCATGTCATCGCTGGGAATTTTCCTGACACTGGCTGGACTGGCGTTGTTGCCATCGTTGTCCTTCACCCAGAACAAACCCGCCAATGAAATGCTGATAGTGCCACCCCATTGGTCCATCGCTTTCACCGCATTCTCATACTGGACCTTCGCATCCATGTGCGTGTGCATGTCCACGCGTGGCATCGCGGAGGGCGGGAAAATCATCTGCTGGTCGGCTTGCAGGGCATGGGTCAGCAGCAGGGTGAGATAAGCCGGACCGAGAAGGTTTCTAAGGGTTGCGTTCATGGTTAGAAGAGCAGGAGACTACTCGTCTGAATCAGGGATGTAAATCGTCGCGGGCTGTCAGTCGCTCTTTCCTCCGGCCCGGGTGCCACATTTGAGGCGTTACGGAAACGAGGTGCCGGCATGCATTTCTTCATCCACGCTCCTTGTGGTTCGCCCTGAAATAGGACCCGCCCCTTGCCCGTAGTGTCGCACCCATGATCCAACGGCCTATTGCTTTTTCCTTAATCACACTGGCCCTGGGCCTGCCGACCTACGCCACTGGGAACGATTGGATGCACGATCTCGACGACAAGCTCCGCCTCTCGGAACTCTCCATCCCCGGCAGTCACGATGCAGGCGCGCGCTTGGAACCCATCCCCGGCACCGCGCGCTGCCAGAGCCTTTCCATCGCGGAACAACTCACCGCAGGCGTCCGCTTTCTCGACATCCGCTGCCGCCACCTGCACGATTCATTCGCCATCTATCATGGCATCGCCGATCAGAAGCTGACCTTCGCCGAGGTGATCGGAGCGGTGCAGGCATTCCTCAAGGCAAACCCTGCCGAGTGCGTGATCCTGTCCGTGAAGGAGGAAAGCACCGCAGCCGGAAACACCCGGACCTTTGAACAAACTCTCACCACCTACCTCGCGGAAAATCCCGCACTCTGGTCCTTAGGCGAGGACATCCCCACCATCGCCCAGGCCCGCGGCAAGATCGTCTTCTTCCGCCGCTTCCGCTCCTCCTCGGCGCTCGGGATCGACGCTTCCACTTGGCCAGACTCGTCCACCTTCACCTTTGGGAAAATCCGCGTGCAGGATCGCTATCAAGTCACCAGCAACGATGCCAAATGGGCCGCCTTCACCGCGCTGCTCGATGAAACTCCCAACCGCGATCTCCTCCGCCTCGATTTCTCCAGCGGCGTAGGATCGGTCTTCGGCTTACCGAACATCCCGAATGTCTCCAATGACATCAATCCCCGGCTGACCCGCTACTTCACCGATCACCAGACCGCCTGCGCGGCGATCATCGTCATGGATTTCCCCGATGCCGCGCGCTGCGAGCTGATCTATCGCCTGAATGCCGGTGCGGGGAAATGAGGGGCCGAGGGTAAAGGCTTACACAGAGTGGTGTGGGACCCGGAGCTAATCACTCCCGGGGACCCTATTCGCCGTTCTTCCAGCTCGATGTAACGATCGATTGCCATGGCTCCATCTATCTGTGCATAACGCATGACGAAAGCCTCCCAAGCAGCTTCAGCCGAGCCAACAGCAGGAGTTAGCAGAAGCGTTGGAGGTGCTTCAGAAGCAGGAGCAGCAACCACATGCCAACTAACAACATGACAGAGGGCCTTTAGTCAGGCTCAGTGCTTGAAGACAATTTGCCCATCCTCCACGTCCGCTTGGATGATGTCGCCGTCGGTGAACTTGCCGTCCAACACATCGAGGCTGAGGGGGTCTAGCAGGAGATGTTGGATGACGCGTTTCAAGGGGCGTGCGCCGTAGATGGGATCGTAGCCTTGGTTGGCGATGAATTCCTTGGCGGCTTCGGTGAGCGCGAGGCCGAGTCCCTGTTTCGCGAGACGCTGGCGGACACGGGTGAGCTGGAGATCGACGATGGTGGTGATTTCCTCACGCTTGAGGCGGTCGAAAATGATGATTTCATCGACGCGATTGAGGAACTCC
>JANXMQ010000251.1 GCA_025354565.1 Akkermansiaceae bacterium
TTCCAGATGGGTATTGAGGGGAAGTTCTTGTCTCACCCGCCGGGTGAGCGGAAATCACAGCCATGGGAGCATCCATGACTTTGAAATTACGTCACTTGCCGCGTTCTGGCGAGTTTTCCATTTTCCTCTTTAGGTTCATCCAACTTGTTTCGTCGCCGCGAGTGCGGATGTGATTGGGCGGGTGACCTTGCACGAGGAGTCGAGCGTCTGGTATCACGCCACGTTGCGGGGAGACATTCATGAAATCGTGATCGGTCCGCGCTCCAATGTGCAGGATAATGCGGTGATCCATCTGGCGGATGATTACGGATGTTATATCGGCGAGTTGGTGACGGTGGGCCACTCGGCGATCCTTCATGCGTGTACGGTGAAGGACGAGGTGTTGATCGGCATGGGGGCGATTGTGCTGGATGGCTCGGTGATCGGGGAGCGCTCGATCATCGGTGCGGGAGCCTTGGTGACGGGCGGGACGATCATTCCGCCGGGCTCGTTAGTGTTAGGTTCCCCGGCCAAGGTGGTGAGAACGCTTTCGTTGGACGAGCAGGCGAAGGTCAAGACCTGGGCGGAGAAATATGTGGTCGGATCGCGGCTGTATTTGGAGCGCAACTCCGGGGCATGAGCGACTGGCTTTGCGCGGCAACTCTGGAGAGGAAAAGTGCTGCCAGGGAATCCGCGGCAAGCCCGGACAAACTACCGTTGCTCCGATCAAGGCCTGGCGGGGTTCGCCTGCCGGACCTCTGCGGCCCCTGACAGCCCGGAGAGACAAAACCAGCCCGGCAGATTCCGCAATCTCTTTTATCCGCAAGGGTCAGGAAAACCTCAGTGGGCTGGGCCTTGTTGTTCCTGGATGTATTCTTGCTTGAGTCCCAATGCTTCGGGCGCGTGGAGCACTAACATTTTCATCCGCACATCCGCTGGCACGGTGTGGCGGGTGGCTTTGGAAACAACGATCATCAGGCCAATGGCCAAGGGCACGGTCCAGATCGCGGGTTGCTCGCAGAGGATGCGGAGCAGTGGATGAACCTTCCAGAAATCGTTGATGCCATTGAAGCCTGCGAACAGTTTGCCCATCGGTCCCTTGTCGAGAGCGAGGGTGCTGGCATTGACAATAGTCGCCGATACGAGGGCGCACAGTCCACCGGACAACATGCCGGTGGCAGCCCCCTTCATGGTCATCCCGCGCCACCAGACGCTCATGAAGAGCAGCGGAAAATAACTGGCGGCGGCGATGGCGAAGGCTTGGCCGACCATGAAGTTGATCTCCAACGGCTCCACCAGTGAGCCTAACAAAACCGAAACCCCACCGACGAGCACGGCGCACCACTTAAACATTTTCATCCGCTCTTCCGGAGTGGCTGCGGGGCGTAGCATCCGGCCATAGACATCGTGGGCAAGCGCGCCGGTCATCGAAACCAGCAGTCCGGAGAAGGTGCTCATGAAGGCGGCGAATGCACCCGCGCAGGTGATGCCGCTGAGGATGGAACCCATGATGCCGTATTTCTCGCGGATCAGGGTGGGTAGTTCGAGCACCACTTTATCCGGCCCCTTCGAGCCGGTGGCGGCATAGAGTTCCGGCAGGAAATTGCGGCCCAGCACTCCAAAGATCGGCGGGAAAACGTAGAACACTCCGATGAGGATCATCACCCACATGGTTGTCTTTTTCGCGGCCACGCCATCCGGGTTGGTGTAAAACCTAACTAAAATATGCGGCAGTCCAGCGGTGCCGCAAACGAGGGCGACGATCAGGGAAAACGTGTAAAGCAGCGAGTAGGGCTTCGCCTCAGAAGCTGTTAGGCCGGCGGCTTTGGCGGCCTTGGTGGTGAGTGGGCCGAAGGGGGCGACCCAGGCTTCGTCCTTCGGCGCTTTTTCCGGCAGGGCCTTGCGCACGATGGTACCGGGATCCACGCTTTGCACGATGGCGGGCGGCGAGGCGGAATGGTTCAGCGAGAGATTTTTCCCATAACCACCATAGACCGAGAGCAGCACGAACACCGGCACAGAGATCGCGAACATTTTGATCCAATACTGCACGGCTTGCACCAGCGTGATTCCTTTCATTCCGCCAAGCGCGACATTCAGCGTGATGACCGCGCCGACCAGCGCGACGCCGACCCAATACGGCAGGCCGGGAAAAATGTAGGCCAGCGTGGTGCCCGCGCCTTTCATTTGCGGCATGGTGTAGAAAAATCCGATGAACAACACGAAGCACACCGCGATCTTGCGGAAGATCGGCGAGTCATAGCGGCCCTCCGCGAAGTCCGGTATTGTGTAAGCACCAAAGCGCCGGAGCGGCCCGGCGATAAACAATAACAGAAACAGATAGCCGCAGGCATAACAGACCGGATACCAGAGCGCGTCATAGCCCGAGAGCATCACCATCCCGGCGATGCCCATGAAACTGGCGGCGCTGAGATATTCCCCGGAAATCGCAGAGGCGTTCCAGCCGACGGATACCGCACGGCCGGCGACGAAAAAGTCCGAGGCCGATTTCGAAGATTTCGCGGAGCGGAAACCCATGATGATGGTCACGATGACGGTGACGGCGGAACAGGCGAGGATCCAAGGATCGATTTTTGAAAAGTCCATAAGGGTGATGAAAGATTAGGATTTGCGCTTGTTGCCCTCGGCTGCATGGCGGACCTCGTCGGTTTCAAGAGCCATCGAACGGGTGATGAAGATGCGGGCGATGATCCAGACGTAAGGGAAAAACAACACGCCCAAAACCAGCCAGCTCAACGTGAAACCACCGACGCGGGTGGCCATCATTTCCGGTGCTAGATAATTAAGCAGCGGCAGTCCTAACAGTACCACGAGAAACGCGGCAGCACAGGAGATGGAGAGCTTGAGTTGGCGCTTCATCAGGGCATGGAGGAATTCCTCGCTGTGGATGAAGTCGGATTCCTTGGGTGGGATTGGGGACATCGGATGGATCGGATTTGCTAAGGCATGAGAACAGGAATCCGGGAGCCGTGCGTCAAGAACCATTTCCCCGCAGGGATTGATTCGACGCCGCTCCCGCCACTTCATGGACCGAGGCGGCATCGGTTAGCGCGGGCGCGGCTCTTGAAGAAATCGTACATGGCAGCGAGTTCATCGATGTCACCGCTTGCGTGAAACGCGGCTTCGACCTCACGGTCCGTAACTTCGGCATGATCGCCCTCGTCGGTGTGGTGTACATCGCGGTCTCCTTCGCTTCCAAGGTGGTGCTTACCGTGGTGGATCACGCGCTCGGCTTCGCGCCCATTGGCTTTGTGTCCGAACCCGCAGCGTTTCAGCCCCCAAGCGGCATCGGCCCCGGAGCGCCACCGAGCAACATGCCGCCGGTTTTCTCATCGCGGCATCAAAATGCGCAGACCCAAGGCAGCCCGTTGAACATCATACTCACCCAATTACTCGCCATTTTTCTATCAGTCGGAGCCACCCGCATCGGCCTGAATCTGGTTTCCGGCAGGGAAATTTCCGTCGGGATGTTGTTCGCTGGTGGGAAGAAATTCCTGCCTCTCGTCGGCGCGTCCATCCTCTACGGACTGATGGTTTTCGTTGGATTTTGCTTATTGATCGTGCCGGGCGTCTATCTTGCGTTGAGATTCGGCCAGTACAAGTTTGCCATCGTGGATAAGGACATGGGCGTGATGGAATCGTTCAAATACAGCTCCTCCCTGACGACGAACAACCGGTTGAATCTGTTGCTGCTGGGCCTGCTGCATTTCTTGGTGGTCCTCGCTGGCTTACTGGCATTGTGCGTTGGTATGTTATTCGCCATGCCGGTCGTCTGGTTGAGCGGGATCGTCGCCTACCGCTGGCTGCAATACGGCCCGCGCGCCGCCATGGATCACTCCGGCACCACGACGCCCATGCTCGCACGTCGTTGAACCGGATGCGGCCAGCTTATTTCCTTCCCGCCTTGCCTCCCGGATGCTAGATAAACCTTGTGGTAAATAGCATCCAGGAACGACTTAATGAATTCATCCAGCGCAAAGGACTGCGCCGCACTGGCCAGCGGGATACCGTCACCAGGGCCGCGTTTTCCAAGGACGAGCATTTCACGGCCGATGAACTCTTCGACCGTGTCCGGAAGCTCGATGCCGAGACTTCCCGCGCCACCGTCTATCGGACTCTAGGTTTGTTAGTGGAAGCTGGCCTCCTGCGCGAGATCGACCTCGGGGAGAACCAAACCACCTACGACCCCAACTTCCTCGACAAGCCCTCCCACAACCACCTCGTCTGCATCGACTGTGGCCGCGTGGTTGAATTCGAAGACTCGCACCTCGATCTCCTCAACGACTGCGTGACCCGCCGCCTCGGGTTCAAGCCCGTCCGCCAGTCGATCAAGATCGAGGCGAACTGCGAGCAACTTCGCCTCAAGGGCCGCTGCCCGAACCTGATCGCCACGCGTCTAACAGGCAAGCGCCTGCGGAAAAAGCGCTGAAAAACCTAGTCCCTGCGACCGAGCGCCATCATCAGGAAATACAACAACTGGGCGAGCGAACCAAGCGCCGCAGCGACGTAGGTCATGGCCGCCCAGAACAGCGCTTTTTTCGCCTTTTCATGCTCCATGCTGGCCGCGACTCCGCTGGTCTCTAACCACACCAAGGCGCGGCGGCTGGCATCGAACTCGACCGGCAAGGTGACGATGGAAAACAAGGTGGTCACCGCGAACAAGGCAACCCAGATCCACAGCAGGGTCGGACTGCGCATGAAATGCAGCCCGAGGAAACCCAGGATCATCACCCAGTTGAGCAGCTTGCTAGAAAGCTCCACAGCGGGGACGAGCGCGCTGCGCAGGCCGAGCCAGACGTAGGCTTGTTGGTGCTGGACGGCGTGGCCGCATTCATGCGCGGCGACTGCGGCGGCGGCCACGCTATTCATCCCGTAAACCGACTCGCTGAGATTCACCGTTTTTTTCAACGGGTCATAATGGTCGGTGAGCTGGCCGGGAACGCTGATGACCTGCACATCGGTGATGCCGTTTTGGCGGAGCATGGCTGCCGCGACTTGGCCGCCCGTCATGCGGATCGGGATTTGCGAATACTCGGTGAAGCGGCGCTTGAGTGTGTTGCTAATGAGGAAGCTAGCGAGCAGCGAACCACCGATGATGAGGAGGTAGGTCAGCGAGAAGCCACCGGGGGCGTAGCCGACTTGGGCGAGGGCAGAAATTTCCTGAATCATGCCGAGACTCTAAGGTTTGCCGCTTTTGCTGCAACTGATTTCCCGGTGGAAAAAACACGGAATTTTCTATCGCATGGGCTGTCTTCCGTTTTGCTTGGCGAGCTGGCTGTCCCGCGCTTTGCTCTCAGCGTGCTTGCAAAAAGAATCATTCCCTGTCTGGACGTGACCAACGGCCGCGTGGTCAAAGGCGTCAATTTTGTGGATCTGATCGATGCCGGAGATCCAGTGGAATGCGCAATCGCCTACAATCTCCAACAGGCGGACGAATTGGTATTCCTCGACATCACCGCCTCCTCGGACAAGCGGAACACGATGGTGGACGTCGTTCGCCGCACGGCGGAAAAATGCTTCATCCCTCTAACAGTCGGCGGAGGCATCCGCACCGTAGAGAACATGCGCGAAATGTTGTTGGCTGGTGCGGACAAATGCGGAATCAACACTTCCGCCGTGAACAACCCCACTCTGGTGGATGAGGGAGCGAAAATTTTCGGCAGTCAATGTATCGTTGTCGCCATCGATGCAAAACGCGAAGGGCCGGGAAAATGGGGCGTCTATACCCACGGCGGTCGCACCCCGGTCGGGCTGGACGCGGTGGAGTGGGCGAAGGAAGTGTGGCGGCGCGGGGCCGGGGAAATTTTACTCACCAGCATGGATGCCGATGGCACGCAGGCTGGTTATGACATTGAACTAACAGCCGCAGTGTCGTCCGCTGTCGGCATTCCGGTGATCGCGAGCGGCGGCGCGGGCAATCTCGATCACATGGTGGAGGTCTTGAATGCGGGCAAGGCGGATGCGGTTCTGGCGGCGAGCATTTTCCACTTCGGAATGCACACGGTGGCGGAGGCGAAAAGCCACTTCGCCAGTCGCGGCGTGCCGGTGAGGCCGATGGTTTGATCGGCTACGCAGTGATTTTTTTGGCGTCGAAATTTCATGAAAATCGCCTGCTACATTTTCATCACCCTGATCTCGCTGGTCATTGTGGTGGCGGGCATCTGGCAGGCTTATGGTTTGTCCAGAAAACGGATTTGCGGATGCAACGGCGTGATTGTTCTGGCGACGATTGGAGAAGCCGACGAGGTGCTGGGAGGGGACAATCCACTCAGGATGTATTGGCCCGTGGTTGAATACGAATATACCGTCTCCGGCCAGACCCTGAAGGGCGAGCGGATTTCAATCGCCGGTGGCAAAACTTCGGTGCGATCCGAGGCGGAGAAGCGTTTGCGATGCTATGCCGTTGGAAAGCAGGTGAAGGTTTTTTACAACGCGGATGATGCGGCAGAAGCCTACCTAAAAAATCCGAGAAAGCATATCTGGAGTTTTTTATGCTGGGCTTTCGGGATGACCCTCTTCGGCGCACTCATGAATTTCATGATTTGGAAAGTGGTGCCGTAAAGCGGCTAGCAATTTGCAAGCGACGCCCGGGCTGCTGGGATCGCCACGTCATGGCGCTCCCGGTCGATGAAAAAACTCACTTCCTTGTAACCGGCTTGTTCTAGCAAATTAAGCGCGGTGATATAGCCATCGCCCACCCGATGCGGCACATGCGCGTCCGCGCCGATGACCACCGGGATGCCGCGCTCGCACATCATGGCGAGTTGGGAAGGCGATGGATTCATTTCCGGCAGGACCTTGAGCATGCCGCTGGTGTTGAGTTCCATGGCCACACCGGTGGCGGCGATGCGATCCAGCGAGCGCGCGATGACCGGGCGCATTTGTTCGAAATTCCAATCCGCAGGGGATTCGTTTTTGATGAGATCCGGGTGGGCGAGGGTGTCGAAAAGCCCGCTCTCTGCGGATTGCGCGAGGTGCTCGTAGTAGAGGTTCTGATAGCTGAAAATTTCTCCAGTGTAGAACAATCTCCGATAGTCGCCGACCTGATAGTGAATCGATCCGAGCACATGGCTCAGCGGCGCGCGGGCGTGGAGCTCTTCTAACCACGGTTCCACGCCGGGATAGAAATCGCTTTCCAGGCCGAGCCTGACATCAAGGCGGCCAGCGAATTTCTCACGCGTGGAGGCGACCATGGCGATGTATTCGTCGTACTGCTCAAGGGTCATCCGCACGTTGGCGGAGAAGCCGTTAGGAAGCGGGCAGTGGCAGGTGAAAGTGATGCCCTTGAAATTCCGCCCTAGGGCGACTTCGGCATATTCGTCTGTGGTGCCGAACGCGTGTTTGCACAACGTCGTATGGCAGTGGGATTCGTAAAGCAGCGGCGTGGGCATTTTTCTAGGACTTCAGCATCGCCCGGAAGCGCGGGAGAATTTTCTGATAGAGCGAGTTTTTCCCCCCGCGTGCGAGCTGGAGCGCGACGAGTTCGGCGGGCATCGTCGGATCGGCGGGGGACAGCGAGGAGGCTTTGTAGGCGCCGGACTCGATCTGTCGTTGGATATGGGATGCGCCTTTTTGATAGGTCACCCGGACGTCGGTGCCCTCGCCACGGAGGATCAGCAAGGAGAGTGGCGCTGATTCGGGATTGGCGGTTAGGGTGACCGTGATAGCTACACCCGAATTGGAGACGAAGGCGAATTCCGCCGCAGACATGAGGTCCTTCCAGCCTGCTTGGATCGCCAGCCAAGCGAGCGTTTGTAGCGCGGTGTTCCGATGGTCCGGGTGATAGGTGATTGCCACGCTGTGGATGCTTGGCAGCGCCATTTGCGCCGCCGGGTCATCGAAGAGGCTGGCAATGCCGATGCGAAATTGCAGCGAGCGCGTCCATGCGTGATCTTGGATGATGAGGTCGCTATTTTCCTGCGAGCAATTCTCGATCATCGTGAACGATGCCGCCGGATCCGCCCATGATGAGCTATCGATGACGAGACGGTCCATCACGCTGACGAGGCGCTCTGTTAGAATGTCGGATAGTTCGCCCTGCCACCAGAACACCAGTGGCAAATCCGAGTTCAGGTGCGCGAAAACGGTGTTGCGGAAACGGCCGGTGACGCGGCCAGTTAAGTAAAACGAGATTTGCTCGCAGCACACGGATTTCCTGCCTTCTGCGAGATGGCAATGCGCGGTGATCCAGGCGCGCAGACTTGGCTCGGCGGCGCTGTCGATTTCCACCAGAATCGCCCGGCAGGAATGCTCGCGAGTCAGTTCACGGATGATCGCGGAGTTCTCCAGCAATGCGCCGGGTTTCTCGGAAAAAACGACGAGGTTCATCAGCGAAGCGTTCGTCCGCGCCTCGTCCTGTTCCCAGAGTTTCCGGAGTTCCGAATCGATCGTGGCAACCGGAACCTCGATGCCGAGCTCAGGACAAACTTCAGGGATGGCGGTGGAAATGGTGTCCATGTTAGCGATAGATGTCTTTGCAGTTGTCATCAGTATCACAGTCGCCGCCATTGATTGCCGTCCTGTTGCAAAAGATGGTCCGCCTCGCGTGGTCCCCATGAACCGGCGACGAACTCGGCCATCGGCGGTGGGTTGTTAGACTGGTGCCATACGTGCTCGATGTGGTCGATGAATTTCCACGCCTCCTCCACCTCGTCGCGGCGGGCGAAGAGTGTGGCATCGCCGGCGATGGCATCCAGGAGCAGCCGCTCGTAGGCTTCCGGGCTGCCCTTGCCGAAACTCGTGGCGTAGTGGAAATCCATTTTCACTGGCTCCAAGCGCAGGCTGGTGCCGGGGATTTTCGAGACCATGCGGAGTGAAATTCCCTCGTCCGGTTGGATGCGGATGACGAGCACGTTGCCACCGGGCACGCCACCTGTTAGCGCGTTGAAAAGCACGCACGGCGCATCCTTGAAATGCACCGAAATCTCAGTGGACTTCTTTGGCAGGCGCTTGCCCATGCGGATGTAAAACGGCACGCCGCTCCAGCGCCAGGTGTCGATTAACAAGCGAACGGCGACATAGGCTTCTGTGTCCGATTCGGGAGAAACGCGGTCCTCCTCGCGGTAGCCGGGAACGGGATTTCCGTCGATGTAGCCTGCCGTGTATTGGCCGCGGACGACATTGGCCGCGACTTTTTCAGGGGTGTCCCACTGGCGCAACGAGCGGATCACTTTCACCTTTTCATCACGCACGCCGTCGGCGGTTAGATCGGTGGGTGGCTCCATCGCAACGAGGCTGAGGAGCTGGAGCAAATGGTTCTGCACCATGTCCCGCAGCGCACCGGCCCCATCGTAATACCCGCCACGGCCACCTTCCATGCCAAGGTTTTCGGCGCAGGTGATCTGGAGGTGGCTGATGTATTTGCTGTTCCAGAGCGGTTCGAAAATGGCGTTCGCGAAACGCAGCACCATCAGGTTCTGCGCGGTTTCCTTGCCGAGATAATGGTCGATCCGATAGGTGTCCTTTTCGTGGAACGTCTCGTTGACCACCTGATTCAGGTGCTTCGCGGTGGCAAGGTCCGTGCCGAACGGTTTTTCCACGATGACGCGTGACCAGCAGCCGGGTTTCGCCTCGTTGAGTCCGGCGTTTTTCAGTTGGATCAGAATCACATCGAAGAACTCCGGGGCGGAGGCGATGTAGAACAGGCGGTTGCCTTTCCCGCCACGCTCGGCGTCGAGGGCGGCGAGCTTTTCCGCGAGGCTTTTGTAGCCCGCAGGATCGTCGAACTCGGAGGTGTGATAGGTGACGGATTGGATGAAATTTCCCCAGATCTTGTCATCATGACCGGAGCGGGAAACCTTGCGGTTCAGGAGTTCCAGCCCCTCGCGAAACTCCGCATCCGACTTTTCACGGCGGGCGAAACCGATGATTTTCACCCCGGTCGGCAACTCGCCATCGACCGCGAGATTGTAGAGTGCAGGAACTAGCTTGCGGTGCGTTAGATCCCCGGTGGCACCGAAGATCACGATGGAACAAGGTTCGGCAGGCGAGCGGGAAACAAGATCTTCGCGGAAGGGATTGCTCATGGCGGTGGCGGAGTTTCCGTCAACTCCCCCCCGAGGCAAAGCCAAATCAAGCGGAGATTTTATGAAGTCACGATAGCCAGCGGCCCCGGTTCCGGCTAGGAACGCGGGCATGTCGCTGCGTTTCGAACCCCTGATTCCCTGATGTCCGCCAAAGCTACTTGGAAAGTCAGTGCTGCGGTGATGGCCAGCCGGGTCCTCGGGCTGGTCCGCGACATGATGTTCGCCGCACTGTTCGGCGGCAGCAAGTGGATGGACTGCTTCAATCTCGCCTTCCGCATCCCCAACCTGCTGCGCGACATGTTTGCCGAGGGTGCGTTGTCGCAGGCATTTGTGACGACGTTTTCCAAAAAACTGAAGTCCGAAGGCGAGGAGTCCGCATGGGCGTTGGCAAATAAAATGATGACGCTCGCTGCGGTGTTCATGAGTCTGGTGACGCTCGTCGGGGTGCTGGCGGCGCCGTGGATCGTGGCCCTCTTGACTTCATTTTCCCACAGTGGAACGGCGGCAAGGTCTTATGATCCGCAGGAAATCGCGCTGATGGTGACGATGGTGCGGGTGATGTATCCGTTCATTTTGTTAGTCTCACTGGCGGCGTTGGTGATGGGGATGTTGAATGCGAAAAACGTGTTCGGAATGCCGGCTCTGTCGTCGTGTTTTTTCAATATCGGCTCAATGATCGGCGGAGCGGCGGTCGGCTACTGGATGGACCCCGCGTGGGGACCGCGCAGCTTGATCGGGTTTTCGATTGGCGTGGTGATCGGCGGCCTGGCGCAACTGGCCTGCCAATTTCCCGCGCTGAAAAGTGTGGGCTATCGGTTTCTAGCAGATTTTCAGTGGCGTGATCCCGGCGTGCGGCAAATCCTCAGGCTGATGGGCCCGGCGGTGATTTCCTCGTCGGTGGTGCAGATCAATGTGGTGGTGAATTCGATGTTTGCCTACGGCGTCGGCGAGGGCGCGGTGAGCTGGCTGAGTTATGCCTTCCGGTTGATGCAGCTTCCCATCGGCGTCTTCGGGGTAGCGGTTGCCACGGTGACCTTGCCGGCGCTGTCGCGGGCAGCGGTGGGCGGGATTTCCGAGGAATTCCGCCCGACTCTGGCGCGGGGGCTGCGGCTGGTGGCCTTCCTCGTCATCCCTTCTGCGATCGGTCTCGCGCTGCTAGCGGAGCCGATCGTGAGCGCTCTTTTCGAGCGGCACAAATTCGGTGCATACGACCGCCTGCAAACGGCGGCAGCGCTGCGGGCCTATGGTTATGGGCTGGTTTTCTATGCCTGGCTTAAAGTGCTGCAACCGGCGTTCTATGCCATCGACAAACGCTGGTATCCGATGTTTGTTAGTTTCCTCGCGCTCGGGCTGAATCTCGGTTTTAACTATCTGTTTGTGTTTGTCCTGCATCGCGGCCACGAGTCGCTTGCGCTGACGACCAGCATCACCGCAGCGGTCAATTTCCTGCTGCTCTTTCTCGCCATGCGGAAACTCGCGGGAGATATGGGAACTGGAGAACTACTTATATTATTAGGAAAACTTGCGGTCGCGGGGACGGTGATGGGCGGGGTTTGTCTGTTGGCCAACCATTTCCTTTTCGCTGATCTAACACATACCTTGGTCGTGACCAAGCTGGCCGGCCTTGGCGTGACCATCGCTATCGCTGCCGGGGTCTATTTCGCGATTTCCAAGCTCCTGCGCGTGGCGGAGGCCGAGGACGCGCTGGCGATGGTGATGCGGAAATTGCGGAAATGATCCCGACTAACAGGCACGGTGCGGCTCCGGGCCGATCTATCCGGCGAAAAACCGACGGCCACGGTGCGTATCCAGAACATCGTGTGTCGTTTGCCATGGCCATTGCTGATCGGCCTGACGGGTATTTTGCCCGCTCAGGACGGTCCTGTGACGGGCGAGGCGATCTACGCGAAGCATTGCGCCAGATGCCACGGCAAGCATGGCGAGGGCGTGGAGGATGAGGTGGACGAGCCGTTGCAGGGCGACCGGCCGCTGGTTTCGCTGGCCCGTTACATCGACCGCAAAATGCCGGAGGACAAGCCGGAGGAGTTGAATGCGGAGGAGTCACTGCGGGTGGCGGAATACATCATGGGGGCGTTTTATTCGGAGGAAGCGCGGGCGAAAAGCGGGCCGCCGCCCAAGGTTGACTTCGCCCGGCTGACGAACCGCCAGTTTCGTGAATCGGTCGCGGATTTGATCGGGAGTTTCGGGAAATCCACACCACTCGGCGAGGGGCGAGGGCTGAGAGCGCAGTATTTCCAATCGGACGGGATGAATAAAAAAGCGCGCAAGGTGCTTGAGCGCGAGGATGCCCGGCTCGACTTCGACTTCAGCGAGGGATCGCCCGCCGAGGGCATCGCGGCGGATCAGTTTTCCATTGCCTGGGATGGCTCGTTGATCGCTCCGGAGACCGGCTGGTATGAGGTTAAAATCCGCACTCCCAACGGCGCGCGGCTCTATCTAAACAGCAGTCGCCAGGACGGCGATGGTAACCAGCGCGACGACAGCGGCGCGAAACGCCAACCCGCACTTATCGACGCATGGGTCAGCTCCGGGTCCGAGATGCGTGAGGTCTCGGCGCGAATTTTTTTGTTAGGTGGACGGGCCTATCCGCTGCGCTTCGATTATTTCAAATTCCAGGAAAAACGCGGGATGGTCCGGTTGGAGTGGAAGCCCCCGCGCGGCGAATGGGCGGTGCTGGCCGCGCCCTACATCTCGCCTGCCGAGGCTTCCCCGGTCGTGGTGACGGACACGACCTTTCCCGCCGACGACGCCAGCGAGGGCTACGAACGCGGCACTGGAATCTCAAAGGACTGGCACGAGGCGACGACCCTGGCGGCCATCGGCGTGGCGAACCAAGTGACCAGTCGTCTGACTCGTCTCAGCGGAGCCAAGAGTGACGCGCCGGATCGTTTAGACCGCTTGAAAACCTTCATCGCCAGCTTCGCCGAACGGGCCTTCCGTCGCCCGCTCGACACAGACACACGCCAACTCTATGTCGAGCGACCGTTCGCCAACACGCTGCCGGAGTCCGCCGTAAAACGGGCGGTCATCCTCATTCTCAAATCTCCGCGTTTTCTCTATCCAGAGCTCGGTCATGAACCTGACGACTTCACGGTGGCGGCGCGTTTGGCGTTGGGCCTGTGGGATTCGCTACCGGATCAAAACCTGCTAGATGCCGCGAAATCCGGCCAACTTCACACGCCGGAACAAGTGGAAAATCAAGCGCAGCGAATGGTGGCTGACCCGCGTGCGAAGGCGAAACTGAACGGGTTTTTCCAACACTGGTTGCGGCTCGATGCCGAGAGCGATTTGCGGAAAAATCCCGAGAGTTTTCCCGGCTTTGATGCCGCATTGGTGGCGGACTCACGGCGTTCGTTAGAGTTGTTTGTTGACCGGGTGGTCTGGAGCGGGACTTCGGACTATCGGGAATTGTTAGGCGCGGACTATCTGCTTTTGAACGCACGCCTCGCACGATTCTACGGCGTGTCCGGTCCAGCGGGTGAAGAGTTCCAGTCGGTGAAATTCGACCCCGCGCAACGGGCGGGCATCCTCACGCATCCCTACGTCCTGGCGCGGCTGGCGCATCACGACTCCACCGCGCCGATCCTGCGCGGAGTTTTTCTAACGAGAAATGTGCTCGGCGGAATCCTCAAGCCACCACCGCAAGCCATTTCCTTCGAAAACCACACCTTCGATCCCAAGCTGAACATGCGCGAGCGGGTTTCCGAGATGACCCGCAACGCCTCGTGCATGACCTGTCACGAAACGATCAATCCACTGGGTTTTTCGTTAGAAAATTACGATGCTGCCGGTCGCTTCCGGCTAACCGAAGACGGTCGGCCGATCAATGCCGAGGCGGATTTCCAAACGCTGGAAGGCGAGTCAATGCGACTGCGTGGCCCGCGTGATGTGGCCAAGCTCGCAGTGGAATCCGCGTTCGCCCGCCGTGGGTTCATCCGCCTGCTTTTCCAGTATTCCATCAAACAGAATCCCACCGCCTATGGGTTCAACTCCGTGGGTAAACTGGACCAATCCTTCGTCGATTCCGGCTATCAAATCCGACGACTTTTCGTCACCATCAACACACTTGCCGCCCGCCGCGGCATCAAAGACCCCGAGCAGCCTAGCCCATGAACCTAACCACTCGCCGCCGGTTTCTTAGTCAGCTCGGCTTGTCCGCCGCTGCGTTGCCGTTTCTTTCCACCCTGCCCTCACTGGCCCAAAATGGTCCGTCGGCGAAAATGCAGCGCATCATTTTCCTGTTCACGCCCAATGGCACGATCCCGCCGGAGTTCTGGCCGGACGAGACCGGCCCTGACTTCAAACTCAAGCGAATCCTCACCCCGTTAGAACCGTTCAAATCGCGGCTGATGACCCTCAACGGCATCTGCAACAAAATTCGTGGCGATGGCGACGGCCACATGCGCGGCATCAGTTGCTTGCTCACCGCCGATGAACTGCTGCCCGGCAACATCCAAGGCGGCAGCGACAAGCCCGCCGGTTGGGCCCGGAGCATTTCCATCGATCAGGAAATCAAAAATTTTCTCCAAGCCCGGCCGGAAACCGCCACCCGCTTCGGTTCGCTGGAAATCGGCGTGGCCGTGCCCAATCGGGCAGATCCTTGGACGCGCGAGTCATACGCCGGACCCAACCAGCCGCTCGCCCCGCTCAGTGATCCATACGCGTTGTTTGAAAAACTCTACGGCAGCACCAGGGACCGTGAGAACCTGGGCAGTGTGCTCGATGAAGTGCGCGAGGATCTTCGTACGATTTCAGGAAAGGTGGATCCTGAAGAAAGATCCTTGTTAGAAAAACACGCGACCTTTGTCCGCGAGATGGAGCGGGATTTGCAAAACCCCGGAACCACCAACCTCGTATTTCCACCGCCGTCACTGGAAGCCGGAGTCGCACTCGACAACGACGGCATTCCAAAGATCAGCACCATGCAGGCGGATCTGCTAGTGAGTGCGCTCGCCAACGGCATGGCACGGGTCGCGACGCTTCAATACACCAACAGCGTCGGCCAAGCCCGGATGCGCTGGCTGGACATCAATGAGGACCACCATAAACTTTCGCATGAGCCGGATGGCAACGCCGCCGCACAGGAACAACTGGTGAAAATCAACATCTGGCTTTGCGAGCAGCTTGCCTATCTTGCCCGCAAGCTGGACAGCACCCCGGAACCCGGCGGCACCGGGACGATGTTGGATCACACGACGATCATCTGGACCAACGAACTCGGTAAAGGCAACAATCACAGTTTGGATAACATCCCCTTTGTCATCCTGGGCGGCGGGCTTGGTTTTAAAACCGGACAGGCGATGAAGTTCGACAAAGTGGCGCACAACCGGCTGTGGCTGGCACTTGCCCAAGCCTTCGGCCATCACATCCCGCTGTTCGGGCAGCAGAAGTATTGCGAGGGCGGCGCACTGACGCTGACGTGATACTGTCAGAAAATGGCATCACGGCCCGGCTGGCGGTTGAACCGCGTCGCGGGCGATTAATTTCCTCGCACCGCGCAATTGGACGACCAGCCCGATCGTCACTAACAAGGACACCGCCTGCCAGAAATAGAACGCCCGTGGCACCGCCCTTGCGAGGTTCGCAGGCAGTTCGCTGATCGATAACAAGGTGCCAGCCGCATAGACCGGCGCACTCAACGGGGAAATGCCTAACAGCCAAGACGCCGCAGGCCACAGCCGGTTGCTGGACGCGCTGAGCACGGCTCCTAACATCAATGGGACGACGCCCACAAAGATCACCGCCAAGCCGACCGTCCGTCCGCCCTTTGATTCGAGCATGGCATGGAATCCCAAGCCGCCTGAGAGCATGACGACGCTGAAAAATCCGAGCACGGACAATGGCACCTCATGGCCCGGAAACCAGCGAGACTCGACCAAGGCCCGTGTGAAAACAAACCACCCGAATGCCCCGGCCAGCGCCATCACGACCACCCAACTGAAGGTCGTCGCCGCGTCTGATAGAATGGGCAGCGAGGTGTTTCCCTGCTTGCGCGTCCGCCGCCAGCCACGGATCTGGATGTCCGCTGTGGGGGTGATGACTTTGGTGATGATGAACAATAACACCAATGTCACCAGACCATAAAGTCCCGACATGCCGACCGCTTCCGAAGCTTGGGGAGCCCAGTCTGCGGCAACGAGGAAACGCTTGGCAAATTCCCGTGAGGGGAAGAGATTGCCGGGGTCGATCAGGGGCAGTGCGTTGCCTAAGAACAGCACCTGCACCCAGGCGAAAAATCCAGTCGCCCAGATTTTCCCTAACAACAGCGACTCGGATTTCCGCCACCGACGGCAGAGCATCACGAAGTAGGTGAGGATCAGGCCGCCTTGGCAGAACACGGTGAAAACCGCTTCCGGGAATCCGAGATTGAAAAACTTCACTTCCGGCGCGAGCTTCTGGCCGGTGGCGACGAGCGCACCGACGGTCTTTGGCAGCAGGCCGGGCAGACTTTCCTCGAACACCGGCGTTATCGTTAGATATTTAAAAAACACCAGCCCGAAGCGAGCCATCTGCGGCACCACCGTGTAGAGGCAAAACACCAACCCGATGGACACGAGGAAGGCCCAGCGTCGGTTGCGGACCACGGTGCCGGTGACTAGTCCAGTTAGATGATAGGTCAGGGCGGAGGTGAAGAAAACCACAGCCAGCGGTACCCAGACATGCGCCGGAACCTCGCCCCGCCAGAGCGCCCATGCGGAGAATGGCAGGGTCGCGCAAAGCATGACATACTCCCGGATTGGCAACCCGAACAAATAGCCTAACACCTTTGCCGGCGGACTCATCGGAATCAATCGTTGATAGTCGATCACCCCCTCATCCGTCTCCGCAGTCATGCCACCGGAAACTTGCGCGGTGCCGAGCACGAAAAGGATCAGCGCTTGGAACACCAGCAACGGAATCAGAGTCCCGCGCTCGGCGTCCGAGACGCTCATGCTGGTTCGATAGAGACCGATGGTGCGGGCCATGAAAAACAGGAAACCCGCGATGAGTATGGCGATGAGCAGGGCGACGCCCAACCCGCGCAAGCGCAGTCGGGATTGGCAATAGCGCCGGAATATCGGGTTGCGCCAGATATTCCATGAGGAATGCCGGGTCGCGGAAAAGGTCGGGGTTTTGGGATTCATGGGCGGCGGTTGGATTCGGCGACTTCCACGAGGATGTCTTCAAAGGATGAGCGCTTTTCCTCGAAGGCCCGCAGTCGGATACCGCGCTGGATCAGGCCTTCCAACAGATCCGCCTGGGCATCGTCGCTACCGGTGAAGCCGAAAACCACCTGGGTTTCCGAGAGCCGGAGGTCATGCACGGAGGCTTGGGATTCCAGCCAGGTTGCGGCTTCCTTCTCACGGTTGAGCAGGCTTACCGTGAGAGTGCGATCGTTGTGTCCGAGTTGGTCGCGGACCTGCGTGACCGTGCCGGAAGCTAACAGCCTGCCGCGGTTCATCACGCACAGGGACGAGCACATTTCCGCCAGCTCGCTTAGGATGTGGGAGCTGACGAAAACGGTGGCTCCGGTGGCGGCGAGTTTCCGCAGCGCCTGCCGGAGATCGCGGCGGGCGAGGGGATCGAGCCCGCTGGCCGGTTCATCGAGGATCAGGATGTGTGGGCGGTGGAGCAGGGTTTTCGCGAGGACGACGCGCTGGGTCTGGCCGCGGGAAAGTTCCTTGCACCAATTGCCGCGTTGGGCCGTTAGAGCGACTTCCTCCAGACACTCCGCCACCCGCTCCCGGCGTTGGGCGCGGGTGCCGAGACCGTAGGCGGCGGCGTGGAATTCGAGAAACTCCCCGACTTTCAAATCCGAAGGCACCGGCGCGAGATCGGGCATGTAGCCGATGATGCGCCGTGCGGTTTCAATGTCTTCCAACACGTCCACGCCACTGAGAATCACCTCGCCATAAGTCGGCTCCATCAGCGTGGTGAGGACGCGGAACGTGCTGGTTTTTCCAGCGCCGTTAGGCCCCACCAGACCGAATACCTCGCCGGGTGGAACGGTGAGGGTGAGGTCATCCACGGCGACGAAATTTCCGTAGTCCACCCGCAGGTAACGAATGTCGATGGCGGGGATGGGGGCCATTAGGTTGTTAGAAATCGAGGTGATCAAGCACGTTCCAGTTCGGCGGCAGGGTCAGGCCCATGGCTGACATTTCCTGCTGCGCGGCGAGTCTGCGTTTTGCCTGCTCGGCCTCGTAGGCTTGGCGTTGATCGGGACGCAAAACGGCCATGATCGCATCTTGTCTGGATTGGCCGGGAGACAGACGCGCCGGATCCGTGCCAATGCCATCCAACTGCATGGCGGGGTCAAAGTCCCGGGCCCCACGGGCCATCAGGCTGAAGACTTGGCCGCGTTGGGTTTCGTCGAGCGCGACGATGGAATCCAACCGCGTGACCTTCATGTCGGCCTCCTGCTGGACCTTCGCCACTTTCTCTAACATGGTGTCGGATTTGTAGGCCGCCAGCTTGTCCCCGGTGAGCGTGCTTTCCATGAATTTCTCCAACCCATCGTCCACGCGGACCTCGGTGGCGGCCTTGGCGATGTCCTCGAGCTTGGTGCCATTCTGGGAAATGAGGTCGGTATAGCGCTTGGCTTCATCGGTGGCGTTTTGATCCAGCCACTTTTTAAGCGCTTCCTGTTGGGCCGGGTTGAGGGAATACTTGCGGGCCAGTTCGTTGGCTTTGCTGTCCGTGTGACGCTGGAGCTCGCGGACACGCATCCGATCGAACAGCGGCGAGAGATCGCGGATCAGCGGCTGGGTGGCGCGGAACACATCGTCGGGCGTCACCGGTTTCCCAGCGCGAATATCCTCCGCGATGCTGCGCGCACCATCTGCTAGAGTGTGGCCCGGACGTTTCCTGCCATGCGGGTCTGCTCCTTCCAAGGCGGCCACGCGGTTGTTAGCCTGCTTCAACTCGGCCTCCAGTTTTGCCACCCGCTCTTCCGCCGAGCCTTCCTTGGGCGGCATACTCTGCACGAACAGGGTGGCTCCCGCCACGCCAACTAACAGACCGGCAATGAGGTAAAGAATGGGACGCATGGTTTATTGATGAAAATGACGGTCAACTTTTTTCATGGGATGTGATTTGTAATTTCGGCTGAACACGACGCGAACCTGTTTCACTAATATGAACTTGGTATGAAGGCTGTATGAAGTCCCGGTGAAATGTTGTTTCGGATACTCGTCACTTAAGCTCCCTCCGCAATTCCACGATGCCATCGCGAATTTCAAAAGCGGAACTGCGGATGTGGGTTAGGGCCGCACGCTGGTCGGGATCGCGCTCCAACTCGATCAGCAACTGGCAGGCACCCACCGCTTCGTTGAGCCAGTTTAGACAACGCTTCAGCACGGCAAGCACGAATCCCGCCTCGGGTTCGTAACCGTTGCCGCGCCCGTGGAGCACGCCGGCGAGCTTGCCGCTCACTTGCAGGAGATTGGTGATGAGCTGATAGGATGGCGTGCCGGGTCCGGCGTCGCGTTCGATCAAGTCCATCGCCCGCATCGCGAGTTCCTGGGCCTTTGCTTGCAGCGGATGATCCTCTTCATCCTCGGAAAAATCATCATCCGCATCCGCGAAATCGTCATCATCCACGTCGTCATCCACGTCATCGAAATCCCCTTCCTCATCGCCGATCGAGCCATAGCCACGGCCCTCACCGGGGAAATTTTCCTCACCCGCCTCGTCACGCTCGGCGAGGGCGTCCAGCAGCCCGTCCCAGCCCATGACGAAGGCCTCCTTCTGCTCGCTGTCCACATCCTCCATGTATTTCTCCAGCACCTCCTGATAGGCATCCGTTAGGCGATCGGATTCCTTCAGCCGTTCCTCCCAAGCGAATTCGTCGAGCTCCTCGGACATGTCCGGCTCCGGTCCCTCGGGAGTGCGGCGGCGGATCACCTGCGCCATGAAATCGCGCATCGAGTTGAGATTCGCCAGCATCTGCGCGTTCTCCGCGTCCTCGTCCATTTCCCACTCGTGGGGGGAAATCGTCAGGATGTAATCGGCAGACTCGATGACGACGCGGCCGTTGATTTCGCTGAACCATTCCAGATAGAGCGTGTTCCGCCACTCGTGGGGAATCTCCTGGTGATTCTGATAGAGATCGTGAAATTCTTGCTCACTCACCGTCGGCACCTTGTTTTTCCGCGAGGCCGTCATGTCGCCGACGATGCCCGCCTGATCGACATCCAGCGCCTCGGCATCCGGCACGGAAACGGGCTTGGGGTTTTCAAATTGCAGCCGCGTCCCCGCCAGATCCCGCCAGCAATCCCCGTTGAGCGAAAGGATCAGCGGTTCGTCACGACCGGCCAACCAGATGCGCCCCGTCGTGTGACCCTCGACGGTGTTGTCAATTTCGCCGTGGGCGACGGCCTCATCGATCCTCCATGCCATGGCCGATAGTTTCCGCACTCCATGGCCCACCCGTCAAGCAAGGCGTCGGTGACGTTTTTCAATACCGCCGCCGCTCTGGCAGCAGCAGGTAATCCCGCGCCAAGACCAGCGCCTCATCCCGACAGGATTCTTCAGAGGGAATCCGCCGTTCCGCAGCAGGGAGCAGCATTTGCCGGTAAAACTCGGTGTCATCAAAGCCAATCTCCGCCGCGTCCTCGATCCGGAATCCGTAGTAAATTTTTTCAATCCGCGCCCATTGGATCGCGCCCAGACACATCGGGCAGGGCTGGCCGGTGGTATGGATTTCACAGCCCTCCAGCGAAAATGTCCCCAGCTTCGCGCAAGCATCGCGGATCGCCGCGACCTCGCCATGCGCCGTCGGATCCGCAGTGGCGAGCACCCGGTTCCAGCCCTCACCCACGATCTCGCCATCCTTTACCACCACCGCGCCGAAGGGGCCACCCGCACCTTGGCCCATCCCCAATCGCGCCAGCTCGATCGCCCGGTGCATGAATTTTTCACAGTTTTTCATGGCGGAAATCTGCCATTTTCCCCGGTTTTCAGCGATCAGAAAATCCGGCGAATTTCGGCAATTCACTAACCGAATTACGAAAAGTGCGTAAATAACGCCGAATTGGTTACTAGCTTTTCCTGAAAATCTGGGACACAATTCCCGGGATTTGCAATTTGTCATGCCTAACACCTCCGCAACCGCTCCATCTCATAATCTCCGCAACCCCGCCATTGAGGCGATTAACCGCGCCATGGCCCGCTTCCCGCTGATCGTCCGGACCCTCCGCGAACTCCGCGGCACAGACATTCCGCTGCCCGGCGATGACGATCTCCGCCACGGTTGTCAACGCGCTCTAACGGCCATCCTCGGCGAGCTCTCCCGCATCCCGGTTGCGCCTGCTGGTAAATCTTGCAAGACCGAGGAAATCGCCCGGAACTGGCTCCACACCGCTGCCGCCGGCGAACTCATCGACGCGGATCAACTCCAGCGCATTCAAATGTTCATCGACAACATCCTCTCCGCCGATGAGTCGCTGGCGGGCTGAAATTTTTCTCAATCCCGCGCCTTCAGCACTCCCACCATATCCAGCTTGGCGATCATCCGGCCGACAAGCGCGAATGATAACACAGATGCGGTTAGCACGACCATCGTCGCGATGGAATAGGTGGCCGTGTTGATCACGATCGGCAGCCGCACCGTCTCCGTGCTGAACGAGGAGATGATGAACAATGCCAGCGCTCTGCCAAACAGCAGCCCGGCGGGCAGGGCCGCCAGCACCAGGATCGCCAACTCGCCAACCAGCACCCCGCGCACCTCAGCCAAGCTGAAACCAACGACGCGCAAGGTGGCCAGCTCGCGGCTGCGTTCGGATAGAGCGATGCGGGCACTGTTATAAACCACGCCAAAGGCGACGATGGTGGCGAGCACGAAATACAACTTGCGGATGATGCCGATGCTCTGGCCGGTGGTATCGCGGAAGGCGTTGAGCTGATCCCGTTTCACCATCACCACGGCGGCGCGCGGCGTGTCCTTGAGCGAGCGCATGAACTCGGCCCAGCGCTGGTGATCCAGTGTTAGATAGGCGCCGTTCACCGTATCGCCCTCCATCATCAGCCGCCGCAGCGTGGAAATATCCATATACGCCGCCACCCCCGCGAAGTCGGTGACGAGTCCACGGATGGGGATATGTAAAACCGGCCGCCGCCCCTCCAACACCGCGACCTCCACCTCATCGCCAATCTGTGCGCCGATGACTTCGGCGAGTTTTTTCGACATCAGCAAGCCATCCTCCGGCATCGTGATCGGATGGCTCTTCTCGTCTAGCAGACGGTTGAGATTCGCCCCCGGTGCGATGCCCGTTACCGAGAGTTTCCGGTGGTGTTGGCCATAAGTCAGCCGTGCCTGGACACTGCGGATCGGCTCAGCACAGATGACACCGGGCAGGCGTTCGAGATCATGAAACCCGCGTCCGCCGGTCGGCTCAGTTAGAAAAACTGTAACGTCCTGCCGCTGTTGGCTGTTCCATTGAAATGTTAGTAAATAGTCGATGCTGTCGCTCATCGCGCCCGGCAGCACCATCAGCCCCGTCGCCAGCGCGAGGCCGCAGCAGGTGAAAACCGCCTGCCATGGCCGTCGCTCGATGTTGCGCAACGCCATCCGGAAGGTCGGGCTGAACCAGCATGTCAGGCCGATCCGCTCAAGCAACGATGGCTTGAAATCCGCCGGCGGCTCGGGCCGCATCGCCTCGGCGGGTGGCAATTTCACCGCCTGCCAGACGACCGTTAGAACACCCAGCACGGAGGCTCCAAGGCAGACCCCCAAGGCCAGACCCAGTGCGCTGTAGTCCATTTTAAACACCAGCGAGGGGAAACGGAAAAACAGCGTGTACATGTTCACCAGCACCGCACCAAGCAAGCGCCCGCCAAGCCCGCCGATGACGGTTCCCAGCAGGCCGATGACCAACACGAATTTCAAAAAATGTCCGCCAACCTGCCACGATGAATATCCGAGCGCCTTCATCTGCGCGATCTGCTCGCGTTGTAACCGGACGATCCGCGCCAGCACCGCGTTCACCATGAATGCCGCCACGCTGAGAAAAATCAGCGGATAGGCGATGGATAGCGAATGCAGCACCCGCAGCTCGTCATCCAAGCGCTGGGCGGAGGCCTGTTCCTTGCGGGTGAATGCCCCGCCCGCGCCATACGGGGCGAGCACCCGGTCCATCTCCCCGATCACCGGGCCGGGCTCGGCACCGGGCGCGAGGTCGATGCAGACGTCATTGAATGCGCCGTCCAAATCGTAAGCCACCGCCAGCGCCCGATAGTTCATCCAGATCACGCTGAAGCGCTTGTGGTTTGGCAAGGTCTCCCCAAGCCGCGCCTCGAACACATACTCAGGCGAGAGACCGATGCCGCAGATCTTCAATGTTTCCCGCCGACCGTTGATCACAGCCACTAACGAGTCGCCCGTTTTTAATCCGTTCGCATCGGCAAAGGATTCACCTAACACCACCTCGCGCCTCTCGTCCGTGTGGGGAAATCGACCCGTGCGGAGAAACAGCCGGTTGAGCTTCTGCGGCCCACCATCCTCTGGCAGTGAAATGATATGGCCGGTCGCGGGCTCTGATAGACCGGGCAGATCCAGCGTCACCTCCACCGCCACGCGCGTCTCCACCGTCGCCACTCCGGGCAGTGTGGCAAGCTGGTCCGCCACGGCCAGCGGCGCACGCTTGAGCGTCGCGAAAATATCGGCCATCGCATATTTCTGATAGTATGTCTCCCGTGTCGTCTCCAGCGTCATGATGAGCGAGCGCGTCATGATCATCATCGCCAAGCCACATGCCATCACCAAACTGACCGCAAACACTTGGCCCTTCATCTTGCCAAGATCACGCAGCAGTTTCCGGTCGAGAGGGTGGATCATGTTTCGCAAATTCTTTCCAACTTGAGATGATGTCTATCCGCTGAAACCAGAATCACTCCGCTCCAAGGCCCCGTCCATCTCAATCGTCTGGCGGTATTCCCGGATCGTCGTCGCGCCAATCACCCGGATCGCGCCACGGGCCTTTAAGGAGCGTGGCCGTCTCGCCCACGTGCCAATGAAAAGTGAAAACCTGGAGGCAAAGCTGCTCTTTTTTCTCCATCCATTGGCTTGGTGGACAAGAATGTCCAACCTCCTCACCGCTGGCCGTCCCAACGCATCCGGCAATTTTCCCTCCGCCAGCAACTGCGCGAAGCCCTCGACAATCCTCGTCTTCCCCACGCCCGGTTCGCCCACGAGAATCAAATTGCTCTTCCGACTTTGCCGCAGGATCTGGGTGATTTTCAACATCTCGGCCCGGCGACCGATCAAAGGCGGCAAAGCACCCTGCGCCGCCAACTTTAAAGCGCAGCCAGCAATTTCCCCGCATCTGCTACGCGGTCCTTGGGGTTTCGGAGGAGAGAACGGTCGATGACGACTGCGAGGTTTTTGTCCAACCCCGGCAGGCGTTCACAGATGGGAACCGGATTTTCGTTGAGGATGATGTCGATGGGGTCGCGCTTGGGATCAAAGCGGTAGGGGAATTTCCCGGTGAGGAGGTTGTAAAGTGTGGCGGCGAAGCTCCAGACATCGGAGAGGGGTTTAACGTATTTGAAGTTCACGATTTGCTCGGGCGGCATGAAGACGGGGGTGCCGGCGTATTGACCGGTGATGCTCATGCCGGAAAGTCCGGCTTTCTGGAAATTTTTGGCGAGACCGAAGTCGGAGACGCGGGCGATGTTTTGGTGAATGAGGATGTTCTGGGGCTTGATGTCGCGGTGGACAAAGCCTTCCTTGTGGGCAGCGGCGAGACCTTCGAGGGCTTGGAGTGCCCATGGACGCAGGGTTTCCCATGTCAGGGTGCCGCCTTGCTGTCGGCGAGCTGCATCGGCTAGCGAGCCGCCATCGCAATAGTCCATGACGAAGAAAAAGGTGCCCTCGTCAGATCCGCTGTCGAGGAAGCGGACGATGTTCGGGTGACGGAGTTTGGCAATGACGCTCATCTCGCGCTTGAACTGCTCGATGGATTTGGCGTCAGCCTGAGCGCGCGAGAGCATGATTTTCACGGCGACAGGAGTGCCACCCTTGGCGGTGCGGGCGAGATAGACCGCGCCGCAGCCGCCCCGACCGAGTTCGCGCTCGATTGCATAGTTTTCTAGCTGGAACGCAGCTTCGCCTGGTTGGCCGAAGATTAGCCGCCGCATGGCCTCAGGGGACAAACCGGAAAGATCGCCTTCTGAGAGAGCTGCCGCCACTCGCGAGCCTGCGGCGGAGTCGTTTTGAATCCGAACCTCAATTCGGGTTTGGCCGACTTGGATTTTGTCGCCGTGTTTTAGATCGATGTCGGGGTAGGCTCGCTTGGCTCCCTGTTCGGGAGTTTCGCCTTTTTTGCGTCCGCCGATCTTTTTCTCGTTCACTTGGGTGCCGTTCATGCTGCCGAGGTCACGTAGGGCAGCTTGAGGCGGGCAGGCTTCGAGAAGGAAATGATGACGGGAGACTTGTGGATCATCGGGCAAACAGAGGTGGCAGTCCTCCATGCGTCCGAGCAGGAAAGTATCGTGCTCGGTGAGCTCGAAGCTACGGGTCGTGCCGTCGGGGTTGCTGACACTGAGAATGATGGACATGGTATGAGGAGTGAGTTGGATTTTTAGAGTGAGCTAAGACCATCCGGTGAAATTTGAATACGGCCATCGGTTGCCACAAGTCGAATACAGTCACCCGCCGCAATATTACCGCTCAACAGGGCTTCTGCGATGATCGGGCTTACCAAGCGATCCATCGTCCGTTCTAAATTACGCGCACCAAATTTCTCGCTGTATCCCTCTCTCAAAATCAAATCAAAAGCACTCTCGTTGAGTTTCAGAGTCACTGCGCGTGCGGCGAGGCGTTGG
>JANXMQ010000018.1 GCA_025354565.1 Akkermansiaceae bacterium
GTCCTGTGTTCGATTCCCTAGCAGCGCGGAATTAGCCAAACGGTTGTTACTCAAAATGAATGGGCGTCCGTCACAGCCCGCACAGAGCCAAGAGTGAAGCGATGGGCAGCGTTTTTCATTAGGAGTTTTCCACACCGATCCTTCCTAATACAACTTCCCAGACAAAAGAAGCAGACAAAAAGAAGCGCCACCCTCCCGGCGACAGCCCCGCCCGCCTGGGCCGGCACCTTCGGCCTGCTGGTCCCCGGCTCCGCCACCGCCTTCAAGCTCTACACCCTCACCGCCACCGGCCGCGAGCGCGGCAGCAACGCAGTGACAGTGACCCGCCCCGGATGATTTCCCATCGCGCGGCGCAGTGGGGTCTCCGCCATACCGCCCCAGCAGAACTTCCTGATATACACACGGGGAATTCGAAAATCCTTGTGAAATCAACGAATTCTGACAAGCCTGCGGCAGATGAATTGTCTGGATATCACTGCCGGACATGATACGAACTCAACTGTTCGCAATACACAATGAAGACTATTCTCCGAGTTCTTTGCTTCACCACATGGACGCTGAGTATCTGTGCTGCGGAGGAAGCTGTTGTCAAAGACTTCCTCGTCACAATAGCAGGTTCTGTAAAAGCCCCTGTCCACCTCAAGGTGAATGAAGCTACAAAAATATCTGCAATGCTCGCTGCTGCGGGGGGCACAGATGACCAGGGCTCAACCAGGCGAATCAGCATAATCCGATGCAATGAGCCATTGGTTTACGAGTCACCGGATGACAAACCTACAGAGCCATTTTCAATCAGAATGATCACTATTCCTAGAGGCGATGATCCAACTGTGGCCGCCCTCAAAATGGGTCCTCGAGATCTATTATTTTTCAGAAGGAAGTTGGCGTGGGGAAAGTGACTGACAACCTCAAAGTCGATAGGGTCGATAGGGTCAATACAACTTCCCAGACAAAAAGAAGCGCTTGAAAAGATCATCATTAGCAATCTTGGGGATCTTAGCGCTCACGATCACCGGAGTAGGTGGATACTGGCTATTCCAACTTTATCAATATCGCCAGAACTACGAACATGCGCGACAAAAGCTGGATATGTTTTCCGGATTTACCGTAGTTCCGATCACACATTCAGTGCGAACGCGAATAGAGGAGGTTGAAGCCAACTGGTCGTTGAGGCAAACAATTGCGGATGACTATCGATCAGCGTTGGAATTAGGGAGATACCCAGTATCCATTGATGGACTGGTTCAAAGCTGGAGTGACCCGATGCCACCATTCTCGCTTTTTGACCATGAACGAAACAAACTTTGGATAACCCGTTCTTCCATCCTGATGCTCAGTGGGCCGTTTACCGTGCCATATTACAGAGGCAAAGGTGATCTAGTAGTTCTGACTGATAGAGTGGCGGTTCTAATGTCGGACTCTGAAGATGGAATCGTCACGAAGATCTACGCACCAACCAAAAAGGAATCGAATCGGGTCCCCAGGAGTGATTAACTCCCGGGTCCCACACCACCCTGCGTCACTAGAGCGATACAACTTCCCACGATACAACTTCCCAGACAAAAAGAAGCGTCCATGATAAATCTCTTCCGTCCAATCGCATTCGGTTTACTCCTCAGTGTGACTCTTGGTCCTAGCTGTAGTTCTCAGACTTCGACATCAGAGAGGAACCAGAAGGCAAGGGCTACAAGGTTTAAATCTGACCTAATAGCAGCAGTATCAAAGGCTCATCGGATTGACGTAGTAGAGCATTCGTGGCGCTACGATTTTCACGATGGCCGGGGAGAACTAATCAACGATCCACCGCAGATCGTATACAAGCGCACTGAATTGACACCTGAACAGAAGGGAAGATTTCACGTGGTTCTCGAGCAAATGGCGGAATCCCCCCAAACAATGTTTTCTGCATGTGTGTTTGAGCCTCACCACAGTATCGAATTAATCAGCGACAATGGAAGCAAGAGCGTGATCCGAATATGCTTCAAATGTGGCGATACGGAATGGGATGGTAGCGACGGCACAGCACCGGAATTATTTCAGAAAGTAGTCCAGAAGTTCATCACGCCCCTGGGATTTCAAGTCAGTCGCGATTGGGAAGAGCTCGCTAAACATCCTAATACAACTTCCCAGACAAAAAGAAGCGCTGGAGACTGAAGAGCGTATCCGACCATCTCCCAAAGCGGCTTACCTTGGAATATAGTCAGGCCGTGATCAACAAACTACAAAGCGAACAATACGCTCGTGGCAACCGGCGATAACGTCCTTCTTGAATTCGAGCTTCCATTTCGCCGGTGCCACAGCTAGACGTTCGCAGGCATGGAGAAATCCCGCAAAATCTTGACCGTCACGGCAATCACGATTGTGACCGCGCTCGTATGTTTCGCTATCTCGGCGCTCTCAGCAGGAGTCGGGCATGGCAGTTATTTGCCATTCGCCGTTTTCTTCCCTTATGCCTTTCTCGCCTCTGATCTGTTAGGAGGCATCGGCATCATTGCTGCTTTCTTCGCGTTGGCACAGTTCCCCGGCTATGGTGCGGTGCTTGGTCGCGCTTGGGTTCACAACCGACTATGCGCTGCGGCGGTAAGAATTGCCATCGTGCATTCGATCGCATTGGTTGTCTGCGCAGTCATCTTCATCACATCCTCATCGGGGCCAGTCCTTGGAAATCAATATCAAGAATCAAAAATATTAAAATCCAAGGAGCCCGGTGACCCAATCCTCATTTCCATGCCGGAAACTGGCTATTTGAAAGGCTTCACCGTGAAGGTCATCGCCACTCGGTGAGGTCAAAAAATGCAGGAGCCAGAATATCAAGAAGACGATCACCTGTGGCTCCACCGGTGGGCATCCCTGGCGGTGTGGTTAGTGGCCTCCGGGTTGATGTTCCACTTCGTCTATCGGCCACTCCGGTTGATCGAAATCCTGCTGCTGCCGACGATTTGCATCTGGTTTCCCGCCATCGTTGGCTTGAAAATGGGGATACCATCGCTCACCAATCATGACGTGACGCGGAAAATCGCCTGGTGCATCCTGATCGGATTACCGGCTTTTTTTCTAATCGCACTGCCGCTGCTGAACCAGCTTCTGAGCGTGCCGGTCAGGCCGTGACGTTTTATCGCGATTTTCTCATCGGCTTGGGACTGCCCTTTTACCTTTGCCTTGTCGCGGGAATGGCTTACCAAGTGCGCCCGCCCCATGAGATTGTTCCGCATCCTGACCTTTAAAGAGCTGAAGAGCTATTTCCTGACCCCCTTCGGTTGGGTGGTGTTGGCCTTTGTGACGGTGATGCAGGGCGTCTCGCTATCCACCGCGATGAAGGGCTTCCGCGATACGCCGGTGCGCGACAGCCTGGTGTATGTGACCTTCCATACGCCGATTTTTTGGTTCTATTTCCTGTTCATTTTCCCGCTCATCACCATGCGGCTGTTCTCGGAGGAGGAGCGCTCGGGGACTTTGGAAACGCTGCTCACCGCGCCGGTGCGGACCTGGCAGGTGGTGTTTTCCAAATACACGGCGGCGATGATTTTTTACACGACGCTGTGGCTGCCGGGACTCATCCAGTTCAAGATGTTCGAATGGGCGACGACGCTGCCGCCCGCCTGGACACCGGGGGCGCTGCTCGGCGTGTTCACGGCGCTCATGCTAATGGGCGCGGCCTTCACCGCGATCGGTTGCTTGGCCTCGGCGCTGACGTCCAGCCAGATCATCGCAGGGATTCTCACGATCGGCTTGCTGGTGATTCAGTATTTCCTCGGTTATGTGACGATCATCTGGGGTGAGTCGTTCGCGGGCGCAGGGTTTTTCCACTACATTTCCTCGCAGCAGCATTTGCATTATTTCGCCAGCGGCTTGTTCGACACGCGACCGGCGGTCTGGTTCCTGAGCCTCGCGCTGTTTGTGTTGTTCCTGACCTATCAGGTGGTGGATTACCGCCGCTGGCGTCGCTGAGTTATTGATTTCCCGCCGCATGTCCGATCCCGCCACCGCGCCAAAAGCCAAGCCCGCCCGTCCGCTGAACCGCTGGGGCCTGGGGACGCTTTCCGTGCTCCAGATCAGCTTCCTCGCGATCATTCTCATCGCCCTGAACTACCTGGCAGCCAGCCATTTCTATCGCGTCGATTTAAGCCGGCAGGCGGCTTACACGCTGTCCGCCTCGACGCAACATTACTTGCATGACAAGGCGCTGGCCGACCGCGCCAAGCCGCTCAAGTGGATCATGGCCTTCCGCCGGAGTTCGCCGTTTTACGAACGCGTGCGAGCGCTGGCCGAGGAATACGCCCGCATTTCCAAGGGCAAGATCGAGTTGGAAATCGTCGATCCGCTGCGCAGTTCGGACCGCACGCAGGAGGTGGCCGCCGCCTATGGTCTGCCACTGACCAAAGACCTGATCATCATGGACGCCCGCACCGATGCCGGCCCGGTTTCCACCGAGGACAAGGCGGGCAACCACATTCTCAACCCGAACGTGAAAATCGTCGTCGCCGATGACATGGCCGTTTACACCACCGCCGAGACCCAGCGGAAAATCACCGGCTTCCAAGGCGAGGAAATCCTCACCGCCCGCCTTGTCGAGTGCGTCGAGGGCCGCGCCCGCAAGATGGTCTTCCTCGCGGACAAAAGTCAGCTCGATGTCACCGGCGATTCCACGCAGATGAAATCCCTGCAGGGCACCCTCCAGTTCCAAAACGTCGAACTCCAAGCCATCAACCTAGCCGACCTTGCCGAAATCCCCAAAGATGCCGAGGCCGTCGCCCTCGTCGCCCCGAAATACGATTTCACCGATGCCGAACTCGCGGTTCTCGAAAAATACTGGAACACCCCGCGTTCCGCCCTGCTGATCTTGCTCAAGCCCGGCGAAACTCCGCCCAAACTCCGCACCTTCCTCCGCGGCTACGGCATCACTCCGCGCCACGACCGCATCATTTCCAAGGACGGCGACCGCATCAACACCACCACCCGCGCCGTCTTCACCTACGGCGTGGACTTCACCAAGGAACTCGCCGGCCAAGCCGCCCTCTTCGAGGGGGCCAGTTCCTCGCTCGAAGTCCGCGAGGGCACGGAAGACCTCATGAACCGCCAGATCAACCCCATCGGCCTCATCCAAGCCGCGCCGGGATTCTGGGGGGAAACGAAATTCGGTGCAAAAAACCCGACCTTCGACGAGAAGGAGGACAACAAGGGCCCGCTCTACCTCGCCGCCTGCGTCACCCGTGGAGCCGCCAGCGACGACCGTTTTTCCGCCTCCACCTCCCGCATGATCGTCATGACCAATACCGATTTCCTCGACCCCCTCCTCCAACACGCGGAAAACACCGACTTCCTCGCCTCATCCGTGAACTGGCTGGTGGACCGCCAGTCCCTCGTCGGCCCTGGCCCGCGCTCGCTCGGCATTTACAAGCTCCCCCTCCTCGACGCCCAAGTCTCCTTCATCAATCGCGTCAATCTCTTCTTCCTGCCCGCCTTCCTCATCATGACCGGAGCTTTCATCTGGTCCTCGCGCCGTGCCTGACCTGCCATGCGCTCCCTCGGTTTCACCCTCATCCTCGCGCTGTTAGCCATCCTCGTCTGTGGGCTGGCGGGGTGGCAGTGGAAGCAGGGAAATTTCGACTCCCTCCTCGGCGCTCCACCCGTCCCCGTCGGGCAGCACCTCTACACCGACTTCACGCCCGCCGAGGTGAAACACATCCAAGTCACCCTCAGCGGCGTCTCCGCCAGCTTCGACCTCGGCCCCGCCGGTTGGCAGGCATCCACGCCATGGCAAGACCGCATGGACCCCCGCGCCGCCGTGGCTATCATCCATTTCACCCTCGGCCTGCGCGTCGAGGACTTTGCCGACCGCGACGAGATCGACAACCAAAAGGCCGGCCTTCGCGAAAGCGCCATCGGCATCCAGCTCGAAGACGCCAAGCACCAGCCCCTCGCCAAGTATAAACTCGGTCGCCAGACCCCCTGGCTCGCCACCGTCAAGGACGTGGAAGCCCCCGTCCCCACCGTCTTCATCCTCCCCCGCGACCTCAACCACAAGCGCTACCTCTACTCCTGCACCGGCGACATCACCGCCTATTTCAAGGACGGGCTGAAATTCCTTCGCGACTACCGCCCCTTCTATTTCAACCCCCTCACCCTCCAAAAAATCCACATCCGCGCCGAGCAGGGCGAACTCACCCTCGGCCGCGAATCCCCCACCAGCCCTTGGCGGCTTGTCAAACCCCTCGACCTCCCCACCGACCCCAAGGCCATCAAATCCCTCCTCGAAGGCCTCTACCAACTCCAAGCCCTCAAGCTCGCCGACCGCGCCACCCTCACCCTGCCCGCCGACACCGCCCTCGCCAAATCCATCCAAATTTCCCTCCTCCCCTTCGGCACCGAAACGGAAACCACCCTCGACGTTTTCCCCCCAGAGTCCCCCGCCGCCGCCACCGTCCAAGCCATCGTCAGCGACCGTCCCACGACACTTTTTGAACTCCCGCTCAAGCCCGTCCCGAAACTCACCTCCCTCGCCGATCTCCCCCTCGCCGTCAACGACCTCCGCGAACCCGCCCTCACCAATCTCAACATCCAGTCCATCCGCGGCATCCTCATCCAGCCCAGCACCGGCCAGGAAATCCTCATTTCCCGCACCCCCCCCGCGCCATGGACCGTCACCCTCGGCGGCGTCTCCCAGCAAGCCAACGAGGAACGCCTTTTCACCCTGCTCAAAACCGTCACCGAAGGCCGCGCTACCGCCTTCGAGACAGACGCCGCCACCGACTTCACCCCCTGGGGCCTGAAAAACCCCTTCCTCAAACTCCGCTTCCTCGGCCAAGACAACCAGGGCCTCGAACTCGCCTTCGGCATCGACGGCAAAGGCGGCTACTTCGTCAACCGCCTCGGCACCTCCACCGTCATGCGCATCGACCCCTCCCTCGTCGCCGCCATCCCCGTCCGCCCCTACGAATGGCGGCTCGCCCGCATCTGGTCCATCGACCGCACCAACCTCATCGCCATCGAGCGCCAATCCGCCAGCGAAATCCCCCTCACCCTCCGCTATGACGACACTCAGGGAAAATGGCAGGCCACCCGCGACCTCACCGATCTCACCGCCACCCTCAATCCCGACCGCGCCAACTACCTCCTCGGCATCCTCGAAGGCCTCAAAATCACCCGTTGGCTCGCCACCGATGACCCCTCTGCCGCCACCGCTCTCCTCACCCCCTCACTCTCCTTCAGAACCTTTGAACGAGGCACCAACGCCACCGGCGATTTCACCGGCCTCATCACCCGCAGCCTCATCCTCGCCCCCGCCATCCCCGGCCCCAATCCCGGCTTCTACTACGGCCGCCTCGCCAATGACCCCAACCCCTTCCTCCTCGACCGCGACACCTACACCAAGCTCGCCACCGATGTGCTCGAAAAGTGAGGAAACTCCCCGGCCCCTTTGCCAAAAGTGGATTCCGTGACTCAGCTTGCAGTCGGCCCCTGCCGCAACAAGGAGCGGCGGACTCCGATCCGCCGTGCCCATGCAAAGCCGATGATAAGCGCCTTCCTCTGCTCATCGCCGCCTCATGGCCTCGGCGATTCGGAGTCCGCCGCTCCCGGATGCTTCGAGTTTCGGCAATTACTTTTGCCAAACGGTATCATGTTTAAAACCACCCCGAAGACGTCACCGAGGTCGCCGCAATCGGTTTTTCCGCTTTTCGTCTCCATCGTATCCAGAATGGCTCATTGTCCGAGGCGAATGTCTGTTATTTGGGACCCCGCAGCAAGAGTGCAAGTTACACAGGACGGCCGTGGGCAACGCTTGGCTCGCCAAGCGCCTGGCGATGGGTCACCCTTCCTAGGTGAGCACCCTGGTCCAACGGATTCGCCGGAATAAAAAGGAACAGAAAATTCTGAGAAAATATGAGACAATTTAAAAAAATCTAGGACGGACCCTGTTTATTTGAAAACTCTAGGCCCGACCCCGTTCAAGGTGAGTCCATCGCCCGTGCTCAGGGCATGATGCACGCTGCCTCCGAAAGTGCGGAGGTCATTGTCTTTCAGGTTGCCGAATCCTGTTTTCAATTCGTTCATGGTTTTGGTTTTCTAGGGTTTGGGGTTTGTTTTCGCATCCCGCCGCCGGGACGGATTCCCGGCGGGCGGAAAGGGGGTTTACGCGGGCACGCGGCGGTGCCATCTGTTGGAAAACGCCCGCTCGCCGGGCGGAAAGGAGAAACCGGGGCCTGGAAACGCCTCGACGACGGTTGCGGATGGCCCGTCCGCGATTGAGGATGCTCCGTCCGCGGTTCAGGATGACCCGTCCGCGGTTGAGGATGGCCCGTCCGCGGTTGAGGATGGCCCGTCCCCGGTTGGGGATGCTCCGTCCCCGGTTGGGGATGGCCCGTTTCCGGTTGCGCTTTCGGTTGGAAAGACGGCCTTCATGGATCGGAAACCTTTACTTGGAATTCTGTGGCTCGGGCAAGCCCTCTTCCTGATCCCGCCGGGAAAGCCCGTGGTTACAAGGATTTCCCCGCATGGCGCGGCTGGGGAATTGGTAAGGAAAGGTGATGCTTTTTGCATGCCTATCCGATTCCCCAACCTTCCCGAACCATCCGGCTGGACTAAGGACACTCAAGCCTTCTTTCGCCACACCGCCGCCTGTCTTGCCCGTTGACTTCCAAACGATTCCACCTCTATCCTCACCACGTAAGAAACTTCAGCCCGCCGAAGCATATCGATATGCAGGTGGGCTAACAACCACTGTTAGCCGAAGAAATTTAAGACTCATGCCTAGTGGCTCCATCATTAACGCTCTCATCCGATGCACACGTCAGGATAGAGAAGCCGCTGATCTGTTCGAGCAGGTACGATCTGATTTAGGACTCTGGGTCCTTGAGATGGATTACCCACAGGATGGCACCCAAGCCGAGCAGATCGCCGAGATTTGCCGGCAGTTGCAGCTGAACTTACTTAGACTCCGGACGCTCCACGAAGGAAGCGCTGATTACACGCTGCATCTCACTTTCGATCTACCTGAGGGGGAACGAATTATTCTCCCGCCGTCACTTTCCAAACTGGCTACCGAGTGCGGCTTTAACCTTGAACTCTACGCCACGAGAGATGGAGACGGCTAACACGTCGTGGGTGGCAACGGCGGATAAGCTCGCTTGTTCGCTTCGCTCTATGAGTCCTGCGCCGCCGTGCCACCACATCTAACGTTGCTAAGAATATGGGCAATCACTTTTATGGGCCACACCACTGGGAGTTCACGCCGGTAGAGGCCGGAATCTTCTACTCGACGCTCTCCAAGTGTTTTGCTACGGATAGACTCATTGATCGGTGTGGAAAACTCCTAATGAAAAACGCTGCCTGCCGCTGCCACTTGCTCGTTCTCCTTGGAATCGCCGGCGTAATGCTGCTCGGGACGCTTCTGCAGGCAAAAGGTGCCGATGTCCCGGCCAGCCGACTGCTGCGCGTGGGATCGGCGCAAACCTACCATACCCCCAGCGCCGCCGCTGCCGCCGCCCAGGATGGCGACCGGATTGAAATCGACGCGGGCGAATATGCGGGCGATGTCGCTGTCTGGTCGGCAAACCACTTGAAGATCAGCGGAGTGAAGGGCATGGCCCATCTGGCGGCCGGTGGCAAGAGTGCCCAGCAAAAGGGGATTTGGGTGATCCGCGGCAACGACACCACGGTGGAACGGATCGAATTTTCCGGTTGCCGGGTCCCGGACCACAACGGTGCTGGCATTCGCCAGGAAGGCAGCGGACTGGTGGTGCGCCATTGTAGTTTTCACGACAATGAGAACGGGATCCTAACCGGAGCCAGCCCGGACAGCGACGTCTTGGTCGAGTACACGGAGTTTCACCACAACGGCTCCGGTGATGGCTACTCGCACAATCTTTACATCGGCCAGGTGCGCCGCTTCACGCTCCAGTTTTGTTCGTCGCACCATGTCAAGACCGGCCACTTGGTGAAGAGCCGCGCCCAGACCAACTTCATTCTCTACAACCGCCTGCTGGACGAACAGGATGGTTCGTCGAGTTATGTCATCGACCTGCCTAACGGCGGCCGGAGTTTCGTCATTGGCAATGTCATCCAGCATGGTCCGCAGGCAGAGAACGGAGTCGCGGTTTCCTACGCCGAGGAGGGGGCGAAAAACACGGTGCAGGAGCTTTTTGTAGTGAACAATACCTATGTCAACGAGCGCCAGGCATCTGGAAGTTTCCTCAAGGTGGCCGGCAATCTGGCGGCGGTGCGGGTAGTCAATAACCTGATCGTCGGCAGCAAGACCGTCTTGGCTGGCAAAGGCGACGTTACTAACAATCTGGTCACGGACCAACCTGGCTTTGTCAACGCGGCGCATTTCGATTACCGGCTTACCTCCCAATCCCCTGCGCTCCATGCTGGTGTCGATCCGGGAACCGCTGGCGATTTCAAGCTCATGCCGACATTCTATCCCCTTCCTCCGCTCGGCGGCGAGCCGCACCCCATGGGTGAAAAACCGAACCTCGGGGCCTGTCCTGGTAGTGGTAAGTAACGCCGCGCGTGCATGGTAACGGCTTGCACTTATCAAGGTGGCAAGGGCGGCATTCCAACCGCATGTTACTAGGAATTTGCCTTTAGCGGAAGATTCTTGAACACGCGTTGGGTCGGACAGGAGGTCGGGTAGTGAGGGCGGCGCGGGCAGCAACTCAATCCCGGAATAACAGCGGAGTGAAGGTTGCGAGGTTTCTCCTCCACACCCCCCACGCGTGGGTGCCTTCGGTTTCGGTCCACTCGTGCTTGATCTTCTTTTGATCGAGCCAAGCGATGAACTTTCGGTTCGGTTCGATCAATCCGTCTTGCTTGCCACAGGCGATCCAGAAGAGTTTGAATTTCGCATTCATGGGTTCCCCCGCTTCTGGATAGGCCTTGTCGAAATCGCTGGGTATGCCGCCGCTGCTGAATGCTCCGACCCAACTAAACAGATCAGGATGATAGAGTGCTGCTTGAATGGATTCGGCCCCTCCCATGGAAAGTCCGGCGACAGCCCGACCGGCAGCGTCCGTGCGGATGTGGTAGTTTTTCTCAGCGAGCGGCAGGACTTCCTGAGTGAGTGTCTTGTCAAATGCGGCGAGACTCTTTTCCCAGGCGTTGTTCTTCTTTCGGCCTTCCCAGCCGTTCGCGATCACCGACATGTCGCCGTAACCGAGCGGCATGACGACGACCATCGGGACGATTCTTTTCTCGGCAAGTAGGTTGTCGAGAATGACATGGGCGCGGCCCACCTGCGTCCAGCCATCGGCTCCGTCGCTGAAGCCATGCAGGAGGTAAAGCACTGGCAGTGGCTTGTCCGACTTCGCGTCGTAACCCGGAGGGGTGTAAACGATCAATTCGCGATCATGATTCGCGATGGAGGATCGGTAGGGATGATGATGGAGCGCACCTTGCGGAACCTCGCGTGGGTCCCACGGCTGGTTGCCGGGGACGAAGGCTAGGCTATTCTCGCCGAAGTAGCCGGTCTTGCGCGCGGGGTTCGCGGGGTCGGTGATCTCCACCCCATCCACGCTGAAGGAATAGGTGTAAATGTCCGGTTCCAAGACCGGGGTGGTGTAGGTCCAGACCCCGTCCGCGCCTTTTTCGAGGTTGTGCTTGCCTTCGCCGGATAGATTGACGCTGACCTTGTTGGCCTCGGGAGCTTTGAAATTGAAGGTGACCTTATGGTCCGGTTGGACGACAGGTGAAAAGAGCGCGATTACGACAGCTAGGAGGGGTTTCATGGGGTGAAATGTGGAAATATTTTCGCCGCATGATGACTCAGAACGCGCAAAGATCAAGGGGAGGAATAGATGCTTTAGGCGGAAGAATGGCGGCCTACGACCTGAGACTTTCGTCAGAATCGTGATTGGGTAAAGGCGATGTTACGTCCAATGATGAGGACCACCTTGCATCACTGAGTCTTTGCAATGGCAGTTATAAACCCGATTTGCGGCACGCGTGGCGGAACGTCATCGAAGGCTCTGAGTTGGATGTCACCTGCGCCGTTCTGAAACAGCACCTTGAGGCTTCGCGCTGCGCCGGGGTGCGGCCAGAGGCCCGTGGAAACCGGTATCCAGTTGTTGTCCTTAAATGCAAAAGTGCGCATGCCGGTCATCTGCCCGTCACGCACCGGAGGATTCTCGATGAGCGTGGTCTGGCCGGGTTTGAATTCGAAAACTTTCTGTTCAAGGGCAATCCTGACAAGCAAGGGACTGAGGTTGGTGATGTGAATGGAACCGGCGGGAAAAGCCTTGGTGGCATCGTTGATGACTATGATTTGGTTGCGGCATTTGCTGCCCTGCTTGCCGGGCAGAAATATCAGGATGGCGGAGTTTACTCCATCTGGCAGGTTCACCTCACCGATGAGTTCTCCCAGGCGGGTGAGCGATGCCCGGTCTGGCTTGGTGGTGAAGATGATTTTCCGCGAGTTGAGTTGCATGGTGGCGAACTGGTGATTCAGGTAGGATTTGACCGGTGCGGGGATTGAGGCCGCCGTGTCGGCGGCAGCGGGGTCTTGGGCGAAGGCCTCATCCAGTTGGAGTTCCGGACTGAATGCCAGCATGCGGATGTCCACCTTGACCAATGGTTTGTCCTGAGCAGAGAGGGGAAGGAGCGCTGATGACATGACAGCTAACAGGTAGATAGAGGTATGAGACATGGGATGGTGTTGGAAAATGTTGTGAGTGCAAAGGAGGGCTTTAGATTTCCTTTTCGCTGAGCCAGCGGAAGGATGTGATGTTGATACGGCGTCCGAAGGTTTTGTTCGTGGTAGATGTTAGTAGATTCGATGCGGTTTCCGGCGCGTCTGCGGGGTCCACGAATTCCGGGACGCGCTGGCCGATAACTTCGCACCAGGCACGGGCAAGGATCGTCTTGCCATCGGATGAGACGGCCTCTCCATAACAACGGATCTTGAAGGTGTCGCCGCGGACCGTGGCTACCGGGGCGAGGGCAGACATCAGATCGCCCTGAGTCAGCATGGAAGGGGCTCCTTCCGCGCTGTTGCCATTGAGGACTTCTTCCGTCTCAAATCCCTGTTTGCGCTTGGCACCGATCAAGACGGCGCTGAGCGTTTTTGAGTCCCTTATTTTGAATGCGTCGTTGATTGTGGACTTGTCGATGGCGGTCTGGAGCAGTCCGGCGAGACCGTGCAGATCTCCCGCAGCACCGGGACGCCGGTTGACGAATTCTCCAAGTGACAGGCAAGGTGCGCCATCCGTGTCGCCGACCGCGATGATTTCAGCAACGATCCGTTTTGCGAGTTCGTCGATTTGCACATCGGTAAGTGCGCGGTATCCGGCCCAGAAAAGTGCGCTTGGTGGCGAGGAACCCGCGAGGGGCTTTGAACTGCGCACGAAAGGCGTAGTGGCGTTGTTGTCATAGGATTTCTGGCTTACGGATGCGCCTGTGACACCAAGCAACTCCATCCCGTTGACCGTCCTGTCCCGTAGGGAAAATAGCACCGCCCGCCATGCATCCACCGAACTGGAGTTCACGTTGAAGGGCCCTTTGACAGCGACGTATTTGGCCAGTTGACGTGAGCGGTCCAGATCATTGAGACTTGAAACCGTGCCTGCTAGCGTTGGGGCATCACCGGTGGGAACGATCGGGACAAGGCGGCTGTCGAGTGCGGGCTGGGTGCTGTCAAACAAGCCTGTTAGCACGGTTTTGAGAGGTTTCGCTGTGGGCATGACGCCACCGTTGCCGCCACCGTATGCGGTGATTGAGGAAAAGTAATAGGCATCCCACAGCGCGTCGTTCAGGAGATATGAGTGATCCAGAGACAGGGTTCCGCTGCCGGTGGATACCCTGTTAGATGGGATTAGCGGATGGCCGCGTGAGTTGCCGAACGGATGAACGACTCTTGGCAGCAGGGCACTGCTTGCGAGGTTGGTGGGAATCAAATCGCCAAGCGAGGCGGCGGGTGCCAGCGGCACATGCAGCATGTTGACGAACGATGAACCTTCGGTCACCGAGCCGTTGGCACCGAAGTAGCCCCGATAGGTGGTCGGGTCGATGTCGATGCCGCCTGGAAAACTGTCAAAGCTCGTCATCTCTATCAGGCGCAGGTCGTAGCTTTGATGGGTAAGACCTACTTTGGAGCTGTCCTGCAACCCGCCCTCAACGACAAAATTGTTATAGAGCCAAGGTTTGCTGTCGGTTAGATCACCCTTGGTGGTCCGTGCGGTCATTTCCAGCATCGCGAAAGGTTTTTTGAATCCATTCTGCCCACCCGAGTCCGGCTGAAGAATGTCACCGACTACGAACTGGCGGCTGATGATCGGTTTCGATGGGTTCTTGCTGAGTTCGTCGGCAACGCTGCTGAAGTTGAAGCGATAGCTGCGGAGTGTGTCTGTCATCACTCCCGTGTTGTTGCTGTCGCTGGAGATATCGGTTGAGGAACTGCCGACATTCGTGCCAGCCAGGACATCGACTTGGAACTGCGCGGCGGAACCGACGGAGGTTACCAGTGGTTGGGCATCCACTCTTACCTCGTCGGTCTTGCGGATGGTGACGAAGGCGGCGTTCTTTTCGAATGGATACTTGCTCGCAGGGTTGCGATTGTTTGCTAGATTGTCGGTTTGGAGTCCGGCGCGCACGTCCCAGCCTGGCACACATTCCACACCGAAAGTGCCAAACGTCGCGGTCGAACGATGATCTTGGTTGCCAAAGTTTTTGGCCGGATCCCAGTCGAAGAATGTCGCTTGGGTGTTGGAACCATAGCCCCCGCCAGTTTCAGTGCCCCATGTCCAGCCGCTTTCGACGCGCGGGGAGAAGACTCTGACCTCGCCCGGTTTGAGTTTCAAACTGGCACCTGACAGAGTTTGGTTAGTGCCGTCGGCGAGGACCAGTGTGAAACATTTCCTGTCGGTGAGCTTGGCATTGAGGTGCAGGCCCGCCAGCCCCACGGACAGGGCGTCCGAGCGAAAATTGGCTGAGGCGCTGGTTTGGTTGTCGATTTTGGTGAAACTGAAACCCACGGGCGGGTCCCAAACGCGGATGCGGGTTTTGGCGAGGTTCAGTGTAACGTCATAGGGATTATAGAGCGTGATCACCGGGTCGTAGGCGAGATCGACGGCACCATAGTTGGTATAGCCCTTGGGATCGCCGGAATTGTCCAACTCCTTCCGGCGGGTGTCCACATTGAAAGGGTAATGGGCCACCATTGAGAACACTAATTGGAATTTGGCGATCACGGGGATCAGTCGTTCGCTATCCGGTGCCGGGTCCATTCCTGTCAGAACCCCTGCGTTTTTCACGGCGAGGTCGGAAGCGGTCGATGGGACGTAGGTTGCCTCCGTAGTCGGTGTTTTGATGGATTTGTATTTCCGGTAATGGTCGCGGATGTAGTTCCATTTCGGCGCGCCGGAGGTGATTGGGAAGGCCGTGGTGTCGTAGGGGGAGTCGCCGGTAAACGACTGCAAGGGGAGGGATGCTGCTTCAAACAACTGTGTTAGATCGGTTTTCAAGCCACCTTTGGCGGTGTCGGTTAGAAGGCCGGTCGAACTGGTGGTGAAATCGTGGATGCGTTTGCGAAACTCGGGAACATTCGCCGACCCTGCGGGAATCGAGGCGGTTTCGAGCGAGACGAGATTGACCGGAGTTTTCAGGGATGCGAGTTTCACCGCATCCAGCATGTCCGCGCGGAATCGGTTGGGAGCGGTCCGGGAAGCGATTTCAATACCCGCAGGCATTGCGGTGGTGGGATCCCCGAGATCAATCGAGGCTTTAGTGCTTTCGTCGAAGACGGCCCATGCGAAATTACCGGTCTGGAACGAGGTGCCCACTTTGACTTTTTCGGCCATGACAAGCACTGGATTGTTCTGGCTGTCGTTCAAGGGAGTGGTGGCACTACCGACGAGCGCCACGGCATCGTTTCCGGTGGGGTTGCTTTGGGTCGCCAGGCTGAATTGCTTGGCATTTGCCGGGATGGCTGTGGAAACGAGCCAACTCCGGAAGCGGCTTTTCTTGTCGCTGTATGGAGGAGCTTCGCCCGGTGTGGGAGTCCAGTGCCATGATTGCCACGCACCTAGCAAGCGCGGGCGTTTCACATCCTTGATGACCGATTGTGCGGGGGCTGAAACACTCTGGTCCGGTCCAAGCGTGACCTGCAATTCACCCAAGGCTAGCATCATGGCAAGGCGGGCGTTGCTGCGGGCGATGCTGGTTGCACTGCCTTGTGCCGAAGCACGCAGTGAAATCGCGGAGATCGTCAATAAGCCCACGGCGATGATGATGAGGAGGATCATCAGGGACAAAGTCACAATCAGCGCGAAGCCTGATTTCCGAGCGAAGCCGGACCTCGGGCCCTTGGTTCGTAATCTAGATGGAATCAGTTGTTGCATTGGGTCCTATCGCTCGCTCGACGGATCAGAGTGGAGGATCCTTGGGTTTTTCTGGTTGAGCAAAAAAGTCTTCGCCTCAACGCTTACAATATTCATACGCGACATTTTCTTCACCAACCCGCCAACGAATTTCGATGAAATGAAATCATTGGGGCACAACGGCCAATTAACGCTCCTTGAATTGCTGAAAGCGCTGTTGACCACTTTGAAATTGAGCCGGCCATGCTGTCCGCCTGATCAGGTGCATCATTTCTCCCGTAGGCGCATCGATAATATGTCTTAAGTCAGACCTCTATCGGTAACGGCTTGTGGTGTTAGTTGCCCTCGCGCACGGTCCACGCCTTGAAGTCATAGACCCGCTTCCGTGCGCCGGCCATGAGTGTGAGGGTGCCGTCTGCAGAGTATTCTGCGCCCTTGGTGCGTAGCAGGGGAAACAGGTCGTAGCGCACCGGTTGGCCGTCAACCTGGCATTCGTCTTTCAAGGGCGGAAGCAGCGGCTTCCAGTGCAGGTTCAGCGTGTGACCCGCGAGATTGGTGAAGGCGAGCGACGGCGGTGTGGTGGTCGTGGTGTCCGCGAGCTTCGTTTTGGCTAACAGGGCGTCGCCGAATTTCGCCAGTTCCGCATCCGACCCACCACCAGCGAACGGCGCGACGGGGCTTGTTTCAAGAATCCAGCCGCCGCGCATTGCATCACAGCGCAGGAGATCGAGCTGCTCGCGGGTGTTCGGCTTGTCCCATCGTGCGGGCTGCGTGAAGCGGAAGGCGAAGAGCATCGAGCCGCCATGGCAGAGCACCCAGCCGCCGCGCTCGACACGCTTCACAATGGCACCGGTGGTGGTAAATGGCGCGCGGGTGATCCCGAAGCCGTAGTCAGCCGGCACGTCGTAAACGCCGATGAGCGTACCCTCGTGTTGCAGGGTCTGACAGTAGGGGTTTTCGCCATAGGCAAAGGCGTTGCCGATTTTCTCGTTTGGACGCCGGCGATTCTCCTGAATGATGGTGAAGGTGCTCGCGGGTTGCTGGCTCTGCCACTTGAGCATCGTGCGACGGCATTCCTTGAAAAGAAACGAATCGAACGGGCTGCCATCTTCGCGCTGGCTTGCAAGACCGTATCCCGTCGTGAACCACGCGATCTTGCGCACGATCTGTTTATGGCTTGGCCAGAGATTGTTAGCCTCGACGGTGCGCTCATCCGGCAGTGCCGCCTGCCATGCGGTGAGGAAGTCCGGCTGAAATACCCGACCCGGATGGGCGAGCCAGTAGGATTGCGGTGCCGAGTTGATGTTGAATGGCTGGTCGCTGCCGTAGAGAAGCCACGCCATGCTGTTAGTCGGCGCTGCGGAGTGAGGACTGAGATTGAGTGAACCCCAGTATTTTCCACGCCCTGCGGTGCTGATGTGGTAGCCGCGATGCCAGTGGGCACCCGTCTGGATGAGCATGAAGTCGAGCGTCATCGCTGCGGCCTTGCTGATCGCCGGATCTCGTGCGAACTCCGCGATCATCCGCGTCGGCGCAAAGTCAGTGCCGTAATAAATCGGCGCGTCGTATTCGCTCGCGTTGTGATCGGTCGTATCGCGAAAAATGTGACCAAGCCAATCGCCGCAGTTCTTCGCGATCTTGGCCGCGTTGTTGCCCTCCGCGTCCACTAGGTCTGGCCACTCCTGCGCTGCGAGCAGACCGGAGCCGTCGCGCATCAGCTCGTAATTCATCGAGACGCCGATCGGCTTTGCGTAGCTCCAACTCGCCGCGAGTCGCTTTACCTTTGCGGCCATCGCCGGCGTGAACTTGTCTTTGTGCACAAGATAAGCGTGCATGACCGCGTGCAGGTTGAAGGGATCGGGTTTCGCCTTGAGCGTGGCGTCGAGCATTTTGTCCACTGCGGCGAGCGTAACGGGAGGCTCTATACCGAGTTGAAGGCGTGCGGCGAGAAAGGGCATCCCATCTTTTGGAAACGTGGGACTGCGCGGCGTGGTAGTCGCAAAATATTTCACGCACGCCGCCGCGCGCTCAGCATACCCATGGCCGACAAGATGCGAATTCGGCCCGGTGGTCGGCGGGGGCGTCTCTGCGTCGAGGGAGCAGGCGAAAAGGACAAGGGCAGGGAGCAAGCGGGATATCATCACGGGTGGGCGAAGTTGAGAATATAGGATGTCAGGACAAAAGAACAGATCTTATATCCTCACGCCGCCGCGCCGGAAACGGTCGGCGTGTTGGTGGTGACGGGGGGGATGAGGGCTGACATATCCAGCCCATTGAAGGAGCCGCCTTTGCGCTCGTCGATCCAGCGAAAGGAGGCAAGGGTGAAGCGGCGACCGGCTCAGTGCGAGACCTCGGCAGGCGCGGTGTCCACAATGGTGGTGACCGTCGGGCTAGTGGCATCCGGTGTTTTGTAGTTGTATAGCTTCGGATCACTAACATCTGCCGCGGTGATTGGAACCTGGTTAAGAAACGTGGCGTTTTGCTTTTCATTGATCTCAGCCTTGGCGATGGCGGCTTCAAGTGCGCCGCTCAGGGTCCGCGGACCGAATGATCCAGCATTGTGGTGCTGGTAATGCCCGAATTTGTTTCGATCACCTTGTCCGGTGACATCAGCGGATGCAGCAGGGAATTGCCCACCGGTTGCACGAAATACGGCGGATATGCGGTGGTGAGAGCGTTGGAGCGACGGAAGTCCGCAAGGGTTTGTAATGGACCGGAGGGGAGTTCGAGATAGCTGCCGGACTTGATGCCAGAAGTGGTTTTGTTGCCGCTGAGGGAGGGGACCCGATTAATCGCATCCACCTCCATGTAATCTTGGTAGTCACCGTTGCTCAGGAAGGGCTGGAAATTGAGTTCGTAGGCTTGCACTGCCGGTTTTTCGCTAGCCAGATTCATGGTGAAATTCGAACGGGACGCGTTGTGAAATAGAAAGGGTTTACCTGCCAAGCGCCCGTCTTTCAGTAGATTAACCTGCGGGCTATCAATTGGATTCCTTGAGCGCAGACCCGTTTCATACACGCCACCGTTGGTGGTGCGGGTATATGCGGAGAAAATGGCGAAGGGACGTACGTAGGCCGCTTGGCTGCTGTAGAGTGTGCCCCCGGGGGCGGCGGGCATTTGCGACCCAGACAGAGAACCGGTGGGTGGATAGCGGTAAACCCGGTCATTGTAAGCGTTTTTGAGACTGGCGTCGTCGGTGTAATCGAATTGGAGTTTGGCATAATCGACGAGACTGTCAGCAGCGGTGGCTTGGAGTTGGGCTGTCACCGCGAACGTGGGGCTTGCGGTCCCCATCGTTAAATTGTTTACTTTGGAAAATTAAGGTGCCGTCACCTTGAGACGAACGAACGTCTGGCTGCGGAGGTTGGGGAGGGCGACGCTAACATGACCAGCCGAAGTTCCGGGAGTGATGGTGACGGCACCTTCACTGCTGGTAGGGACCGTCACCGACGTCCAGCCCGCGAGTATATTTCCATATTCGACCACCTGCGTGGTGGTCGGGGGCAGTGAGAGATTGCTTCGATCATATTCGAAAACCCAAGTCGTCCCGGTCATGGTAAGCTTGGGCAAAATCGCCTGTGAAGACTCCATCGGCGAGCCGCCGAGGGCAAATTCCATCAAGTTGCTGATGCCATCGTTGTCGGGGTCGTCCATAGGGCCGTTGTTCACTCCGGCGGTGAGGCCTTGAGCGGTGGCAGCAGCCCAAGCGCTGAAGGTCATCGGGTTCACGGTCATTGGTTGTGTGACCGAAGTGGCAGGGTTGCGATTACCGTCGCCGGACTGGCTGGCGGTGATGGTGGTCGATCCTGCTTTGAGGATGGTCACCGTGTTGCCGGAAACACTGGCCACCGTGGGGTCGGAGCTGGTATAATTCACGGTTAGACCTGAACTGGATGTGGCAGTTAGAGAAATCGGAGCGTCGCCGTGGTGCGCGGATGCCAAGGTCTCGAAGGAGATCGTCTGATCGGCTTTGGCGATGGTCAGAGTGCCCGGCAGATAACTGATCGAGTAGTTTCCTGCGGTGAAGGTTCCGCCGGTTGCCGCGCTTGGCGTGATCAGATAGGGCGAACCGAAAGCTGCCGCCGCCATGCTGCCCCCTGTGCAACTCAGTGTGACCGAGCCGATTGTTTCCCCACTCTGCAAGCCGATGCTGGTGAATTGATTGCTGCCGCTGTTAAATGTCACGATCTGGCCGTAGATTTTTCCGAGATTGTTGGCTGTAACACTCAATCCAGCAGGCGTGATGGTGCCCGTTAGGCTCGTCGGTTGGGTGAGCGCGTAATTGCCAGCCTGTGCGCCGGTTAGGATTGAGGTGGATGTCACCGCCTTGCTGGTGCCCGCGTCCTTGGTGTTGAAAGTGCCGCTTAATGTCACGCTTACGGTGTCCCCGCTGTAAGGCTTGCCATCGGCGGTGGTTCCACTGCCCGCTATCTGAGCGGTTTGTAGCGCACTACCGGTTAAGTTCGCGGCCAATAGTCCATCGTAGCTTTTGGGAGTCACCGTTGTGAAGCCTGTTAGAACGAGTGGCTTCGGCGTAATGCTCACTGAACCGGAGACTCCGGCGAGGGTGTAGTTTGCGGCCACTGATCCTGTTAGAGCCAGCGTCGTTGGCGTCACCGTTTTGAAAGTGACGATCGCGCCGGACCACTGCGCCGAGGTGCTCAGGGCGCCTCCGGAAGAGGCTGTGGCCGTCGCCGTCACAACGCGCTGGAGTGCATAGACCTTGACGTTGTTGCCGGCCGTATTGTTGGTTGACTGCGCGATGGCAACGGAGGTGAAACTGTTAAGCAGGCTTGCCAGCGTCGGAGCGCTGCTAACAAAGCCGATTCCGGCGACCCATAACTCATTGGCTTGGGTGGTTATCGGCGTGTTGCCAGTGACCGTAGTCGTGTTGTTACCTGTGCTGTTTCCGATCTGATCCAGCGAGCTGGCAGTCAGCACACCTTTGTATTCCATCACTACAGCAGCCGAGCGCAAGGACGCCTGAGTGATGGCGACCGTGGTCCCCGCAGCCGATACATTGGATGCATACCAAATTTCTGTTGTTGTTCCATTGATGTTGGTCGCTTGGCTCGCTCGGCTCCAGGAGGCCCCAGCTTGGGCAATGGCAGATACCCTATTGGCAGCGGTGCCGCGTGTCGAGATCACGGCAATCAGGGTGTTACCGGTAGTCGGCGCAGCCGTTAGGGATACATTAAAGCTGGTGCTGGCACTGGTGCCGGTGTTGCCGCTGGCGCTTTGCACCAAAACGGCTGCGGCCATCGTGGATACGGGCTGGACCCCGATGTCCTTACCAGCTAGATTGGCACTGCCTGTCAGCGAAAGATTTCCGCCATCGACGTTGTTTGAGATGGTCAGAATGCCCGCTGCTGCCGTCGAGGTGCCATCGTAGATTCTCGTTCCCGAAAGCTGGATCGGCCGCGCGGTGATGGTGGCGTTGGGGACGGTGGGTTGGGCGGACAATGCGTAGTTTCCGGCATTAGCTCCGCCGAGTGCATAGCCGCTGGCCGTGACGGCCCAAGTGCCCGTGTTCGGGTTGGCGAAGGCACCGCTGCCGAGGATCACGGTCACCGTTTCCGCGCCGACCAAGCCACTGGTAAGCGTGCCACCTGATAGAGTAGCGGAAGTGTTGCCATCATAGACTTTATTGGCTGCGGTGACTCCTGTGATCGTCAGGGACTTGGCCGCAACCGTATATGAGTAGGAAGTAGAAACGCTGGTGGCGTAGGTGCCGTCACCGCTGTAGCTTGCGGTGATTGAGTGGCCACCCACGCCGAGCGAACTGGTGGCGAAAGTGGCCGAGCCTGAACTCAAGCTGCCTGTGCCTAACACCGTGGTGCCATCCTTGAAAGTGACTGTGCCGGTGGCGGCCGCACCCGTGACAGACACTGTGGCGGTGAAGGTCACCGCGTCGCCATAAATCCCGCTTGCGACTGGGGAGGATACAAGCGTGGTGGAGGACGGTTGGATGGCAGGAACGATGCTGACTTGATTTGAGTTGATGCTTTCCCCGGCAGCATTAATCGCGGAAATCGTATAGTAATACGTGATGCCGTTGGTGGCTGTTAGGTCGGTGTAGCTTGCGGTAGCGGGGTTGCTAATCACCGTGTAGGGGCCGCCGTTGGTCAGCGAGCGTTTCACATAGTAGCTGTTGGCACCTGCGGAGATTGTCCAAGTCAGGCCGACCTGATTGTTGCCCGGCGAGGAGAGGAGGTTGGTCGGCTGGGAGGGCAACGAACTGATGATCTCGACGGCCAAAGCGGCGGATGTGCTGACCGCATTGGTGGCGTCGCCCGCATACCTGGCGGTGATGTTGTATGATCCGACGGCAAGGTTGCTGGTGCTGAGACTGGCCTGATAGGAACCGTTAAGTGTGCTGGTGCCAAGCAGCGTGGTGTTTGCATAGAATGACACGCTGCCCGTCGGCGAGCTGCCCGTGACTACTGCGGTGAAGGTCAGGGGAGCGCCTGCGTTGGAAGGCGAGCTGCCACCCGTTAGGGAAAGCGAGGTCGTGGTAGAGGGCGGAACAGTGACCGTCCCAGAGCTTGTGCTGGTGAAGTAGGTGTCGTTCTTATTGGTGGCGGTTGATGCGGTGGAGCCGTAGGTGCCGGGAGGCATCGCCGCTTCACCCAGAGTGAGCGAAGCGATGACGCGGGTTCCCGAGTAGTTCAGATTGGCAATGCCGCCGGATGCGATGTTGAGCGCGCCGGGGGCCACTGCGGCAGCCACGAGATAGCGGATCCCGCCTGCCTGGATGGTGGTGGTGCCCGTGTAGCTATTCGTGCCGCTCATGCTCCATTGCGTGGTTCCGGTGGTGGTCAGGCCGCCCGTCCCGCTGATGTTGCCAGTGATGGAGAAACCGCCGGTCGTGCCGAAACCAAAGGTGGTGATGCCGGTGATGGCGACGGGGCCGCCGAGGACGCTGGAAAAACTGTTGCCGCCGGTCACGTTCCCGCCGTTCAGGAAGATGCTGTTGGTCAGGTAGGTCCGATTGAATTCGAGGGTGGCGTTGGAGTTGATCGTCAGCGGTCCGGTGCCAAAATGAGGCGTGACGCTGCCACTTCCCGCCGGGAACTTGACCTTGCCGCTGTTGAGCACGGTGCCGCCGTTGTATGTGTTGTTGAAATTGTTGATCCACAGGATGCCAGGGCTGTCCTTGGTCAGGCCTCCATTGCCCGAGATCAAGGCGTTGAGTGACACTTGGCCGCTGCCAGATCCGCCGAAGCTGGTCATGGCGGTCAGGCTCAATGGCGTGTTGACGGTTACCGCGCTGGCGCTGTTTTGATTGAACTGCGGCGGCAGGGTGCCGTTGGCGACGAAGCTCAGGCTGTTGGTGCCAGCCAGCGTCACCACGCCACCCATGTTCATCTGGGTGAGCTGAAATCCGTTGGCTAGGTCATCGGTGACGGTGTAGGTGCCGGACGGTGCGAAATTGAGGTTGTAGAATGGCTGGCCTGACGAGGCGGGAGCTGCGGTGCCAGTCCAGTTCGCGCCGACGCTCCAGTTTCCGGAAACGGCGGCGTTCCAGATGCAAGTCACGGGTTGTCCGGCCCAGATGGAGATCGACGCGCTGGCCGGTGTCGAGTTGCCGCTGCCGTTGTTGACCAGGAAGGTAAAGCCATCCGTGCCGCTGTAATCGGTGGCGGGAGTGTAGGTTACATAGGGAGCGGTGCCAGTCAGTGTGCCATGGGCCGGTTGGTTGAGGATCGTGTAGGTCAGGGTTCCGCCGCTTCCCGTGAGGGTGATCGGCACCGGGGCATTTTTGACGGTGTTAATACTTAGGGAGTTGGCGTAGGGAGTGCGGTTAGAGACGCCGGTGCCGTTGAAGAGCCATTCCTTGGAGATGATGCACCCGTTGGCTCCCGCGAACGAAGGGCCGGTCCATTTCAGTTTCGCCACTGCGGAACCCGTGTTTTCATAATACTCCATCTGGATGTCCACCATCTGCCCCTCGGTCAGGTGAACCGAGGCACCATCGTTCCAATTGGTGGATTGATTGGTGAAATCGTCGATGACCGAGACGCCATTGATATAGAGTCTGACCCCGTCGCTATTGAGCGTGGAGAACATGTAGTCTCCAGTTTCCGGCACCAGCAGCAGGCCGCTCCATCTCGCGCTGAAGGTGTCCGCGCCAATTAAGGGATCCGGTGATCCGGTGCCCCAGTCGAAATTGATCTGGGCGTCGGTGCGGGTGAGTTTAAGGTTGGTGAAGTCTGGGTTGTCAAAATACTCGCCCGTAAGGCCGGTGCCAGCGGTGCCGACGATGATACTAACCGTTCCAGGAAGTGAGGTGGTTAGATTATCTACGGTTTGGAAAGTGAAGTGGTCTGGTCCGGTATAGCCGACGGTAGGGGTGTAGATCAGATTCGGGGCGGTGCCAGTGAGCGTGCCGTGGGAGGGAGCGCTGACGTTGGTGAAAGTCACCAAGGTCCGGGGCGAAGTGCCGGTGAGCGTGACGGCCATCGATCCCGTAGTGGTCAGGACCTGCGAGTTGGCCACGGTCGATCCAGCAACGGGTGCAGGAGAGGTGATGGCCGCCTCGATGCTGGCGATGGTGCTGACAAGAATCGGGTATTGGGAGGAGGTCGGATCCCAGGTGAGGAGGTACCCTTTCAAGGTTGGCAGGGTCCAGCGCGCGGCGTCACCATAAGTTGCCAGGGCGTTGAGGGCGGCGATTAGGTACTCGCTGTCTCCCCATTCAAAGCCCACGGGCACCTGCAACATGGCCACGGCCAGCGGGATTCCCTCGCTGATATGATATTTGGCCATGGTCTTGATTCCCGAAGCACGCGGGGTGGCGCTCCACATCCTGTCCACTTCGCACTCGTATTGGATCACCTGATACATGTCCGTGATCAGTGCTTCCACGTCCGTTATCGGTAGGCGGTTGTTACAAAAAGTTCCGGCACCGGTGCGGGGGTATGAGTCCGGCTGTTTCAAGCCTGTCTTGACCGCAGGATAGAGCAGGTTTTTCGCGGCATTGATGGTATAGGTCTGGATGTCATTGCCGGGACTGCCGTCGGGCACCGCATTGCCGAAAATCGCCAGGGAGAGGTAGCCGTTGCCGGTCTGCAAGGGGTCGGTCCAATCAATCGCGTTCGGGTCGGTGGCGTTGGCGATGAACGCGGTGAGCATCGGGTCCCGCTGGGCGCTCATCGTGGCGGATGTATAGGAACGCAGCGCCTTGGCTGCGACCGCGCGCACCCATGTGTTTAGCTCGATGTTTTTGTCGAGCCGTTGAGTGATCAGTGGCAATGCGGTGCTGTCTTGGAGGAGACCTAAAGTCTGGCAGGCACCCGCGCGGCCATTCGCACTGGCACCGCTGATCATGCCACGCAGCGTAGTGAGGTCTGAGGAATTCAGCGAAAGTTTCGCCAGTTGAATGGCGGAGTAATTGCGCACCACCGGGTCATACTCGCTGAGATTTGCGATCAATTGGGTGGAGGTGTAGGCGGAGCAATCCAGATTATAGGTCGCAGCGGCGATCGCGTTTGCCACCTTGGTGGAGTCGAGGGTGTTGGCAGGCACGGCGTTTTTGCCGGTGATGTAGAGCCTTTGCAGCGGTAGCGCGTAGGTGAGAATGTAGCTGGCTGTCGGGTTCAGGCTGTTGTAACTGCTCGCGCCCAGATAGGTGCCGTCCGCCGTAGAGCCTCCGCCATACTGCTCGCCGCCATCATAAACGAACGAGCCATCGGTGCGGCGTTCCAAATCCAGGTGCCAGCGGATGTTTTTCAAGTATTCCGAAGTAGCGAGTGATCCTCCCATATTGGAACCGAGCGCCCCCCATAGGAAGCTGAAGCCTTGGCCAGTATGGCCATACTCGCGACCGTTGAAGCCGGCGACTGACATGCGGGTGAAGTATTCGGTTTCCGTGGTGCGTCCGGATTGCATTGCGTAGATCACCGCGCAGATCGAATCCTTGCCGTTGGATGCATGGTTGTCCGCGCCGGGAGAATGTTCACCGTAGGGAATTGAACCTCGATTGACATACGAGGCGAAGAAATCCGAGCCATGTTGTATCGCGGGGTCGATCTGCGGATCGACCACCTCACCCGCAGACACGAGAGCTTTCTTGCACATGACCATGGCTAGGTTGGCGGGTAAACCAGCCTGATTGACTGGACCATAGCCGCCGACCGAGCGATTCCCCGAGCCGTCGGGTCTCAATACGGCAGGGTTGTGACCGAAGGTGCCAAACATACTTTGGGACTGGGCGATGGTGACGGCAAATTGATGAATGCCGGACAATACGTTAGCATCCCCCGTAATCAGATAATACTCGGAGAGAAACAGCCCTTCATAGCCCCAAGTCCAAATATCCAAACCCTTTCTGGTGGGTCCCGTGGATGACAGAGAGCGAGCGTAAGTTTGCAAGCGAGTCTGCACCGTGGCGTAATTGGGATCCCCCGGTGAGACTCCGGCTAACAATGCAAGTCCGTTGACCGCGCCAGAGAAGTCGTCGTTCAGAAGCGAGGGATTGGCGATGACATCGCTGACCAGCTTGGTGCGAGCGGCGGCGAGGATGGCAGTGGATTTCGGGCAGCTATAGGGAGCGGTGGCGGAGTAGTCTCCCATTATGACCACGGGGATGTTTTCATCGGTGGTGGTGCCCGCGCGCCAACGTTTCACCCGGAGCATGCCTGCGCCCGTTTTCTCAGCATCGGTGATGGCTGCGCCAAACGTCTTGCGGCAATCCGTTGTGAACAGCGGCACGCTCCCACTGCTCCCGGCCATCGCGCCGAGAATCACATCGTCCACGGCGAGCACTGCATTTCCTGGCGTGCTGGCTACAGTGACGAGGATCTGGCGGCTCTGCGCGGTCTGGAGGCCGTCCTGCCCCACGTTATTGCGGTCGATGTAAATCCACCCACGGAGTCCGGTAGGTCCGAGATTGTAGGTTTCGCCATAGGGCGGCGAAGAACTGGCATCCGTTTTCAGGGTGGCGATGACGCCAACCGCGGTGAGGTCCGGCTTGGCCGAATAGGCATGCAACGGGGAGGAAAAGGCCAACAGCAGCAGAGACATCATGAGGATGACTGCACGAGGAGGCCGCTTGGCGTTCATATTTAGGATGTGATGGCGGATGATGAGTGATTTTCTAACTGTGATCTGGAGTCTATCGGTTCAAGGCACCGTGACCCTGAGGCGGACGAATGTCTGGTTGCCAAGGTTCGGGATGGTGACGCTCACATGATCGGAGGGAGTTCCGGGTGTAATCGTGACGGCAGCGGCACTGGTCGAGGGGATCGTAATCGGCGTCCAACCCGATAGATTGTTGCCGTATTCGACCACTTGGGTGGTAGCGGGGGGCAGCGCGAGATCACTGCGATCATACTCGAACACCCAAGTGCCACCGGGTTTGGTGAGCTTGGGCAGGATCGCTTGAGAGGACACAATCGGAGCGCCGCCGAGTGCGAATTCCATCAGGTTGTTGATGCCGTCATGGTCGGGGTCCATCAGCGGGCCGTCGTTGACGCCGGTGGTTAGTCCTTGCGTGGGATTGGCTGCCCAATCGGCATAAGGAGAGGAAGACAGGGTGACCGTTACGGTGTAGGTCTTGGTGGTGAGATTCTGGGCGGTGATCGTGTAGGTTTGCGGGGCGGTGAAATTGCGGGCGACACCTGTGAGTGGTGTGGCCGTGGCGAGCGGTGAGATGGTGAAGGTGGGCACTAGCGACGTCACATCAGTGCCTGTGGGAACAGTGACGCTGATTGTGCTACCCGATATACTGGAGGCAGTTTGGCCGGGGATGGTGAAAGTCAGGATGTCTTTGGCCGAACTTTGGGCGGCGAGCAGGTTCATCATGGCTTGGCCCATTTTTTCACCTATATTGAAATAGCTCTCGGCATTCCAGTTCCAGTGGAACCCTTCAGTGCTGGGGCTGGCGTCGGTGCCGTAGTCATATTGTTTCGTGTCGATGGTGGCGACGGTGCCGGCGAACTCAGGATGGAGCGTCGGGTTGGCCACGGCCTTTTGCGCAGCCACGAGTTGCAAACCGAGGCTATCGCTATCGACGTTGGCCATGCTGGTGGTGCCGATGACGAAAGGCAGATTGGGCACGCCGAACTCCGTCCGGAAGTCTTTGATGAGATTGGTCATGTTCGCTTCGTATTCGGCGGTGGCGCCAGCGCTGATGCGGTCATTGTAACCTTGGTGCCAGCCAAAGCCGACGATTTCATAACCGTTCGCCGGGTTGTAGGAAAAGCCGGACAGTTCCGTGCCGAGGTTGTTCAGGATGGAGTGTACATCAGCGACCATGAAGTTGTAGGCATCGCGCATCGTGTTGATGTTTGTTAGAGTCGTCGTGCCTGAGCTGGGAGGGCGGAAATTCCATGCCAGGGAGTTGCCACCCCAAGCCGTCTTGATGATTAGGACTGGATCACTCAACTGACTGCCCGCGACCAAGCCGAAGCCGTATTCCGGCCCGATTTGGCCTGAGCTGGCACCGTTGCCGAAATCGGCGTCGAGATAGCCTTTGCGTGCTTGGGTCGCAGAGGCGGTTGCGCCGCTGGTGAAATAGGAAACCCAGACGTTGGGCAATGTTTTCCAGCCCGGAACGGTCGTGTTAGAAGTGTTGGCGATGCTGCTGCTATCGGCGAGGTAGCCGTATCGGTTCGGATTCTTGTTGAGCATATTCCGCAAGGAGCCCAAGCCGCCGACTAAATTGGTGTTGTTGTAATTGTTAGGATCACGACCTTTTTCCACCACTCCTTTGCCCTGCATGTTCGACTGGCCGGCGAGGATGAAGACCTTGAGTTTGCCGTTGCCTGCGGGCGGATTGACGGTTTGGAACAGGCTGGTGGCTGTCGTGCTGGGAGCGTTGGTGGCATTTCCCAGATAGCTGGCGGTGATGGGGCGATAACCCACCGACAGACCGCTGGTGGTGAGGGTTGCTTGGGAAGAGCCGTTGAGCGCGATGGTGCCGAGCAGCGTGGTGTCGTCGTAAAATGCGACGTTTCCGGTGGGTGAGGCTCCGCTGACGGTGGCGGTGAAGGCTAAGGAAGCGCCAAAGGCCGAGGGGCTGGCTCCAGATGTGCGGGCCAGCGTGGTCGTCGTGGCGGTGCGGGAGTCATTGACAGTTTGAGCGAGCGAATTGGAGTAGCCCGCACCGTTGTTGGTGTCGCCGGGATAGATCGCGGTGATGGTATGGGAACCGCCTGCAAGCAAGGTGGTGGTGAAGGTCGCTTGATACGAGCCATTCAGCGTGCCAGCACCGATCAAAGTAACGCCGTCATAGAAGAACACATTGCCGCTTGGCTGATTTCCGGTGACGGTGGCGGTGAAGGAAATGGCCGCACCGCCGCTCGATGGGTTGCTGCCGCTGCTGCGGACTATTGCCACCGTGGGCGAAGAGGACAGCGGGCCAACCGTCACCGTGCCGAGGCCGGAAAAGCGGGTGTCGTCCTTGTTCGTCGCGGATGAAGCGGAAGAGCCGTAAGTCCCGTTAGGCTTCGCGCTGCCAGGGTCGAAAGTCATGGCGGATACTTGGCGGGTGCCGATGAAATCGAGACTGAGTTTCGCCCCCGTGGTGATGTCGAGTGGACCAGTTCCAAGCGCATCTGAACGGGTGATGGCGAGAGTTCCGACCTGCACCTTGGTGCTGCCGGTGTAGGAGTTAGATCCTGATAGAGTCCAGGTTCCTACTCCTGCTTTGGTGATGCTGGTGGCGGTTTGGCCGGAGGTTCCTAACAGGCTATCACCGATGCTGCCGCTGATTTCGCCTTGGCCAGCGGAGCCGCCGGTATTCGCCTTGGGCGCGTGGGTCAGGGTGAGGGTCTTGCGATTATCCACACTGGCAGTGCCGGGAGTGGAGACGTTAGAAGTGAATTTCAACAATCCACTTTGGCCGCGAGTGGTGGAGAGGTAAGCGTTTCCGCCCTGGGTAATCGTGGCACCGCCAGTGGTGCCTGCGAGCTTGATCACGCGATCGGTGGTTTCTCCGTTTCCGGTGTAAGTGAGTGAACCGCCGGTGGAGGTGGCACCGAAGGAAATGGTCCCGTTAGGAGCGGTGGTGGGTGCGCCGAGATTGCTATTGGCCGTGCCGCCGCTGACGCTATTGTACGATGCGATGGACAGGTAACCGGCGTTGATGGCGACCGGGCCAGCGAAGGTATTGGCACCGGTGATGGCCAGCACATGGCCGCTATCTCCGGCACCGAGTTTGGTGAAACCTCCCGTGCCGCCGATGTTGCCGCCGATGCTCATGCTACCGGTGGTCGAGAGATCGATTGAATTCGTGCCGGTGAGGGAGACCGGGCCGTTGAGGTTGGCCGGAAAGCTGTTGCCGTTCGACACGGTCGCGCTGTTGCAATCGAAGGTATTGGTTAGATTGTTATTTCCATTCAAGCTGAGCGAGGTGCCGGAGTTGAGCGTGACGGTGCCTGTGCCGAGAAGGCTATTGGAAGTGGACCCCAGCACCACGCTGCCCGCGCTGATCAAGGTGCCGCCGCTGTAGGTGTTGGCACCTAACAAATCCATCCGGTAACTGGAGCTCTTGATCAACTTGCCTGCGCCGGAGACGATGCCATTGAGTTTCACCCCACCGGCACCGGAGCCACCAAATGTTAGATTAGCTCCCAGACTTATAGGGGCATCGAAGTTGACGGTGTTGGCGGAGTTTTGATTCACGGTGGGCAGGGTGGTGCCGTTGTTTGTGAAGGTAATGCCGCTGGTTCCAGCGAGTGTGACGGTAGAGGCGAAATTGGCCTGGTTGAGCAGGAAACCGTTGTTGAGATCGTTGGTGGCGGTGTAGGTACCGGACTGATTGAAATTGAGTGTGTAGGTGGCGAAACCTGTGGCGGCAGGCCCCGCACCATCGCTGAAATTGTTAGTCCAATTGGCAGCACTGCTCCAGTTGCCAGAAGCGGTGGCCCAGTTGAAGGTGGTTGGCTGAGGAGCGATGGTGACCGTGATGGTGTAGGTCTTGGTCGAGTTGTCCAACGCGGTGATCGTGTAGGTTTGTGGGGTGGTGAAATTTCGTGCGCTGCCAGAAACCGGGCTACCGGTGGCCGCGGGGGAGACGGTGTAGGTCGGAGCCATGCTAGTAACGACGGCATCGTAGGGCACGGTCTTGGTGATGTTAGTGCCGGAAATCGTGGCCGCTCCATAAGTCGGGAATGTGAATGTGAGAATGTCCTTGGCCGAACTCGCGCCGACCAGGATTGAGGAAGATGTGCCGGTTTTTCCACCGCTCGAGGTGGCCGTTAGAGTAATCGTCTCGGGGGTATTGTCGCGAGTGTTGATGGTGAAAGTGCCACTCGTTAGAGTCTTGGTGTTGTCGCCGAATGTGGAATCGCCGTTGCTGTCAAACTGCGTGCTGCCACTGCTGGTCATGGTGACCAGCGTGGTGCTGTCGGTGGTCATCGTATTGCCGTAAGCATCGAGTGCAGTCACCGTGGTGGGGAATGCGATTCCCGTCACTTGCGGTGAGGAAGCGACGACCGTGTAGGAGGCGATGGCGAGCGGATTGAGGGTCAGGCTGAGTCCCGAGGCACTGGCGCCGCTGTTGCTACTTGCTAGGCCGTCGGTGCAATGGAGCGTGGCGGTGCCGGCTTTGAAAGCAGTGATCTGGCCGTTGTTAGATCCGCTGACATTGGCGATACCATTGACGAAAGTGAGAGTGGTGTTAGACGTGGCTGCCGAGACCGTCACGGCACGCGAAGTTCCGCTTTTGTCCGTGATGACGGGCGCATTGTTGCCGGGTGAAGAGGCTAAGCCGTAAAACGAAAGATCGAGATCGCCATTGAGAGCGGTCAACTGGGCACCGCCGGGATCAAATGCAGTGACGGTGAGTGCGAGGTTGCTGCCGGTCGTGGTGGTCGCGCTGCTGCTACCTGCGACTTGAATCTTGTATGCTCCGGGCTGGGTTAGATTTTTGGTCAGGATGAGCGTGATCGAATTGCTGCTGTAAATGGCATAGCCGTAGTAGGAAGTATTGCCGGTGACCGTCACGCTGGCGAAGGTGCCAATGATGCCCGCAGCATTGGCGGTGTGGACGATTTCCAGGCCGCTGTAGTTTCCGGTTAGTCCGGTGGTATCGATCACCAGGTTGAGATTTCCACAAGCGAAAGTGGGCGTGGCGTGGGTCAATGAGAGCTTGTCTAACGAGGCGGATGAAGCCGCGACTTTCAGTGTGCTGCTGGTAGCGAACGTGGGGGCCGTGGAACTGGTCAAAGAGAGCGTGGAGCCGCTCGATCCCAGCGTCAGCGAGCCAGTGGCATTGACCGTTAGAAGACCGTTGATGGTGCCGCTGCCACCCAATGAAGCACCGGAATTGACAGTAACGTCGGAGGCCGCGCTGAGGCTGCCGTTCACGAGAAGTGTGCCATTATTGACGGTCGTGGCACCGGAGTAACTGTTGGCTGTGGAAAGGGTTAGCGTTTTGCTGCCCTGCTTGATCAAGCTGGTAAATCCGCTGATGGCACCCGTGCCGCTGATGCTGTAGTTACGGATCGAATTGTTGACTGTGACGCTAACAGGATTGACGGTCGTGTTGAGAGTGATGGTGGGATCCGATGAGGCGTAGGTGTCGTCAAACACCACTGGGTCGCCGACGATGACGGTATCGAGATCGAGGTATTTGACCAACGCAGCGGTTGCATCTTTCCAATTGGAGGTGGAATTGATGTCCCATGTGCCACTGCCAGCGAGTCCCCATTTCAGTGGGAGTTTGGCGGTGCCGGCCACCGTTACATTGAGAGTGTTGCCGCTCCAGCTTGCGGTTCCAGTTAGGCCTTGGCCGATGGTGACGGCTGGAATCGTGCCTGTCGGTGCGGTGCCGCCGACGCTGATCAGGGGATAGACTTGGCCGGAGACCAAATTGGCCGGATCCAGCGTGATGCCTGGAGTGACGGTGAATGTTAAGTTGCCAGTTAGATTGAGCGGGGCCGTGGAGGCGCTGGGCGTGGTGCTGAAGCCGAATGACAATTTTGGGCTGGTGCCAGCGGTAGTCACGGACTTGGCGGTCCAGCGCTTGGTGTTGTCATCGACACGAACCCCGAGGGTCGCACTGGTCACTGTCGCATCGCTGTTGGCAGAACTGCCGCCCGCGATGCCGATCAATTTACCAGCGGTGACGGTGGTCGCACCGCTGTAAGTGTTCACACCTGATAGAAACCATGTGCCGCTGTCGCTTTTCGTCACGGCGTTGGCTCCGCTGAAAGTCAAGGTCTGGCTGTTGCCAACGCTTGGTGCGATCACGGGGGTGCTGAGAGTCAAAGTGCCGATATTTCCTGAAACGACAACGTTCGCGGTGACGTAAGTTCCAGCTGCAATTCCTGTGCCAGAGACTAAGCTTCCCACGGGAGTAAGTCTGCGGTCGGTGACGATGATGGTAGTCGCACCTGCCGCTGCACCACCAGTGGCGGTTGTGGTGGTCGAGGAAGAGGGAGCATCGCCGATAGCACCCGCGAATTCACCCGAACCCGCAGTCGCACCCCGCAGAGCGATGGTCTTTCCAGCAACACCAGTGAAGGTCATATTCGCCGTGAATTTCATAAGCCCAGTGCCGGATTGAGCGATCGTTGATGTGTTAGAAATGCTTGCCGCCAAATTGATGATGCGGTCGGTGGTGTTTCCCGTGCCCGTGTAGGTGAATTGACCACCACCGAAGCCACTGCCCATGTTTAGTGTGCCACCCGCGCCCGCCGCGCTGGGGCTGCCGGTCATGCTGATGGTATTGACGCTGACCGTGCCGTTGTCGAAATCCAGTCCACCGGTGAACGAATTGTTCGGATTGGTGAGGGTTGCCGTTTGTCCATTTGCTCCGGAAATCTGGAGTTTGGCACCACCAACTTGGTCGGCGAGGAGACCGTTGAAGGTGAAATTTTTCCCATTTATCTTGACCTGGATGGACGATCCAGAGACCCCGTTGGCATTCACGTTGCCATTGATTACCCACGGATTAGCGCCAAGGGTGCAATACCACTGCTGCGTGTTTTTAACAGTCAGCGCCGCGTTAACTGTGATTTGGCTGGTGGACGCTGTTCCTATATTAGCTGCAAAACCCGCATTCCCCGATCCATTAAGGACGAGAGTCTGGGAATTTACCGCACCGGCACCAATCGTGTAAGCTGCGAAACTAGGCCCGACGAAGTTAATCGTATTCACAGTCACGCCGCTGCCGAGATCAATGATTTTACCTCCGGCACCAGCCGCACCTACGAAAGTTGCCGTGTCCGCCGATCCCGGCACTGGCGTGGCGCTCCAGTTGGCGGTGCTGGTCCAAAGCGCATCGGTGCCTCCGCCAGACCAATTCGCACTGGCAGCATGGGCAGTTGGCAAGGCGGCAGCCAGCAGCGCCAGCGCGAAGGTTGGGAAAGATGATTTGTGGCCCATAAGGGATTGGGAAATGGGGTTGGCGGAGAGGGATGATGGCGTAGATCTTTGGACGCGCGGAGTTTGTATTCAGTGGAGCCGCCGGTGCGCACCGGCGGCTCCTTGGATTCCAGAGATAAACCCATTAACTCCGGAAAATTATTTCGCTAGCAACAGGGCTGGTCATTGCGTCTGGCTGAGCTTCGTGTGGATGGACCTGTTCCGGTAACCCGGAAGCTGAGGTAGGTCCGGTTGCTTGATGTTGCGGGCAGGACGGTCTGGATGGCCACTTTTGGAGGAATTGCATTACGGGGTGTTGGCGTTGAGGCGGCCAAAGAGGCTGGTGCCAGGTGAAGCGGCGCTCGCCGGGACCTCCGCCACGACATGGATGAGTGGTCCATTGGTCGTGGTGGTAAAGGTCACGCTGTTAACAGTGGTGCTGGTGGGTGCGGTGCCGGGCACCGCAGCGGTATGGCCACTCCACGCATCGGTGATGCCGAGGTCTTTGCTGTATTGCAGGTTCAGCAAGGCCGTGCCGCGGTTGGCGCTGCTCAGGCAGTCGAAGGTCAGGATCAGCTTGCCGGCGTTCTCGGTGGGCACGGGCAAGAGGGCGTTGGCATTGACGTCCTTGTTGGCAGCGCCTAGCAGGAAGGCCAAACCGTTTTTCACACCGTCGCCATTGGAATCGGCGTCGAAGGCCGCACCGCCCGCCCAGAGGGAATAGGCGGTTCCGGTTTGCACCAAATTGAGTGTGTTGCCGCTGACTTGGAGCGTGTAGCCGATGATTGCCGCGTCCAAGGTCGGAGTCCCGGTGATGCCCGTCGAAGAAGTGATGAGCGTGTAGCTGGCGAGGGTCGGCGTGCCGGTGAGGGTTTGAGTGCCCGCCCCCGTTTTGATCAGGGCAAGAACTCCTGATCCATTGCTCATCGAGCCGCCAAACGAGGCAGTTCCTCCCGCATTTCCGAGAGTCAGAGTGCTGGTGGTGGAGCTGGCGCTGTTGCTCACGGAGCCTGTGCCGGTGAGTCGATCAAATGCCTCGTTCAAGCCGTTGAGGTCGAGCGTTCCTCCGCTCATGTTGACCAATCCGAAGGACGTCTGGAAGCCGCCGTTAAAGATCTGATCTCCGCCGTTGCCGCCGAGTCGGACCGTGGCTCCGGTGGCGATGTTGCTGATGCCTGCGACGGCGTGGAAGCTGCCTGAACTCGTTTTACCCAGTTGGACCAAGCCTGCTTGCGCGTCGAGGATGAGGCTTCCATTGTCCACCGCGCCGCCGAGGGTGAGGCTGCCATTTCCGAGCTTTGACAATGTCTGGCTGAATGCTCCGGTAATTGCGCCATTCAGTGCCAACGAACCTGTAGAGCTGCTGATGCTGATGCTGCTGGATCCAGTGGACACGTTGAAGCTTCTGGCCGTCGTGTTGGCTCCGGCTCCGGTGTAAATAAGCGTTGTTCCACTCGCTAACGAAACTGCCCCTGAAGGTCCGAGATTGCTGGTGCCCGTGTCCGCGATCGCTGAGACACTCAAGGTGCCACCGCTGAGGGTTGTCGTGCCGGTGTAGGTATTTGCGCCACTCAGCACCCAGGTGCCAGCGCCATTTTTCACCAAGCTGGTCGCGTTAGTTGATTGATCGGTTAGGGCGATGCCGAAGGTGTTATTTCCGGTGTTGCTGCCGATGAGGTTTAGAGTGCGGGTGCCACCGGTATCGAACAAGTTCACCTGAGCCACCGCGCCGGTGAAGGTCAGCGTGCCGGAGCCGGTGCCCGAGGCGTCGATGGTGTTGGTGGTGGTATTGTTGATGCGAATCATCCGGTTGGTGCTTTGCGCGGTGGAGCCGGTGTATTGCAGGGTCCCGCCGGTAATATGCAGACCGATGCCGCTGGTAGCTGAATCAGTGCCGCTGTTAGTCTCGGAACTGAGTGGACGGTTGCCCATGGCACTGGACACCCCGTAATCGGAGAAGCTGCCGAGATTCAGAGTGGTATTGGCAGCGATGATGAAGACGCCGGTGGTGCTGGTGGGGTTGGTGATGTTGAGCTTGCCAGCGCTGATGGTGGTGTTGCCGGTGTAACGGTTGGCGCCCGAGAAGGTCCAGGTGCTGGAGCCGGACTTGGTGACAGAGTTGGGGTTCGCTGCATCGCCAAGGGGGATGATTCCGGCCATTTCACCCGTGCCAGCGGTGGTGCTGGTGAAGGTGATGGTTTTAGCACCGCGGTTATCGGTGATCGTGAAATCACTGGTAAATTTCAATAGTCCGGTTCCCGATTGAGTGAAGGTGTAGCTGGTACCGTTCGCTCCGCCGAGGTTGACCACTCGGTCCGTGGTCTCGCCCGTGCCGAGGTAGGTGAGATTGGCGCCGGTGAAGGTGGAACTTGTTCCAAGCAAAATGGTGCCGTTGGCGACGGTGTTCGGTGCGCCAAGACTGCTGCTGGCGGCGTGTACGGTGCCGAGACTGGCATTGGTGTAAACGCTGTTGATAGAATAGACCCTTAAGGTGCCGGTGCTATCGGCGATGGTCTGGCCGGTGTAGGTGTTCGTGCCGGTGAGTTCAACTGTGCCAGCTCCGAATTGCCTGAAGCCCAGTGCGCCGCCGCCAGGACCGGTGGAGTCGCTGATGTTGTCGCTGACGATTTGCGTGACTCCCCCTGCGTTGGCGACATCGATTCCGAAGATGGAACCAGCGAGCAGGCCGTTGTTGTTAATCCCGGTGGTGAGGTTGTTTAAAAGGGTGCTGGCTTGTGCGCCGGTGAATTCACCTGAGCCACCCACGTTGACGATGAACGAAGCACCGCTGCCCACGGTGATGTTGGCCGGAGTCCAACTGGCAGGGGTATTGTTGTAGAGAGACAGGGGTGTTTTAAATTTCAACGCCCCGCCATTGATGATCGTGGGACCGGTGTAGCTGTCGGTGCCGGTGACCGGAACGACCGCGCCACCGGTCTTGATGAAGCCGCCCGATCCGCTCATATTAGCGGAGATGGTCAGGTTTCCGGTCACATTGATTGTCGAAAGGTCATTGAGCGTGAACGACGTGCTGGAGAGCGTGCTGCTGAAGCTGTTGCCGCATGTCACGGTTCCGCCGTTCAAAACGATAGGAGTGGAGAAGTTGTTTCTGTTAAGAGCCAACGTTCCGGCGCGGTTGACAGTCGTCGTGCCAGCTCCCAGAGGATTGACCGACGCTACCTGCGTTGATAATGGTGCCACCGGCGTGACTGCACACCGCATTGAGAGTGAGAGTGCCTGCTCCGGTTTTGGTGAGGGAGCTGTTGCCGTTGTCAACGATCGCAAGCGGGCGGTGAGACTGATGTTGTCAGTGGACAAGTCCGTGCGGATCACCATTTCCGCTCCGGTGCCAGCTTGGAGGGCGGTGCCGCCGCTGATGGTGCTTACGCCACCCGACTTGAGGATGCCGTTGGTCGTGACCGTCTGCCCGGCGGCCAGGGTGAAATTGCTGGCACCGGTGATGTGCAGACCGGTGAAGGTGGCGGTGGTTTGGGCGGTGATGGCGGCGGTGGTCTGGACGTAGGGGTTCGATGGGATGGTTGTGCCACCCGCTTGGGTGCTTGAACCTCCGAGAGGAATGGTGTCCTTGACGAAGTCGATTGGGCGGACAAAACCAGCACCATCGTAGAAGGCATAGCCGGTGCCTGACACGGTTCCTGCAAAATAGGCAACGCCCATGGCGGCTTGAGTGGCTTGGCCGGTAAGGATGATATTGTTAGTCCCAGGCGTTCCGCTGGCATTTGCCGCAGCAGTTCCAATCGCGCCGCCGGAGATCACGAATGTCCCGGAGCCACCACTCAGACGCGTGGGGGCGGCATCGATGGTCAAGTTGGCGGCGATGGAGGCAAAAGTGGATCTTACCGTGCCGTCAGTCGCGTTGAATGCGAGAGTTTTCATGTGCTGCGCGCTTGAGGCCGCTTCTGCCACGTTGAAAATGCCGGTCCCGCCGATGGTTAGATCGGTGCCAGTGGTGCCGTTGAGGCTGCCGGTGGTGGAATTTCCGACGGTCAAGGTGCCAGCGTTGACCGTGGTCGCACCGGTGTAGGTGTTCGCACCGGAAAGGATTTGAGTGCCCGCGCCGATCTTGGTGAGAGTCATCCCGAGCGTGCCGTCGGAAATCACGCCGCCATAGGTCAAGGAGCCTGAAAGCGGATTGAGAGTCAGCGCGGTGACGCTGCTGTAGCCTGCACCGAGGACGTTGGCAGAACCGAGATTTCCGGTGGTGCCACTGAGGCCACCGATGGTCGGGGTGGTGACGCCACTGAGGGTGATGGTGCCCGCACCGGTGGTCACGAGGGTGCTGTTTTGTAGGGCCAATGCGTTACTAACAGTGATGGTCCCAGCGTTGGCGGTGGTCGTTCCTGAGTAGGTGTTGACGTTATTTAAAATCAAGTTACCCGCGCCCGCTTGGATCACGGCTCCGGTGCCAGTGATGATCGAAAAATCGGTGCCTTGGGTGATGCTGCCGGAGGTCCGATTGAAGGTCAGCGTGCCGTTGTTCACGATCAGCTTACTGTTAGCGATCGAGCCGCCGTCATCGATGCGGAGCGTGCCAGCGCTGATGGTCGTGGTGCCGATATAGGTGTTAGTTTGGTTGAGAATCAGAGTCCCAGCGCCTGCCTTGGTGAGGCCGCCGAAGCCGACGTTGAGGGCTTGGTCAGCGGTGAAGGTGCCTGCAATATCCAAGCCGACGGTCTGGTCTGGGTTGAAAACGACGGTATGGCCAAGGCCTGAGAAATTCGTCAGGCCACTGGTGATTTGGAGCGTGCCACCGTTGAAAACGAGATTGGAGGCCGCCGCGCCGAGGTGCCCGGTCGCACTCGCGCTTACGGTGCCGCCGTTGATGGTGATCGGTCCGGTAAAGGTGTTGGCTTGATTGAGAATCAGCGTGCCAGCCCCGGATTTGATAATTCCATTGGTGCCCGCAGTGCTGTCTCGGATCACGCCGGAAATCGTAGCGGTGTTCGCGTTCACCGCGATGGTGCGGGTGGCTCCATTGAGGTCGATTTTGTTAGTCAGGTTCAGCGTGTTATTCGCGGTGGTGTCGTTGAGCACCAAAGTACTCGGTGCGAATGTGGAGCTGCTCCAGACCAACTCTTGGGAGGAAGCATTATTAACCGTGACCGTCCGGGCTGCAGCGTTCGCGCTGAAACCACTGACGCCGCTCGGGATTTGAAATTGCGCCGACCCTGTGCCAAGATCGCGCAGGAAATTGCCATTTGCCAGTTCCACCACGCCGCCATTGATCGTGAGCGCGCTGGTTCCGCCGGTCGCATTGATACCGCCGGGCAAGGCGGTGGCGTTGCTGAGACGCAGGACGCCACTCGATACCGTGGTGGTGCCGGAGTAGCTATTTGAGTTAGAGAGGGTCGTTACGATGGTGCTGAATGTCGATATGGTAGGCTGGCTGTTCGCTGTCAGCGCGACGGTGCCGCCGCCGAGTCCGTTTCCGATCACCCCACTGAGGGTAATCGCACCCGAGAAGGAACCCACGGATAAGGTCTGAGTGCCTGAAGCCGAGCCTGTGATATTGCCGATGGTAAGCGTGCCACTTCCTAACTGACTGACACTCACGGCTGGAGAGCCAGCGGCGAGTATGATCGGCGAGCTGATGAGGTTGTTCTGATTGGCCCCGGAGTTGACAAAAACGCCCGACTTGGCACCCGTGCCACCGAGAGTCAGCGAAGTGCCGCCGGATAGTGTGACGGCGACATTGACAGCGAAAGTAAAGCTGCTGGCTTGCTGCGCGCCGCTGAGGGTGATAGTGCCAGTGGCCCCGCCATTGATGAGCAGGTCATCGGCAGATGACGGGCTGGCGACAAAGGTGCCGGTCGTGGCTCCGGTGCTGTCGGTGTTCCAGAAGAGATTGGTGCCATCCCATGTGCCCGCGATGTTGGTGAAGCCCGTGGCAGCGTTGGTGTCCCAGTAGCGAGTGACGGCATGAGCCGACTGGCAAAATATCAGCGTGGCAAGTGCAGAGACGGGCAGGATGCGGCGAAATGAATGTTTTCTTTTCATGGCAATATGATGTTAGAATGTCCGGACTTTAGAATTGATAGATGATGAAACTTCCGAGAGCGTCGGAGCCGTTAACGGCGGTATGTGTCGAGTGCGGCATTGCAATTTTCACTACCATGTCAGTTCATGGTATTAGCATGCAGCGTGACAGATTCAGAAATTTCTGTCAATCAAGCATCCGACATAAAGAGTCAATTATTGCATCAAATGTCTTCACCGCATGAGTGGCCATTACGACAGTTCGCATCAGGTTCACCCTGCCCTCGCTATTCACAAGCGCCCCTGCGAAGAGCCGTGTTTTTCCCGATACTCTCTGGGGGTCATGCCGGTGTGGCGTTTGAACATGGAGAACATGTTGGCGGTGGTGCCGAAACCGACCTTTGCGCTCAGTTCTTTGACGGATTCTTCGGTCTCTACCAACAAGCGCTTCAATTTCGAGATTCGCAGGCGGATCAATTCATCATTGATGGTCCGGCCTAGGTGGGTCTGGAAGCCGCGTTCGAGTGTCTGGCGACCGACGCCGGCAAACTGGGCGATGTCCTGAACCGACAGCTTGTCGGAAGATTCCCGCACCATGTGGGAGAGGGCCCGCGCCACTCGCGGATCACTCACGGCATGGATGTCCGAAGACCCCCTTACCACTAACTCCTTCGGTGGAATCATCAGGATTTCAAGCGGGGCCTTTTTACCCTTCATCAATTGATTGAGCAGGTAAGCCGCCTCGTATCCGCACTTACAATCACCTCGATCAATGCTCGATAGGGAGGGATTCGCCGCATTGCAAATGGGCAATTCATTACAACCCCCGATCAACGCCAGTTCCTCGGGGATTTTCCAGCCCTCGGAGCGACAGATGGAGGACACCGCGTGACCGAGTTCATCGTAGGGGAATGCAACGCCTTGGGGTGCTACCCAACTGTCCTGCGCTCGTTTGACGTTTTCTACAAAGCGTGACCAGCGGTCAGCAGTGGTGCCGAAACTGGAATGGGTGGTATGCGCGGTGCAAGGGTAAGCATATTTCCGCGCTACCTCACACATTCCCTCGTAGTGCCCCTTCGCATCCAGTGAGGCTCTGTAACCGAAATGAGCGAGACGACGGAAGCCGCGCACGATGAGATGCTCGGCTGCCATCCGACCGGTGGCGCGTGAGTCGAATTGCACTCCCGGCATCTTGTTGGCCACGGGCGAGTCGATCCACGTGTTGACCATGGGAATGCCGACCTTTTGCGCGGCTAGGAAGCAGTCCTTGCCGATGCGGCCGACGATGCCGTCGTAGTGCTTTCCGAGCGAAATTTCGTGGTGTGGGAAGTTGCCCAGATCGAAGGTCCAGTCCGCGTGCTTTTCGGCAAAATCGCGTATTCCAGCGAAAACTTCATAGTGGCGCTTGTATGGCCAGTTGAGATCGATGACCACCGCGACATGACGTTTGCGTGACATGACAATACGTTAGTGCGGCAGCGGGATTTGACGCAATCCTGGATTACGTGGGACGGCGTCCATGGGGGGCAGAAAAATGGGTTTGCTCCAGACAGCCGTATCGATTTCGGCCGCCCAGGCGATTGGCGGCTCAGTGAATCCCGCTCAGAATGCGTTTGCCCCGGCTACGGAGAATCTCCCATAATGAGGGGTTGCAAGTCAGTCCTTCAATCACCCATGCTCGCACGTCCTGCGGTCGGTGTGATACCCGCAGCTCGATCACTTCCAACGATTCATGAAACCAACCCTCCTTGTTCTAGCCGCCGGAATGGGCAGCCGTTACGGCGGCCTCAAACAAATGGACCCGATGGGGCCGAATGGTGAAACTGTGCTGGATTACTCGGTCTATGACGCGATCCGCGCGGGCTTCGGACGGGTGGTTTTCATCATCCGCGAGGACTTCGCCGAGGCTTTTCGTCAAGGGGTCGGGTCCCGCTTCGCCCACCTCATCCAGGTGGAATACGCCTTCCAGGATTTGGCGGATTTGCCACCGGGTTTCAGCGTGCCGGAAGGTCGCGAGAAACCATGGGGGACTGCCCACGCCGTACGTGCTGCCCGCCATCTGGTCCAGGAGTCCTTCGCCGTGATCAATGCCGATGACTTCTACGGCAGCGATGCCTACGCCCGCGCTGCCACCTTCCTTGGAATGCCACGGCCTGAAACTGACAAGGCGCATTATGCCATGGTCGGCTATCCGCTCATCAACACCTTGTCCGACCACGGTGACGTGAACCGCGGGATCTGCACGCGTAGTGACAACGGTTTACTAACAGGCGTCGAGGAGTATGTGAAAATCGTGCGCGATGCCGATGGGTTGGTGCGTGGCAACGCGCTGGACGGCCTCCGCAAGGAGGTCTGTGAGGTCACGCCGGTTTCCATGAATTTCTGGGCCTTCACGCATTGCTTTTACGAGCACCTTGAGTCGGATTTCATAGATTTTCTAACTGCCTTCGGAAGCGTTGATAAATCCGAGTATTACATCCCCACGGTGGTCGATACCCTGATTCGTGCGGGCAAGGCGGATTGCTCGGTGCTTGATACCACGAGCCACTGGTTCGGCGTCACATATCCTGAGGACAAGCAGCACGTCGTCGCTTCAATTCGTAAACTGATCGAATCTGGCGAATATCCCTCGGATCTAACACAGGGGGTGATCCATGCATGACCTGCGCACTGTTTCCCGGCTGTTCCAAATGCGTGCCGACTTTGTTGAGGCGCGTCCCTACGGCTCTGGACATATCAATGACACATACTGCGCCTGGTACAATCAGGCTGGCATCCCGCTGCGCTACATCCATCAGCGCATCAACCACCACGTTTTCAAAAAACCCGAACAGGTGATGGAAAACGTCGCCCGCGTCACGCATCACGCGCTCGGGCGCTTGTTAGCTGATGGGCATCCCGAGGCCCACCGCCGCACGCTCACCTGCATTCCCGCGCATGACGGTAAATCCTACGCAGTGGATGAAAACGGCAATTTCTGGCGCACCTATCCCTTCATCGAGCGGGCGCATGGTTACGATGAGATTGAGTCTAACGAACAGGCCTTTCAGGCTGCCAGAGCCTTCGGCGAATTCCAGAAACTCGCCGCCGATCTCATCGGTGAGCGTTTGCATGAAACCATCCCGGATTTCCATAACACGCCCAAGCGCCTCGCCGCCCTCGAAGCAGCGATCACCGCCGACGTGGCAGGCCGGGGCACCACGGTGACGGCGGAAATCGCCTTCGCCCGTGCCCGCACCGCCGACTGTTCGCGCATTTACGACCTCATCGTCTCCGGGGAAATTCCCGAGCGCGTCACCCACAACGACACCAAGCTCAACAACGTCCTGCTGGATGAAACGACTGCCGAGGCCATCTGCGTGATCGACCTCGACACCACCATGCCCGGCTCCGCGCTCTATGACTTCGGCGACATGGTCCGCACCGCCGCACCGACGACCCGCGAGGATGATCCGGACCTCCATAACCTCGGTGTCCGTCTTGACCGTTTCGAGTCGCTGGTGCGCGGCTATCTATCCGCCGCGACGTTTCTCAATGCCGCCGAACGCGCCAACCTCGCCTTTTCCGGGAAGCTCTTGACCCTGGAGTGTGGCATCCGTTTTCTAACGGACTACCTCAGCGGCGACACCTATTTTAAAATCAAGCGACCCACCCACAATCTCGATCGCTGCCGCAACCAGTTCGCCTTCGTCGCCGTGCTGGAGGAAAATATGGATGCCATGGAGGAAATCGTGGTGCGCGCCTCATCGGTTGGCACGTAGGCTGATTATATATTTAGTTAAGCCCAGTATCTGATCGTCGGCGAACACCTCATGCCCGGGCATGTCCGTGCCCGGAACGCCGAACTTGATCACCCGCGCCACCCGCAGTTCCGAGAGGAGTCCACGCGAACGGCCCAGCCATCAAATTTGGGCGTGATGTAAATGGGGTGCAAGTCCCCTCTAGGAAAACCAGACATGAAAATGAAGAGACCACCATCTGAAGCCAACTGCGGCAGGGCGACCGACCGTGGCAATGAAGGCTAGGAGAGTACCCGAAGGGCCGCGATAGCGGCAAAGCCACCGGTCAATCCACCGATAACGCCAGATGGCGAGGAGGAACCGAGTCGCTGCGCTGGGAAGCATGTGGGCACTCAGGAGCGAGCTTTGGCTCGTTCCTCACGTAGGCTTGTCCCGCGTCCGAGCGGAATCGCCGTGTACAATGCCATGGCCGCTTTGGCGGCTCTGAAAATTCCGCGAAGCCTTACCGCATGGACGAAGTCAAACCCATACGCACGGTGGTGTAGGACCCGTGGCTGGCTCTAGCAGTCAGTCACGGGCACCCGATTCGGCGCCATCCTTCGGTCGTTTGAATGGTGTAGCGATGTCATTCTGTTCAAAAGCACTCTGCCATGCCTTCCACTTGGCCTCTTCTCCCTTCTTGCCACTAATGATGAGCTTCGGACGCTTTTTTGTATCACACGCCACGCGGCGAACACACTCGAAAGCAGCTTCCGCAATATCGTCCAGTGTGACTGTTTCAGCAGTGTAGGTCGGAATCCGGAGATTCTCAAACCGCATATAGACGGTTCCGTCTGTGAAAGATCCGGCGATGACAACGCCCGCACTAGACAATAAATTATGATCAGGCACCAGCTCGGAGCGGGGAGCGTCTGTCAAAATTTCATTTCGTAGTGTGATAGCAAAATACGGCGAAGTCCCCTCGACGTGAAACCACCAAAATGGTGTTGGAAGAATTGTGAATCCCTTCGATGGCGGCTCGGAATTATCGATAATCGGTTGGTAGATAATTGCGACCCCCGATTCCCCAGCGTTCGAAAGCGCACAAGCGTAAAACGCGATGGATAGAATAAGAATGGCTTGTTTGTAACGTCTCATAATGTGCATGGATAAATTTATAGCCGATTAAGGTAGGGACGTCAGTTGCCTGACGCCCCCCTCGCAGATCCCGGCGTGCGGAATTACCGCACCGGGCTCCTCAGGAATGCGCGCAAGTGGAACTTCGATCATGATTGGACTCTGATGGGTTGGACATGGACTA
>JANXMQ010000123.1 GCA_025354565.1 Akkermansiaceae bacterium
TCAACCTGCGGATCAACCTGTGTATGAGAAAAGCCTACGGTTACCGCAGTTTCCATCTGCTACAAACCTCTCTCTATCACACACTTGGAGATCTACCCGAGCCAAAGTTCACCCACAGATTTTGCTGAAGAGCCAAAAAACTCAGTCCTTCGCCGCTCGGCACCGGCACTGACTGGGGTGATCTTCTTAATGCTTCAGCAAAGATCGGCCAGAAGTGGAAGCTCATCACATTCACCCCCGATGATGATGGTTTTGATAAAGCCACCGCCATGCTGAAAAGCGAACTTGATGCCGGGCGTCCCGTGGTCGTGGACTTCAAATACATCGGTCCGCAATACCCCGGCGGCAGTGCTGGACACACGCTCAATGTCTGCGGCTACATCGCAACAGAAAACCTATACATCCTCTGCAATCCCGCCGTCGCCACGCCCGGACTCCAGTTTATTACCGCAGCCGATCTGAAAGACTTCTGGCGCTCTGATCACTACGGTGCCATTTCCAAAGGCATCCTTTCACGTCCTGCTTTCGTCATCTCTAACTACTGAATGCGCCACATCTGCTCGTACTACCAAACAAACTTAATTAACCCAATGTGAAAACAATCCTCAGAATTCTATCAATACTTTTCTTGTCTCCACTGGGAGCGCTATCAGGAGCAGAAGAAAGCAAGCAAGCTCCCCAGCCGGATGCTAGCTATGATTTAGTCATTTATGGCGACTCGTCCGGGGCCGTCACCGCAGCCATTTCCGCCAAACGGGAGGGGCGGTCGGTGATTCTCGTCAATCCCACGAGCTTCCCCGGCGGGATCAGCGTGAGCGGACTTGGCGCGACTGACTTCCTCGGGAGACAGGCGACGTTTGGCGGCATTGCCGGAGAATTTTATGCGGGTGTGTCAGCGGCGTATGGGCAGTCTTTTGTCAGCAGTTTCGAACCGCACGTCGGACTACAGGTGTTTCAGAAAATGATCGCCGATGCAGGCGTGACGGTCGTTTACAACGCAATGTTAGACCGCCGTTCTGGAGTAAAGATGAATGGAAAACGCATTGAGGCGATCACCACACTCAGCGGGACAACTTATCGTGGAAAGATGTTCATCGATGCCACTTACGTCGGCGACCTCATGGCCGCTGCCGGGGTGAGCTATACCGTCGGGCGTGAACCCGAGAAGCAATACGACGAAGACATGGCTGGCGTGCGGCGCGGTGATACTAATCCGCGCGTTCACTATACGCAGCGTGACAAAGATCACTTTATCAAAGATGTCGATCCCTACATTGTGCCAGGCGATCCCAAGAGCGGCTTACTGCCTCACATCTATAAGATTGATGACCTTACTAACGGAAAAGGCGACAAAAAAATCCAAGCTTACACTTATCGCGTTTGTCTGACCACGGATCCGAATTTACGCATCCCCATTGCAAAGCCCGAGGGCTACCGGGAGATCGATCACGAGTTGCTGCTGCGCAATTTCGATGCGGGCGACACTCGCTTTCCCGCGCTGATCGCACCGCTTGCCGGGACGGGTTCAAAAGTCGATTGGAACAACATGCACGCAGTGGGTTCCGACTTTCCCGGCACCAATTGGGACTATCCCGAGGCCACCTACGAAAAGCGGAGCGAGATCGAAAAAGCGCACGAAAACTACATCCGCGGCTTCCTTTGGACGATGGCTAACAGCCCGCGAGTACCCGAAGAAGTCCGCGCCAAGGCTGCCACGTATGGTTTGGCGAAGGATGAATTCACTAACAACGGCGGCTGGCCGTGGATGCTCTATATCCGGGAGGCGCGACGGATGGTGGGCGATTATGTGATGACTCAGCACGATTGTGATGGGACGCGCATTGCGCCGGATCCCGTGGCGCTCGGCTCTTTCGGCATGGACTCGCACGTGGTGCAGCATTTCGTCACGGAACGGGGCTTTTGCATCAGTGACGGCGTGATCTGGCGCACCCCGCCCAAGCCCTACGGCATCTCCTACCGCTCGATCATTCCTAAAAAAGGCGAATGCGAAAATTTGTTTTCCACCATTTGCCTCGGTGCATCGCACGTTGCGCACGGTTCAATCCGCATGGAGCCTGTATTGATGGCAATTTCCCAAAGCGCAGCGATCGCGGCGGGGATGGCGATTGATCATAAAACCAGCGTGCAGGACGTTGCCTACTCGGCGCTGCGCGAAAAGCTCGAGGCCGCGAAACAAATCGTGCGGCCCGGACTTTACAAGGCTACTAAGGCTCCGAAGAAAACTCCGAAAGCGATAAATCCATAATGCGTGCGTGGGCAAGGTGTTGAACGCGCTCCAAGAAATCGGGCGCGACCGGAATACCATCGTCACTTTCGTGGGTGATCATGGCTTTCACCGTCAACATCTACATCCAAATCCGTCTATCACCTTGAATCTCTCTGAGATCCACCACGAACGTCGCCGCCTGACTCCGCCTGCCGTGACGCGCCAGCTCGCACGTTTACTGGCAGCCTTGGGTAGCAAACTGGCCACGGTCGAGCAAGGCGAATACGGAGGCGTCATCCGCTACCGGATCGTCCCGTAGATCACTGTGACTCAAACCAACATTGCAAATGAAGCCAGCAATGCACATTCTCTCCCGAGAATGAAACACGTCCTCCATAATCGCATGGCTGAAGCAGCGGCGGCTAAAGTATTGAATAAATTTTCCACTGCCGTCCCACAGACGTCGCCATGACGAGCCCTAAACCTTGATTTTGGCGGAGGAGGCAGTTAAACCTTCCTGTGTGATGGCTGTGAATTCGTTCATATAATCCGCCTTGAATTTCATGGGATTATGCTGTCAGAGGGACACGACTTTACTCCTGATGCCTCGCTCAGTGGCAGAACGTGGGGTGGATCACGATGCGGGTGTCATAGTAGGGCCTCGGGTAATAGACGACCGGGCGTGGCGGGCAGGGTGCGACATGCACCGGGCGAACGGCACGCGTGCCCCATACCGGTCTGCCGCAGCGGTCATAGCCGATGAAGTAATGCTCCTTATAAATGGGAGCGCCGCTCGGCCAGTAGCCGCTGATGAAGACCCGAGTCTCGAAACAGTGGGCTGCCGCCTTGGGAGCGGTTCCTAACATGGCAAACATGGCTATCGCGATGGTGGTGGTAATACTTTTCATAATGGTGTTGGTTTCTACTAACGCTATTTTCGACGAAGGATCGCGGGTCTTATTCAGAGCGGATATGACATTTTTTTTACAGTGAGCCACTGCGAGTTGAAAGCGTCTCGCTCAAGACTCCTGCGGGAAAAACGATCACGCTCAAACTCGGCAAACTCAGCGAGCCTGAAGCTCAATTTCCTCGAAGCTGGGAAGCTGGTGGAAATCCCGTTCAACGTGAGCCATGCAAGAATCGCTCCTCAACCGTGTATTCCAATCCTCGCTCAATCATGAAACTCCATCGAACTGTTTTAAGCCTATCCTCGGCGACCGCCATGGTCGCTTTATTTTTCAGCACCAGCGCGAGGATGATCGCGGCGGACCAAGGCGGCAAGAAATTGCTGATTTACGTCCTCGCCGGGCAGTCGAACATGCAAGGTCACGCGGAGGTTTCCACCTTGGCCTACCTGCCCAAGCCCGCGTGTGTGCCGACCAAGGAAGAGTGGGCGCTGTTGACCGTAGGCATTCCCCGCGAGATCAGGCTCAAGTCGGAGGCTGCAATCAGCGAAACACTGCTCAAGGACCCGGCCAACGCGAAGCTTCCCAAAAAGGAATTCGGGGCATTGCTCCAGAACGCCTTGAACGCCGAGGTGGAGAAGGTGCGCAACGAACGCTATGAGGAGTTTAAGAAACGTCAGACCGACCCCGCCCGCGTGGCTCGCGACAAGGAACTGGCCGCGATCTTCACTCCGAGTCTAACGGATCAGAAAGTTCTCGAAACCGCCGCCGCCACGAAGGGCAGCAAAGATGCTCTGGCCGTGGCGAACGAATGGCAGTCCAAGCTGAATCTCCCGGTCGGCAAGCACACCTACATCGCAGCCTATGGCGGCGTGAATCGGGCCGCCGAACCTGGTCTTGCCACCGGCCCGCTGAGCACCGGATATGGCGCGAGGCCGACCGCCTTCGGGCCTGAATATGCTTTCGGGATGATGCTGGAGAAGCATCTCGACCAACCGGTTCTGATCATCAAGACCGCATGGGGCGGCAAGTCGCTGCACTACGATTTCCGGCCGCCTTCCGCGGGTCTCTATCAACCGACCGCCAACGAGAAGACACAGTTGGAAAACTGGAAAGTCAAAAAGGCCGCGTGGGACAAATACATCGCTGGCGGAGGAACGCCTGCAGCCATGGCGCAGATCGATAAGGATTTCAAGGACGTCGAAAAACAGAAGCAGAGCTTGCAAGCAGCGATTGCGAAATTGCCCAAGGACCAGCAAGCCGCAGAGCAGGAGAAACTGACTGTGCTGACTGCGAAGAGCAAGGAACTCAGCGGCATCCGTATGGCCAATCCCGGCGACATGCCCACCCAAGCAGCGGCGGGTTTCTATTGGAATGAAATGATCGGCTTCGTCCGCAAAGTCCTGGCAGACCCGAAGGCCTACCACCCGGAATACGATCCGAAGGCCGGCTTTGAAGTTGCCGGGGGCTTGTGGTTCCAGGGATTCAACGACCAATTCGATCCCGAGTTCTACGGCAACTACAGCAGCAACATGGTGCACTTCATCCAGGACCTGCGGAAAGAGGTCAGGCAACCAAAAATGCCCTTCGTGATCAGCGTGCTTGGCACGGACGCATTCCGCGAGGGAGCCATGGCCAACCACGTTTCCCAAGCCCAGCGCGAGGCCGCGAAGTCGCCCGAACTCACCGGCACCGTGGCCGCCGTCGATAGCTGGCCGCTAACCACCCCGGAAGTCGCGATCTGGCGCATGAAAAGGGACGCCGCCCAGACCAGCGGGAACGCCGCCGAAATCGAAACCACGGATCAACAGTGGATCTTGCACGGCAGCAATCTGGGCTACCACTACGACGGCAGCGGCCGCTTCTTCATCCGCTTCGGCGACGAGTGCGCCAACGCCATGCTCAAGCTCATGGGCAAACAGTGACAGGAGCCGATCCCCCATCGATTTTGCGTGTGAAAGCAGTCCTGCATTTGCTCCTCCTGAGCTTGGCTCTAACATTGGTCCTCTTGCCGGAAAAAACATCCGCGCAAGCCGTGCTGCTCAACTTGGATTGGTCAGAGTTCATGGCGCGGCACGATCCCGTACGCGGACCATTTTCCTGACGGTGGCCAACAGGATTCCCGGCGGCGGCTCTGCTCCGCTGGCGGTGGCGGCCATCAAGCCAGCCGTGGCGCGCGGCGTTCCCGCCATGGAGAAGGCCCATCGCGAAGGGTGGCATGCCTTCTATCCGGCGAGTTTTGTCTCCATTCCGGACGCACGCATCGAGAGCTTCTATTGGATCCAATGGTATAAAATGGCCAGCGCCACGCGGGCGGATCGTCCGGCGGTGGACCTCATGCGCCCCTCGTTCAAGCTTTCCCGATGGTCGGCGTATTGGATGAATCTCAATACCCAGCACGCTTACTACACGGTGCAAACCGGAAATCATCTGGAAATCGGCGACCGCTTGTCACGCTGAACCGAAGGCCACGCCGGCGACCGTGCAAGTCGTATCGGGGAAATCCAGCGACGGTGACACACCGCCATTACCGGATGAGGCAAAGAAAACCCCGGTGCGGATGGGCCACGCCGGGGTTTGGGAAACGCCTTGGGAATTCACGCTTTCACAGCACCGCCACCTGCGCCACGTCCGACCACTCGCCGGGGCCGTTGGCGCCGATGGCGTGGACGCGGACGTAGATCCT
>JANXMQ010000158.1 GCA_025354565.1 Akkermansiaceae bacterium
GGAAATGGCTGCCCGGTCTGCCGGACGAGGCCGCGCTCCTGCTCAGCGGGTGAAAACCGATCCCTTTGCCATCATCCGGACCCGCCATCAAACGCCTTGCTCAAAGGTGCCCCACGAACACGCCCATTTTCCTTTTTAGGATTATAATTGAAAGCCACATAGAACGCTTTTTCCGCCCCCCAATTAGGATCTATATGATCGGCTAAAGTTCACCACAAACATTACGGAATAGCTCTGCAGTATCGCGCTCAGACATCGATACAGGATTGAGAAGATCGCGGCTTTGTGCTCGCTTGCGGTGCATCAGTCGGTCGAGTGTAAGATCGAAAGAGGTTTCAGAAATACGAGGGTCGGGGTGTTGTGCAATCGGCAGGCTGACCTGAACTGCTTTTTCCTGACCAATTCGATAAACACGGTCCGTGCATTGATCCTCCACTGCGGGATTCCACCATCTGTCGAGGTGAATGACATTGTTAGCTGCCGTAAGCGTGAGACCAATACCTGCGGCACGTGGAGAAAGGAGAATTACGGCAAAGCCTGTTGGCAGGTTCTGGAAGGAGTTCACCATCGCCTGTCGCCTCGCTCCGGGGACTTCGCCGCTAATACAGGCTGGAGGTTCCGAGAGGTTGAACTCTGAAGATAACACGACACGCAACCACTTCTGCAATCGCCGCGAATCCACAAAAACGAGAGCCTTTTCTCCCCGTGCTTGGATTTCTCGGAGGATGCGGAAGCACTCCATTACGCGAGCTGATGATGTGACGAACGTGGAGAGATCGCTGGGTTCTTCATCGCTAATCAGCCAAGGATGAAGTGAGATGGAGCGGAACTCGTGCAGTGCTTTGAGCATCGCACCGCGTTCACGGATACTGCGCGCACGAGCTACGGCATCGGCATAGAGCCTTGCCTGTTCCAGCGGCATGATTGCAGGTGCCTTTACTTCTGTTTTTGGAGGTAGGCCGTCGAGGATGTCCTGCTTCATCCGACGCAACATTAACGAACCACCTTCCGGCTCGGTTAAATGGATTCGCAATTCGCGGAGATCCGTCTCCTCGGGGCTATCTTCAAACTTACTGCTGAATTCCCTCAGCGATCCGCCTCCAATGACTGAAAGCGCACTGCGATCCACTGTATTCACGATACTCCACAAATCAGCGTATCGATTTTCGACGGGCGTGCCGGTAAGAGCCAAGGTAAACTCCGCGTTCATTGCCTTTGCCGCTTCATTCACTAACGTGCCCGGAGTTTTAATTTTCTGAGCCTCGTCAAATGCGAGTACCTGCCAACGAATCGTAGCAAAACTATGATGGTAGTCGCGTAGCGTCTCGTAGGTGGTGAGAACCCACCCGGCACTCGCGATTTCGTCCGTCCGCAGCGAAACGCCGCCACGAAAGATATCGTTGCCAGCACCAGATCTCAAACGCGCGAGACCTGCACCGTATGCGGCCAGTGGCTTTCCGAGCAATCTACGTCCTGACTCGTCGAGGTGAGTTTCGTATTCCTGTTCCCAATTTTTCAACAGGCCTGTCGGAGCGACGATCAGGAAACCACCTTCGCCTACTTCACGTTTGGGATGTGCGTGTCGAAGCCAAAGCAGGAAAGCGAGGCATTGCAGGGTTTTCCCGAGACCCATGTCGTCGGCAAGAAGAACTCCGCTGCGTCCTTCTCTCCATGTGTTTTGAAGCCAGCGGAGTCCAGTTTCCTGGTGCGGCTTGAGCGTGCTGTGCAAACCGACGGGTAGCCACAAATCCGTTAAACTTTCCCTGTAAAGTCGTTTCAGTTCACCTCCCGGCTCATCAAAATCTCGTTCGATCAGAAGCACTGTCCGTTCACTAGGCACCTGATACTGCCGCTCAATTTCTTCGCCTTTTTGCGAAGCGAGAGCTTTAACTTTCTTGAGTGCTTCCAATGCCTCTTCCGTAGCCGGCACTGCCTGCCCATTGATTTCAACATCTGGCTTACCGTCCGCAATTGCTTGCTGAACTTGCAGAATCGCTTCGTCCAATTGTGCGATAGGCACCGACACTCGTAATCCTCCGACTTCGATGCCCAATTCTTCGGGTGGAAGCCAGGAATTTGATGGCAACTTCACCCACGGAATTACTGGCGGCTCCCATCTCCCGATGCCTCTCACGCGATCAGACAAATACTGCGGGGTTTCGACAAAAAGAGCGTCGAGTGCCTCCTCAGATAGGGACTGTCCGTATTCCGCTCGGAGAAAAGCACGAGGGTTGCGAAGAAAATCCGTCTGCTGGCCATCGCTACGCTTTTGAATCTCAGCAACGAGATCAAGCGCAACCTGTAGGTCTTCCTCGACCACGAGAAAGTGAGCCCCCCCAACGGCATATCGTCCTCGGCCTGGCTCATGATTACGCAAAAACGCCTCGTGCTGCTCCGGCGGCAATAGTTCGGGAGGATGGCTGCCATCCTCGGGTGCATTGGCATGGAGAACCGGTTCCAGTCGGAAACCGCCGTCTCGTACACGTAGTCGTAACGAAAACGCTCCCGCTACCGCAACATGCGTTGCGGCGAGATAGCCGCTAACTTTTACCGCATCTCTCGCTTGCTCTGAAAGGAAGCGCTCAAAACGTGAAAAGACCCGCATGCGCTCATCCATCGAAGCACCAAGTCCGCTATTGAATATGTCCATCCCGTTAAGCAGCGAAAAGTGCGCGTAACTCAAGCGCCAAGACTGCGAACCGAGCTGCATCACACACCCCAAACGACGGGGAGAAATGACTGGTCGCCCATCATTAAAGAGCTGATACTGGAAGCTGAAATCGGGTGAGGCAAGAGTCCCGCGATGCTCAATACTTAGGCTGAATGGAGAGCGTGGCGGCAAACCGAGTGCGCGCGCTTCTGCCTCGCCAAGGTTGGCGGCATCAGAGTGAAGTAGTAAAAATGTCGATCCGTTATTGCTCAAGAGTTCGCTAGTGCTTTCTTCGGCAAGAGCTGTGAGTGTGGAGCACGCCACAAGCAAAGAGGACGCTCCACTGGTTCCCCATTGCGAAAAATGACGGCCATTGTCATTCAGAAAGAATCCCTCTTTTGTTAGTTCGTATTTCATGGCATTAGCTCAGTATCTGGAATGGACACTCCAATCTTGCGGCGTAGAAAATCACGAAGCTTGCGCTGCCATGTCCCATTTTCAGACCCCATGTGTGAAATTCCGGTTTCAACGGAAAACGGGTCTATACGCAAGTCGGTTCGTGGATTGGCAATTATGTCGGAGCGACGGAATCGTGTCTTACGGAGTTCCGGCGCGTTGGGTGATGTGTCGTCCCACAAACGGCAACTCGTGTTATGGGTCCCTTCAAAGACGACCACGCCTCGCAACTTTAACAGTAGCGCCGACTGGCGCATCTCAAACTCTTCCAGTCGTGCGATCCGATTTCCGAATCTCGATTGTAAAATCTGCCAGCCCAGGCATTCCTCCATGTCACGACCAACGGCTGCCTTCGCATCGAGCACTACGCCACGATGGTAGTAAGCCAGCCAGAATGCCTTTCGATAGGGCCACTGCCTGTGCATCGTATCATCGCCGCGACGAAGCGCATAGTCGTCTAGCACTTCAAAGAATCCCTCGATAGTTTGCAGCGTCAGCCAGCGCACTGCGACAGCACGCAGTTCTCCGTTCACCTGAGGCCAGACACCCGAAACAGCCTCACGCGGATCACCGTGATGCATTTGCAACCACGCGAGAAGAGGTGTTCGCCATTCAGACGCGGGATCGTCGGTCCGCCACGGGTCAAGAAGGCATTCTACGATTCGAAAAACATTACCAGCAACCGCACCGGAACATTGTTGCATCCAATTCCAGATGACCTCCTGCTTTTCCCAAGGGCGGGAATGCGCTCTGCCGCACCAAGCGAGCAGCATTCCAAACGAAAAGCCGCCACCTCCAAAATGCCCTACCAGTCCGGCATCGCTGAGGCATTCTGTCAGTGGCTTCGCAGAATTCATTGAAAGCAGCCCAACGATCACCGCATCTGGTCCTCCATTGGCGTCAAAGATATGAAACTTTCTATTCCGTTCGTTCCACCCAGCCAGCGGCAAGTGGTCAGCACTCAGGGTCTCTCTAATCACACCACCGAGGGCGGCGGCATTCTGCGGAGAGTTCGGATCATAATCGCGTAGGAAAACATGAATACACCGTTTACCGATGTGAGAACTTGATTTGGCTGCCAACAGAAGTCCGTCGCGAAAGTGGGCATGCTCGCAAAGGATACCGTCACCCCAGTGCTCCAAGGCGAGCCAAGGAGCGTCCAACCATTCAGAAGCACCAAGCTTCAGCGGCACATTTGCAATTATTATCTGTAAGTGGATTTTTGCCCGCAGCCGCTCAAGTCGGTCGGACGCTGGCGGTGGTTCCCCCGCCGCACAGTCACCAAGCGCTTTGACAGCTCCAGTGAGTGATGCCAAGGAGAAGGCCGGAACATCAAGCGCCGCGAGACCTCTATGAAGTGACTGCAACCGAGCTGCGAGCGGAGTCATCGAGAAGTAGGAGCTATAGGTTTGGAGGGTTCGTCAATTTCCTGCCGTGCACGATCAAGCTCTGATTCCGTCGGGCGAGCCATCAGGAATCTCAGATCAACGCGGCGATTGCTCTTTTTGTGATCGTCGGAGTCGTTTGGTGCGACAGGGCGATTCTCACCGTAGCCGCTCACGCCAAGAATGCGAAGGGCTGAGGGATTCAAAAACGACTCCAGTTCCGGTTTCGCCGTAATTAGCGCACGGTAGGTATTTGTCGCACGAGCGGCGGATAGATCCCAGTTGTCAGCGAAACGCAGCGAGCGGATCGGGTCAGCATCCGTATGCCCTTCCACGAAGAGGGCTTCGAGCCGAAAAGTGGACCCCTCCGCGCAGCCGCGAATTAAAACCGGGACAAGTTCTTCAGCGACAATCCCAAGGCCATTCCTCCCGCTTTCGCTCAGAATGTCGCTGCCCTTAGCGAAAAGCAGTTCCTCAGGCAACCGAATCACCCCCGTGGTCGGATCGAACAAAACGCGTACCCCACGCTCCGTCAGTTTGGCTACCAATCCACTCAATATCCCCCTCAATGCATCATCGCGCTCGCGCAAGAGCTTGCTGAGGGCATCAATTTTCCTGCCCTTTTCATGCGCATCGGTTTCAGCCCTATCAGCGGACTGTTTCGAGAGTTCGGCTTTTTCCTTTTCCTCCTGTGCGATATTCGTCGCGTTCCGTGCCTCGATTTCCAATTTGTTTGACTTCTCGGCAGCAGCCTTTGCCGTCAGAGCCTCCGTCTGATAGTGAAACGCGAAAGCACAAAGCAGGATGACAAAAATGAAGACCACGCCCGTCATCAGATCGCTGAGGGAGACGAAGTAATTCTCCTCCGGCTCATCACGACGTTCGGACAAATCTTCGTTCATGGCTGCGTGTCCGGTTGAACAGAAATCGCCGCACGCAATGCGTCCGCAGATTTTGAAATCGCGGCGGCGAGGCCGTCAAGTTTGTGCAGTGGCTCGAGAGCCGCAACAGCATCCTGTGCGGCTTTCTGCAATTGCGCACCAGCATCCTCAAACCGCTCTGGAGCATCGCCAAGCGATTCGATAGTCGCACTGAAACTACCGACCGCTCGCCCAAGCTGGGAATCCAACTCTGCCGTGTATTCGCGCAACCGCTGGGCGTAACCGTCAAAGTGTTGCTGCACTGCATCAATCGTCTTCGCGAGGTGTGTGTCGATTTCACCAATCCGCGTGCCCTGCATCTCCCATTGCAGGCGCAGCGATTCAACCGCAACCTTCACTGTTTCTGATGCTGCCCCATTCGTGAGCGTCAACTTGCTGAAATCTTCACCCATGACCCGCCACTGCGCGGCAGCTTCCTGGACAGCGGTTGCCGCATTTGATAGTCCAGTGCCGAGCGAATCCATGCCGGCCGCGTTATCCGCCGCCTTCTGAATCGCTGCCTGGATTTCCTCAGCCGCTCCAACGGCACCGCGCAATCTCTCTTCCACATTACTCTCCGCTCTGAGAAGCATCTCGCTGACCTCCGAAGTACGGGTCTGAATCTCTTCTCCGAGAGTCGAGAATTCGCCACGCACGGTCACTGCATGCCCCGTTACCTCGCTGAATGCGACCCGCGTGGCTTCAATTTCGCGGCAGGTTTCTTTCAATGAAGCCGCCACTTCGTCGAGATGATCCCGAAGGGTTGTATTCAGTGCCTCAACTGCCGCGGAAACCAGTTTTTCGAGATCGGCGGAAGTTGTTTCAACAATTCCACCACTCAGACCGTCAATTGCATCCTTCATCGAATCTGTTTTTTGTGCCATTTGGACGCTCATCCCTTGCACGGTCTTGTCCAGCCCCGCAATGGCATCCCCCATAATGCGCGATGCAGTCGTGAACTGTTCGCCAACCGCGACACCGATATTCGTCGCCATAGTTTCAAGACATCCTGTCTGCTTCTGATTTTCATCCCGGATCTGAAGCAAAAGCGCCGTAGGATTTAGAACGAAGACCCGCCTGTTCAAATCAGCGACCAATGCCACGACGCATCGCTCAACGTTGATCTGTCGCCAGCGGAAATAGAGCGAATAGACCACAGAGCAAAAAACACCGACCAGCGAAGTGGTGAATTTAAATGACGTGGCCTCCAAAAGCTGCCGAAGAGCCTCCGTTTGATCAGCAGCCTCTTTGCTTGTCTGAAGGCTTTTTGCAGCAAGAGAAATCACCGCAACTACTCCGAGGAATGTAAAGCACAGTCCTAATCCGACCAGATAGTTGGGCAAGGCACGATACCAATGCATCGCCATCGTTCTCTCCCATGAACCGAGGCTGAAAAATTCGCTCGCCGGTTTCTCACTCGAAATGACCTGCGCTCCGTCCGCCCGCGTGAAGCTCTGAAGGGATGTGGACCAACGCTGCCATGCATCGCTAAACACTTTTACTCGTCTGAAGACAGGGCGAATGCGCTCATCGAAACTTGGAAAGTCGGCAAAAAACTCTGTTTGACCAGAACTTTCGACCAGGATTTCACGCGCGCGCTTCAATGAGAGAATCGCATGTCGGCTTTCAAAGTACCAACAAATGGCTGTGATCAAAGCCAACAGGACAAGGAAACCTGCGCATATCACAACGAACCAGATGTTTGTAAACCAATGTAGCGAAAATCCCATATTTGCAGGTCTGACTTGCCCGAAATAACATCTAATTGAAAGAGGAAGTTGCAAAAAAAGCCGCCCCAGTTTCCCGGGACGGCCTTGGATTGGATGGTTTCAGCGGCAAGACGCCGCAGCCACGATTACTTTTTCTTCGCAGCGCGTTTTTCCATGATCGCGGCTTGGGCGGCGGCGAGACGGGCGACCGGC